>DBTI01000200.1:551-8261 GCA_002306975.1 Ruminococcaceae bacterium UBA1320
GACTGGACATAGCCGAAAGCCCATTTTGGCAGCATGACGGCCTGCCCCGTCAGTTTACGAAATCCTGCAATTACATCATCCAGCTGATTCCCATGAATAAAATAGTAATCCAACTGTTCCACGGTATCCAGAAACATATAGGAACCATATGCGTCATCGTTAAAAGTCATTAATGATCCGCAGTCGAACAGAATCCCATAATTTTTATCGGAAACAAAAAACGGTATGGGAATTTTCATATTGTGCTGGTAAAGATACTGCGTCGTACCGCGACGGTTATAGATTCCTTCTTCGGCTTGACCCAGTCCATGTATCGTCTCATCTTTTTGCAAATGGAAAAAGATCTTTGCACGGTATGCGTCCCTATCGTGGTATGACACCATATTCTCAACAAAATTACGCTCTCCGTCCACAGTTTTCACCCGTTTTATGATTGCCTTTTCCCCTTCAATGGAATATTTGTTTACAGGTTCTACCGTGAGTTCCTTGTCGCTTTCTTGAAGCAATAATTCTTTCGTATCCGCATTCATCCATGTAAATTGACCGCTGTCGCGATTTATTAAAAGTAAGACAGATCCATTCTGAAAGCGGAGCTGTTCCGGGGTTTCCGTAACGCTCCAAGCTGGAAAAGATTCGTCAAAGCAAGAAATTTGCAATGCTGAAAAGTCTGCAATACTTGATTCCTTTGTATAGACACAGCGTATGATTCCATCGCCGCAAGACTTTAAAAGCATTAAACCGTGTTCAACTTTTAGGGAAACTGCATTCCCTTCTATTTTATAATCAACTATATTCATGCGATTTTACTCTATCCTTTTACCGCACCAGATGTCATTCCGGAAACGATGTATTTTTGTCCTAAAAGATAAACAATAATTACCGGTAAAATTGTAAGTACAATATCCGCACATATCAAATTCCAATCAGTATGAAACATACCGAAGAAGTTATAAACAGAGAGGGTCATTGGCCATTTATCGGAACTACTTAGGAAATAAAGCGGTGACACGAATTCGTTCCAGGTATTTAAAAAAGTGAGGACAGTCACAGTCGCTAAAGCCGGCTTGAGAAGTGGAAGAACAATAAAGAAAAAGAGCCGCAAAGGAGAACAGCCGTCAAGCATAGCTGCCTCATCCAAATCAACCGGCACCTTGGAAATAAACCCATGAAGTAAAAAAATTGCAAAAGGCAACTGCATGGCCGTATAGAGTAAAATAAGACCAGGGCGACTGTTGATAAAATGGAAAAAAGCCATAACCTTCATGAGTGCCACATAATTGATTGGCATTGCAATACCCAGCACAAGGTACAGGTAAACCGCATTGTTGACTTTTGATCTATTACGGGATAGCACATAAGCACAGGCAGCTGCCAAAATACAGCAGAGTGCTACGCTTGCCACAGAATATAATACACTGTTAAAAAATGATTGGGCCAGCTTTCCTTTGCTGATTACATTGGAAAAATTAGTCCACATAAATGGAAACTCTGGCAGCATTAAATTCATGTCCGATGCATGAATGCTGTCTTTAAATGAATTAAAGAGAACCAGCACCAATGGGACCAATGAAATAATAGAGATGATCCATGCAAGTAAATTAGCGGTAACTTTTCTAATTATCTTATTTGTAGCCATCACTCAACCACCTCATTTTTTGTCATAACACGGATCATAAAGAACCCAATCACAACCATGAAAAGGAACATTACAGAAGAGAGTGCCGTGCCTACGGCATATTGTCCGTTTGAGAACATTTTAAATACAGCGGTATACAACACCTCAGTGGTCGCCTTTCCGGGGCCTCCGTTTGTCATTGCATATACCATATCAAATATTTTCAAGCCATAAATGACATTCAGCACCGTAGTGGTCGCTAACGTCGGAAGCAGAAGCGGCAACGTAATTTTGAAAAAAGCCTGAACGCCATTCGCGCCGTCAATGCTGGCGGCTTCATAATAGGTTGGGGAAATTGACAGGATACCCGCAATCAGGATCGTCATAATATATCCCAATCCCTTCCAAATATCGACAGCCATAACAGAGCCGAATGCAAATTGGGATGTCGTCAGCCATGGTTTTGCAAAAAATCCCAGGCCTGTAGAATTAAAGAACGTATTTAAGAGGCCTGTTGCTGGATCTAAGATAGATGTAAAAATCATACCTACAATTAGAGTTGATAATACGTTCGGCATAAAGATGATTCCGCGGTGGAAATTAAGAAATTTAATATGTTTGGTTAATAAGACCGCCATCAGTAAACCTAGCGCATTTTTTAAAATTGTCGTAACAACTGTAAACAGAAGGGTATTTGTCAGGATTTTTATATAGTTTTCATCCGCTGAAAAAACGGTCTTAAAGTTTTCAAATCCTACAAAATTAAGTTTATCACTATATGCCGACCAGTCTGTAAATGAATACCCAATACCCATTATGCCTGGAAGAACAAACAGCACCGTATAGAGCAAAAGCGCTCCTATCGTAAAATAAAACGGATATGTTTTGTTTTTATTCATATTAAATCCTCATTATCTTTTTAAAAAAAGGGCTGAAAGTAATTTTCAGCCCCCTTCTTTGCTGCAATTAAAACGTGTTCGTTAGTTCCATGCAGGGTCTTTGGCTGTCTTTGCCTGCTCTGCTCTTCTCTTGTCTATGTTTTTCAGCACTTCATTCGGTTTTTCTTCGCCAAGCAGCAAAGCGGAAATATCACTGCCCATTTCTGTCCACTGCGGATTTAAATATTTGACCGCTGTTTGATATACCGTCCCTGTCTTGGGATATCTCGCGTAGAACTCTTTAATGGTATCTGAGTATTTGCTCGGCGCATTGCTATAGGGAAGCTTATTAAACTTGGAAACATTCTCAGTAAGGTATTTCAGGCTGGAGTCGGAAGCCATAAATTCCAGATACTTTTTCGCTGCATCTACATTCTTAGAATTTTTGTAGATAAATCTTGACGGACCGCATGGATTCACATTCAAAGTTTGGTTGTCAGCCAGAGGTATTACAAAATATCCGACATCGTCAACCTTGAATTTTGGATCCACCTTATTAATATCTGCACCTAAGCCTTGGTTTGCAACTGTCATTGCATACTTGCCGGTAGCGAAGTTCTTCGGTGTATCCGCATACTTGTTTGACATATAGTTGTCGCCCCAGTAACCAAGGGTCGCCATCTCTTTAATTTGAGAAAGAACCGTCTGCATTGTCTGATTATCAGCCATTTTAGCCTTATTGTTATTCAGATTGTCAGCCAGTCCAGGGGTAGCAGTTTCTGCAGCAGGCCCCATTTCGGGGAACCATAGGGTGTGGTGCCAGCCGTCAGATACACATTCATATATTGGTGTTATTCCTTTTGCCTTTATCTTTGCGCAGGCAGCCTTAAAATCAGAATATGTTTTCGGAATTTCTATTCCAAGACTCTTAAAAATATTCTTGTTGTATGCGATTGCCCAAACCGCGGATACGTCTCCCATCGGTTGTCCATACAGCTTACCGTTTACGGAGAGCTCCGCAGCTGCGTCTTTGTCAACATTGCCTACCCAACTTTCAGAACTAAGATCAACCGCATTTTTTTCTACATTGAGTTGGGTCTGAATATCAAACCTGCCGCTTTGATTGCCGAAAATGTCGGGGCCCTCGCCAGCGTTCAGTTTCGTCATCAGAAGACTGGTGTATTGGTTGGAAGGAATGATCTGGTAATCGACCTTGATGCCCGTCTGCTTTTCAAATTCGGCGCCAAGCTTTATCTCCGCATCCTGAACCCAGTCCTGACTTGCCATAAAGGTAATAGTTACGTTTTCCTGTTTTGCGGCGGAGCCTGCGGCCGAACTGTCACCGGCCGATGCCTGAGACGATGCCGCCGGAGTGGCTGACGCGGGGCTGTTGGAAGATGCCATTGGATTCCCTCCGCTGCAGGCTGTAAAAGATGCGAGCATTCCCACGGTGAGAAACGCGGATAGGACTCTGAAACTCTTTTTCATACACAATACCTCCCCATCTGTTTTGTAACATATTGACAATTTTTTGAGCCATGTATATCATATAACTATCGACTGTTTATTTGAATGGATAAAGCAACGCTTTTGCATGTACTTTTTTAACTAATTTCCTTCAACAAAGAGGTCCATTTTAAGATGAAAAAGAGACCAACTTCCATACAAAGAGCTCTGTTTGTTCCCTATACCATTCTGTTCATTCTTGTCTTTTCCCTTGCTATGGGATATTTCGCCGTGCTGGAATCCTCAAAAATCAAGGAGGATACATTCAGCTCCATTAAGAACAGCGTAAGCAATATCAGCGGCGCTCTTGATACGGAAGTTCAAGGCCTAGACACGGTTTCCCAAAACATCATGTATTCCAATCTGATTAAGGAGCGGTTTAGAGACTACCTGGAGTACAGCGGCGGTTTCCCGCAGGTGGCAACGACGCTGGACAAATACAACTACGAACAAAATACGCTTGCGCTTTACGACATGCTGATCGCCATTATTGGTCCCAACCAACCGGTCGATCAGGTCTATCTTTACTCCTTGAATTCCGGCCGTCTCGGAGTCGGGCTTGACAACTCCACGCAGAATATTTCCGTCAAGGACATGCCGTGGTACAAAAGCGCATACGATGCCTATGGCTCAAAAGTTTTTTCCTGCGGCAAAGATTCGGTTTTGGACCGCTATTACTCCAGCCAGAAAGGCTTCGGATATCTCTCCCTCTGCAGAGTGTATTTCAGTTCGCTCAATACTCCGCAGGGTATTGTGGAGCTAAAATTATCTCTTAAGAAAATTGACGACACCATCGCTTCCATCCATCGTTTGTATGAAGAAAAAATCTACATTTACGATACTTCTGGAAAACTGGTTTACCCGTTCGGCGATAAACCGAACAGCTACTTTTCCCAGATCAAGGCACAAGCGTCGGGGCCCGATCAAAATGGTAAAAATGTCCATATAATAAACGAAAAGAACGAGTACATCCTCTATACGGCTTCCGGGTACAGCGGTTTTACAACCGCCATGGTGGTAAGCAACGACAAATTAATGAAGCCGATTTACAACTATATCGGAACTTACCTCATGATTTTTCTGATTGTTCTATTTGCCGTAAGTCTTCTTTCTTTTTCTATCGCGAAACGAATCGGCAAACCGATGAACCGAATCTACTCGGAAATCCGGCATTTTGAAATCACGAGCGATGAGGATACAAGCTTCCCGGAAATCAGTATCCGGATTACCGAGCTTGACACGTTGTACAAAGCACTTCAAAAGATGCAGCGCAAAGCGAAAGCGGCCATGACGCGAGAACTGGAACTGCAGAACCGTGAAATCCAGTCTAAGATTCTTGCTTTGCAGTCCCAGATGAATCCTCATTTTCTCTATAACACATTGTCGACCATTCAGGCGATGGCTGATGAGCAAATGAATGACGAGATTGTACAGATGTGCCAGTCAAACGCAAGAATTCTTCGTTATATCTCCTCAAACAATGAGCAACTGGTTCCCCTTGAGCAGGAATTGGATTGTGTGCGGGATTATCTGCAGTCCATGAAGCTCCGTTACGCCGGAAAACTTGCCGATAAAATCGACCTGCCGGACCGGATGCTGCCCATACGCGTGCCGAAGCTGTGCCTGCAGCTTTTGGTGGAAAACGCGGTGAAATATACCAGCAGGCAGAAAAGCTTTCCCACGAAGATTGAAGTAAACGGCAGTGCGGACGACCGTTCCTGGAGAATCAGCGTGGTTGACAACGGACCCGGATTTTCGGAGGAAGATCTGCGCAGTATCGACGAAAAAATCAGCATTATTTCGAATACGGGTCTTTTCCCAGATCTTGAACTAAATGGGATGGGGATGTTGAATGTATTTATTCGCTTGAAAATTCTTTACAAGGATAAATACATCTTCCGCATTGAGAATCACGTGCCAAACGGTGCGGCCGTCACGATCGGTGCTTATGAGATACCGCAAAGCAACATGCTGCCGGAGGGGGATGGCAAAAGTTGACCAAGATATCGTTTACCGCAATCGTTGTGGAGGATGAGAATTTAATTGCCAAAAACATCGTTAGAAATATACAAAGGGCGAATGAAAACTTTGAAGTAGTCGCCATCTCCGCGGACGGAGAGGATGCCCTGCGTCAGGTGGAAAAATACATGCCGAACGTGGTACTGACGGATATTCAGATGCCTCTGATGAATGGTTTGGAACTGGTTCGGATCATCGCACAAAAATACCCGCTGATCCGCTGTGTTATCATAAGCGGCCACGATGATTTTGCCTATGCCAAAGATGCGCTGAAAAATCACGTCGCGGATTATCTCCTGAAGCCCATTAATCTGGATGAGTTAACCGTGACCCTGCACCGGATTGAAAACGACTTTCTGGCCAGCCAAAAAGAGCTGACAAGTGAATTTATCAATGCGGGAAACAATCCGGAAGATATCGTGCAGCTGATGAAAGATTATATTCTGAAAAATTATCAGGATCAGATCAATCTGACTGAAATGGCTTCCAGCCTAGGCTATTCCTTATCTTACCTCACAAAAATATTCATCAAAAATACCGGATTGTCTCCGGTCCGATATATTCGTGATTTTCGGATCAACGCCGCAAAACAGCTGCTGCGCAATCCGCGGATTCCGATCAATATCATCGGGAAGAAGATCGGGTACGCCGATCCTTTTCATTTCAGCAAGATGTTCAAGCAGGCGGTAGGAATCAGTCCGTCTGAATATCGCGCCCAAAATGGAGAGCATAAATAGCACAATATTTTTGTGACCGGTAACGCTGACTCCGACGCTGCGAATCGGATATTGCCAATGATAAGTCGCTTAAAAAGCTCCATGCCTGCAGCTGCTATGCAACACATCTCATGGAGGCGGCGTAAATGTGTTCTTTATCCAGTGCATTCTTGGCCATGCCACGCTCTGGACGACGATGCGGCATTATGGCTTCCTTTCCGGCAGAGGCAAGCAAAAAAAGCTGCGCTCCTGCAAAATACAAACCGGCACCTCCCTTGCCCAAAGAGAAAAACTCTCCACCGAGTCCCTCATTCAAAAGATTCTCGGCAGAAAGCCATCTCAGTGCCCAAGTTGTGGTTTCTGCGGTCTGTTGAGAACCGGTCTCTCACCGCCGCAGACCTGCTGAACTGCAAAGCTTTGAAAAAAGCCTGCTCTGAGGGCAGGCTGGCTTTGCTGTACCTATTTTAACTGCAATGTGAATGTTTGGGTAGTGCTTTTTCTCAAATCCGCCTAAAAATAACTCGTAGTCGTGATTCTTTAGCCAGAAACCCAGGATGCTTTTCCCATAGCCTTCTGCTAACCGACCGCGGTTTCGTTCAATGACAGTTATCCAAACCTGCGCATCCAAGCTTCTGCTCTTGGGTGCGCTTTCCTTTGCACAGCTTCGGAAAACTTGCTACTCATACCGTGAAAAGCACAGAGAGTAACGCCCTCTGCATTTAATATTGTGTCGGGTTGAGGCACAATATTCTATAGACAATTTATTGTCTTTTAATTGTTAATAAGCAACGGAAAACAGGGACGCAAAGCAAAGTAAAAGGACTTGCCGCTTGTTATTCACAGACGACAAGTCCTTTCAGTAACTTGCTTTATAATATTATATTGTTTTTAACCATCTAATCCTTCCTCAATCAGCACTTTCAGCTCCTTGCAGACCTGCTCCTCGTCCGGCCCGTCGGCGGTGATGGTCAAATCC
>DBTI01000297.1 GCA_002306975.1 Ruminococcaceae bacterium UBA1320
CCTTGGGAACCGCCCAGCTTAAAAGTGTGCCCTCCCATTCGAGCCGGAAGTCGTAGTGGTCTCTGCGGGCGATATGGTGCTGGACAACAAACTTCAACCGTTCTTCGGGCTTTCCCGTTTCGCCTTCGGGCTCCCCGGTTTTTTCAAAATTCCTTTTTCGGTTGTAATCTTCTAGCTTTATAGTCATTTACATTCACCTAAATGATAAATACCGCTCTAATACGAAACTTCATAATCCCGAAAACTTTGACAAGCGGGGAATACAAACAGAGCAAAGGGCAAATCAGCTCACTTTCTAGGTATTATCCGTCGCTTCAGCAAAGTTTATCCATGTGATTAATAAGCCCCGAGCCTTAATTTTTGTATTTGTTAGCATTTTGGATAAACTAGTGCGGGAGGTGCGTTTATGCCAGTTGCACATCATTCAGTTATTTCATTTGGACTCGTGGCAATCCCCGTATCACTGTACACAGCGACTCAGGATAACGATATACATTTTAATCAGCTGCACAAAGAAGATCAGAGCCGTGTGCGGTATAAAAAGAGCTGCGCGCATTGCGGAAAAGAACTGAAAAGCGAAGACATTATCAAAGGTTATGAATATGATAAGGATCATTATATCGTTGTCTCTGATGATGAAATAGAGAAAATCAAGACCGAAAAGGAAAAATCGATTCAAATCATGCACTTTGCACAGTTAAATCAGATATCGCCGGTTTACTATGAGAAGACATACCAGGCTGTCCCGGATAAAGGAGGGGAGAAGGCTTTTGAACTCCTGAGGTCTGCTCTGATGGCAGAGCAGAAAGTTGCGATCGGCAAGACCGTCATGGGAACAAAAGATACGTTGATGGCGATCATTCCGCGTGAAAATGGGGTTTTGATTTCAACCATGTTTTATCAGGATGACATCAAGGATCTGCAAAAGTCTTATGAGATTCCGGAGCCGACTGAGCAGGAACTGAAAATGGCTCAGGTACTGATAAACTCCATGGACACGCCTTTTGATCCATCTCAATATAAGGATGAATACCAAAGCAAACTCAAAGAGCTCATTGAAACAAAAATTGCAGGAAAAGAGGTTGTCGCCGCCGGGCCGGAACAGGCTGGAAAAGTGATTAATCTCATGGATGCCCTGAAGGCCAGCATTGAAAAGCAGAATGAGGGTAAAGAGGATAAGACCGCGGAAGAAAGGGCAAACCAAAAGAAAGGTGCGTAATAGCACCTTTCTTTTGGTTTTGCCTTAAATAATCATTCTGTACCTTTTACGACGTTTAAATAGAACAATAAACAACTTGCTCGAAGAGCACCAGCAGAAGCTCCACCGTAACCACGAAATGGAGTGTTGAACCGAGTGGCTATCTTTCCAAAATTCCGTGCTCTTCGTGTTCGTTGTCTGATCAAGTAGATTGGCGGGGATTAATGTGGAAAATTGTTGATTTTCCTCTTAATTAAACATATAATTAACTTAAATACAGAATAGTTGCTGGAATTCTTGTCAATGGTGAAAGAATAAGCAGGGCCTAATCCATTGCACACTTAGGAGGCACTAATATAATGAATTTTCCAGATGTGCCCATAAGCTTAAATACTTCCGATAACGATTTAGATAAAGACTTCTATATACCATGCCTCAAATGGGCTACCCAATATGACCGTGGTGTCGGTTATTTTACGTCAGGCTGGATTTCTAAGAATGCGAACGGAATGGCTGAATTTGCAAGCAATTGTGGAAAGGCTCGATGGATAACCAGCCCAATATTGGATGAAAGAGACTACCTGGCAATTAAATCTGCACCAGATATGCAGTCTGTTTCGTCGTATTTTCAAGGTTTAATTAATGAATGTATTGACCGCTTGTCAGAAGAAATTGAGTTTAATACTCGAAATGCCTTGGGATGGATGATATACGATAACATACTAGAATTAAGATTCGCCATACCCACAAAAAAATTGCTGGATGGAGATTTTCACGATAAATTTGGTGTTTTCTATGATTCAAATGGAAACTCATTATCGTTTACTGGATCAATAAATGATAGTAGCAAAGGCTTTTCAAATTATGAGAGTATCAAAATATTTAAATCTTGGGATGGTATGCTTTCATATGTTAATGAGGACATTAAAAGGTTTGAAAGGCTTTGGAATAATCTTGACGAGAATTTACAAGTAATAAAAAGTAGTAATGCGATTCGTGAAAAACTGATTAAATTTAGGAAAAGCGACCGTCCATATGACAAGAAAGAAAAAAACGTTGAAACAGGGCTTTGGCGGCATCAAGACGCAGCAGTCAGGGCATTTTTGATTGCAAATAACGGCATACTTGAAATGGCGACTGGAACGGGAAAGACCCGTACGGCTTTAAAAGTTATGTCACAATTATTTAATAATGGAACGATAAGGCGTGTTGTTATTACAACTTACGGCAATGACTTGTTGCATCAGTGGGAAAAAGAGGTGCTGTCATACCTAAACGCCGACATTCGAGTATTTAAGTATTTTGATTCAATTTACAAAGAGCTTCCTTCCTTCCTTTTATGCCGGAGTAAATGTGTACTAATAATCTCACGTGACCCAACACGCCTTAACGAGTGTATTGACCGCATGTCTACGAGAATCTCCAATGTATATGACGAAACGATGTTCGTGTTTGATGAGGTTCATGGATTGGGATCAGAATCTTTGCGTGCTTCGTTATCAGGCAAGATATCTCATTTCCAATACCGTTTAGGATTAAGCGCAACCCCAGAAAGAGAATATGACGATGAAGGTAATAAATTCATACTACAAGAAGTAGGTCCTGTCATTTACAGATTTACGTTAGAAGATGCCATACAAAAAGGAATTTTGTGTGAGTTTTCATACCTTCCTCTTGAATATGAGCTTACTGATGAGGAAAAGCAAAACAAACGTGCAATTATAGCAAGATATGCTGCGCGAAGGAAAAGCGGTGAACTTGTGAGTGATGAAGATATGTATAGAGATCTTGCGAGGGTTAACAAAACATCTGTTGCAAAACTACCTCTTTTCAATGATCTAATTAGAAGTAGGCCAGATATCTTAGGTCGGTGTATTGTTTTTGTAGAAACACGTGAGTATGGAATTAGTGTCCAGAATCTTATGATTCATAACTTTCCGGAGTTCCATACTTATTATGGTGAAGATGATGAAGAGAATCTGCACAAATTTGCTATCGGGACTATAAATTGCTTGATAACGTGTAAAAAAATTTCTGAGGGTGTTGACATTAAGTCGGTCAAAAACATTATCTTATTTTCTTCTGATAGAGGTAGATTAGTCACTACACAGAGAATTGGGCGTAGTTTACGCATAAATCCAGACGATCCCGAGAAACGAGCGAATGTAGTCGATTTTATCTGTGCTAATTCGGAAACAAACGATTTGGATGGAGAGCTTAGTGCGGATATGGATCGGTGCGAGTGGTTAACACAACTTTCAAAGGTAAGGAGGGATTCTAATGAAGCTATATGAAGAACTCTCAAATGCAATGAATGAGGTAGTATCTGTGACAGAAGAATCTAGTGATTTCAAACCCAGATTTACTAAACTTATAGAGAACTACTTTGATAGTTCTTATGTAGAACGCGACATTGATGATGTTATTGAGCTAATAAATCTATCGGAGGGAAATTCTGATGGAAATTAAAATACTAGGTTGGGGTTATGAAAACATAAGACGCTTCAACACGTTAGATTTGGATTTGCTTCAAGGTGGCACCCATTTGTCTCATGTCACACTAGTAATGATGCGTAATGGAACAGGCAAGACAACTACTATTTCACTTATGCGTTCAGTATTAAATGGCACAGCGACGAATTGGAATCCAGAAGAAGTTCGAAGCTATAAGCCTACAAAAGGACAGGCATCACAAGGGAAATTTTACATAAAAATAAAGTTTGGCACAGAATTATACCATTATAATCTGATTTTGGATTATGAACGGGGTAGGGCCTCATATGAGACTTCGCATGTCGGCATGTCTGGAGGGCTAGAGCAGGGGCATACACTTCCCATGCAACTTAAGGGAGTATTCACTAAAGAATTTATTAATAGGTTTATCTTTGATGGAGAACAGGCAAAAAAAACACTTAGTGCTGATAGCAAGGAAGCTGAACTAGCTGTTACATATTTGTATCAAATCGAAAAATTAGATAACCTGATTTCTGAAATCAACTCATTGGTACAGCGTAAACAATCGGAATCGGATTCAAAGGGGGCAACATCAAGCAGCCTCAGCTACAATCGTACGCGCATGGAAAATAAAAGAAATCACTATTTGAATTTGGTAACCCGACGTGATAAAGTCATTTTACAGATGTCTCAATATCAAACAAGGTGGGTCGATCTGGAGAATCAACGGACAGAACTCATTACGTCAGATGAACGTTTACGTCAAGATCAATTAAACTTAACAAGTAGAAAGGCATTAAAAAATAATGAACTAAATAGTTTGTTGCAAACAATTGGAACTGAAGTAAAAGAGCCTTTTAATATACATTCGCTTTTTGATGCGCGATTAAAAAGTTTGATGAATAATATGCAAACTCTCAAGCTTCCCAAAACTACAGCTCGAGAGTTTTTTAAGGAACTGTCTGAAAGTCCTGAGTGTGTTTGTGGTAGGCCGATTGGGCAGGAAGAAAAAGTAGCAATTCTGAAACGAGCAGATAATTATCTTGGTGAAGATGATTTAAGCGTTATCAATGCGATCAAGGACTCACTGAGAAATTACAGTACTAGCGGGGAACTTACTATTGCTCTTGAACAAATGATAACATTAAAAGAAGAAATACAGAGCATTCAAAGCGCTTTAGACAGATTAGTATTACACTTAGATGAGGAAGCGATACGTAAGGCAGAGTCAATTGCAGAGGAACAATCTGACATCAAGCAAAAAATATTAGGTCTTCAACAAGAGCGAGACATATTAGATGCGCCATATGGAACACCGAATACTTCAGAGCAAAATAACGTTGCAGCAGCAGAGAAGGCCTGGAAAGAAGCTGAAGAAAATTTGCAACGTGCGACAGGCACATATGAGTATACACAAAAAGCCAACAAACTAATTATATACATTAATAATATACGCTCATTAGCTTTACAGAAACTTAAGGATAGTATCATAATAAAGACAAATGAAAAGGTTGAAAGGATTCTTACGGATGACAGGATAACAGTCGATAAAATAGATGGCAGTTTAATTCTACATGATAGAACAGCAGTTAGCGAAGGTCAGACTTTAGCAATCGCTTATTCATATATCGGATCACTTTTTGAACATTCTTCATTTGAATTTCCGTTTGTAATAGACTCACCCGCGGCATCGATGGATCTTGGAGTAAGAAGAGAAGTTGCATCTATAATACCTACATTGTTTAAGCAACTAATAATCTTTGTCACCTCTGGAGAGGTGGCTGGGTTTGCCGAAAAATTCTATAGCATGGATGATGTCCTTTATGCCACGATAGAAGGCAAAGAGAATAACGAAAAGGCTACATGCACATTTGGAAAAGATTATTTTTCAGCATATCAGTGTGAGGAGGAGGAATAATGCCATTTAGATTACCGAAAAATTGTAGAGAGTATTTCCGCGATATTACGGGCAAGGTAGATGGGAAACTGAATTACTGGTTTGATGGCTATTATTTAAGTTTTCTAGTAGGTTTGGCCCAAACTAAAATAGACTCAAATGCAGAATTTGAATCATCAGAATTAGTTGACGAATATCCAATAGATTATCGAAAGAGCAGCGATTACATAGCAGCACTGTTAATATCTACTGAGGCAAAGCGTATCCCTGTTGATGAAACAAACGCTGATGCTTTAGAACGGCTTATGACAACTCTGCTGGATTCACATTCCAGGACCAGATTGACTGCAGAAGGCGAAAATCGTTTAAATCAATATGCTGCTCGTGGAATTAGTGTGATTTTAGAAAAAATGCCTAAGCATACACGTCTCGACGAATTTTATCAAGATTATTTCGAGTGCTTTAAAGATGGGGTATTCATTGAGAACCAAGAATAGGTGCGAAGACTTTTAGATAGAAAAATGCTGGTGAGTTGTTATTTCCCATCCTAAGCAATCCTAATAAGGAGTATAACCTATATGAAATCATTTATTGTTAAACTGAGTGAGTTTTTCTGTATCGCAAGGAATGTAGAGAATACTGAAAGCTTTGATGATGGTATTATTCAATATGTTATACCGAAATATCAGCGTGAATATAAATGGACAGAAGAAAAAGTAACCACACTTGTTAATGACATTAATAATCGAGACAAGTTTTTAGGAAACATTATTTTGGATAAAAAAGATCGTTGCTATGAAATTGTTGATGGACAACAACGAATTACGACAGTTTTTCTGATTCTGATAGCGTTGTTTAACATATTGAAAAATCAAACAGGACAAGGCATTAATCTTGAACAAGATAATATACTTGGATATTTAAAAAAAGAAAATGCTTTCGTATTAAAAAATCAAACTATTGGAGAATTTTTAGTACTTGATCAAAATTCAATCAATATTGATATAAATGACGATTTTGATGTATATTTCCAGAAAGATACGTTTATTACGATATATGATATTATTCTAGCTCAACTAAATAGAATTGAAGATAAGGGTAGTTTCGTTCAAAAGCTTCTAGATTGTTCTTTTCTTATCTTAATAAGTAGCAATACAGGTTATACTACCTCCATCGAACAGATTTTTTTAGATATAAATTTTAAATCACAATTACTCGATGTAGAGGATATATTTAAGGGCTATTGCTTTAAAAATTATTGGCCGCAATATCATGATGAATTGAAAGAGCAATGGGTTAAGCTTAAGAAAAATAGTAGAACATTTCTCAATTTCGGTTATAAAGATATGAGTGAATTTTTATACCATTACCTGCTATCCAAGCCAGAAAGCTATGAAATCCCTCAAAGATTGTCGCCTGGAGGCACTCACTATCTAGAAGGGAAAAATAATAATGAAACAAAACGGTTGTTAGATGATATGGTGGATTATTCCCAAAACATAACTTCGTTCTGGAATTGTCTTAATAATGACGTTTATATTTTTTTGGATCTATGTCCCGATCTAAGCCGTTACAGAAATACACAAGAGCATATTGTTATGAAAAAAATGTGCAAAAATATAATTGAAAGTAGAGCCGCCCAATATCATAAATTTCCGTTTCTAATGATGGTTCATTTTTTTAAAAAAGATGTGACTTTGGGGCAGGGAGTATTACGTGCTGATTTCAAAAAGTTAATTACAAACTATTACATATATTCATTTTTATTTATTAATGATAATAAACGAAAGCAAAAAGGATCAATCGATCATACGATTTTTAACATTTTATATGATGATATACCTCAGAAGCAAAGAAGGATTATTGAAGCGATCAAATTGCTTAGGAATAATTACCTAAATAACTATTCTCCATCAGAAACCTTCAATCTAGAAGATGCATATGCACTATATTCAATAATTGATTTTTATATATCTTCAGATAATTTTCTGCCCAAACTGTATTCCCTTGATACTGGGTTTAATCGAGAACATCTAATTGTACATGATAATAGAGGGCAAAGAGTTATTTGGGTTGACGACAATAACAACTTTGAGTTTGAGCTTAACACGGTTGAATACATTAATAAGTTTAAAAAAAGCACGATTAATTATCTGATTATTAATGAACAGATAAATGCCTCTCTCGGTCACAATGATATAGTTACGAAAATTTCGCAAATCGAAGATGAATTTCAAGATCAAATGCCAAAGCATATCGCATTGTTTGTAGATCATATTAAGCAAATGCCCTCATTCATAGCGTTACAAGCTTTAAAAGGACAAGCTGCAGATCAACCGACTATCATTAATAGCTATCACAATTTTCTCACTGATTATTTTGGAGATGGTAACCAGGAACTTATGCTCCAGAAAATCAATGATAGGTTTAGGGCCTCTTTCAGAAATCAAACTTGATGCAAATGGATTCTGGAGATACATTTAAAACATAATGTGATTTGTGGGATACAAAGACTCTAAGGGGTACTGGATAAACTTTAAATCCTATTTTTATGCTAGTTCCTTTATTACATCCAACATTTTATGGATCTCAGCTAAGTCGTAGTATCCCTTCCCCCAACTAATTCGGATCGCGCTTTCGATCCGCTCATCTGAGAGACCCATAGCCGCTAAGACGTGGCTAGGTTTATAATCATGGGAGGAACAGGCCGATCCATTAGACACGCTGCAATATTGCTTTGTTGCCAGCATAAGCGCTTCTGAGTCAACACCTAGAAAGCTGACATTCAAAGTGTTTGGCATACAGTACTGCTGATCCCCATTAATTTCAAAAGCAACACCGGACGCTACCAGTTCACTTATGAGTATTTTTTTAGTTTGTCGATACCCATCAATAGCTTTAGTATGTTCTTGCTCGGCAATTTCGCATGCCTTTCCTAATCCAACTATTAATGCTACAGGTAATGTTCCAGGTCTTAGTCCGCCTTCTTGTCCACCACCAAACATGATGGGTTTAATAGGCGGTCTTTTATATTTTTTCATTCGTAATATCAGTGCTCCGATACCTTGAGGACCATACATTTTGTGACCGGCTAAAGATAGCAGGTCATATTTTGTGGATTTTAGTTCTTCAACTAATTTACCACAACTCTGAGCTGCATCAATATGAAAGTAAATGTCCATTTTGGAAAGGGTATCCCCGATTTCCTCTACTGGTTGGATAATGCCTGTCTCATTATTGGCGTGTGATATGCTAACGAGTAGAGTGTCTGACCTTACCTTGTTCAAAAGGAGTTGGGCATCAATTCGCCCACTTTCGTTTGGAGAAATATAGTCAATTTTGAAACCACGCTTTTCTAAGATTTTAATAGGTTCCAAAATGGCTTTATGCTCGATCGCGGTTGTAATAATATGTTTTTTATTATTCGCTATGCCGTATTCAGAAAGTCCTAAGATGGCCATGTTATCACTTTCAGTCGCGCCGCTTGTAAAAACGACCTCATTTTTAGCCACGCCTAAAAGCGAGGCAACCTGCCCACGGGCATTTTCGACCTGCTTTTGCGCATTGGTTCCAAATTCATGAGTACGGCTATCAGGATTTCCATAGAAATTGTGATAGACCGCAATCATGCCCTCCAATACCCGTTCGTCGATAGGTGTTGAAGCATTATAATCCAAATAAACGCTCATGTTAAACCTCCTGACTTTTTTGAAGAGCAAGGTTAATCAAGTCATCAATAGATTTAATCACGTTGGTACCAGAAAGATATGCGATTCCGCGGTTGAGATGAAGTTTAAAGTATTTGGACAATGTAGCTTCATCTGTGGGTAAGCCATCTTTTATGCAACGGGCACGAATAAGTGCCTCATATATTTCGTAATTTTCACCAGCAAAAGTGTGCCACGACATCTCCACATTACTATCAGTTGGGAGTTCAAAGTCATTTGGAATGGTAGTTTCACTAATTGAGAAACAAAATGCCCACCGGCAAAGAATATTCCAGTTTTGGATACCTGTTTTTCCCTTCAGTCGAGAAAGTTTGTCTTTAGACTGATTAGAAAGTTTAATATCATTGACGATCATATACATTCATCTCCAAAATAACCTTTATGTACAGTTGTTTGCTTAGTTACATCGTTATAAACCAGTGTATACTCTTTTTCCACATAAGCACGGATAAGATCGTAATAATTACCATAGACTTCCGAATCGGTTGATAGCAAAATTGTCTGATCACTGGCTTTCGGAAAATAGTTTGTAATTAATGTTTCTCTATGAGCGCTGTCTAACCGAGCCAATGGGGTATCGATAATTACAGGCAACTTTTTCTTTGAACAAATGCCTAATGCCCATAACATAGAAATGACGAGTAGCTGTTTCTCACCTGCGGAGAATGATGATCTGTCTATTGGCACACCTTCGCTATCCAAATAAATAAAACTAAGTGTCACAGGTTCTATTTTAATTTCGCTTATGAGATTTTGCTTAGTTGCGATTTTCTTAAAACAATCGGTAATGGTTTGAGCAAGGATCTCTGTTTTAGATTCCTGTAGCCGGATTTTATAAGCTTGTAGTAAATTAATAGAATACCCTGCATAGGTTATAATTCGTTTCGTATCCGTGGAGTCCTCAATACTACTAACTGCCTTTTCAATTACTTTTAATTGCTGATGCTTTAATTCTTCAACAGTGGTTTTTTTTGAATCTGCTAATTTCTGTGCTAACCGAAGTTGTTCATTCACTGTTGCAAGTTCCGTCGTTAGACCTAATATTTCGTCATATTTTTTCGTGGTCGCATCCTCATCCACATCAATTGATAGATAGTTTTCAATTTCATCTTTTTCTGCGAGTAATCTCTGTCGCTGTTTTAACAGACGAATTGCATTTTCCCGATGAAGAGTAAGAAATGTAGAGCATAAAGCTTGGAGTTGATAAAATCCACTCTCGGACAGATTATAGACTGTTTCCAATTCTTTTGTGTTACTCTTTACGAAATCAAAAAACTCTTTAAAGACGATATCATGGCCTCTCCCTTTGTCAAATTCACTATATAAGGCAGGAAGCTGTTCCAAAGCAATCTGAATCGCTTTCTGATCTTTTTCTGCCTCTGAAACGATGAACATATCTTTCATGAGCGGAAGTGTCATAAGTAAGGGAAGGTCTCCAGAAGCTAACTCTAAAATTTGCGAATTAACCTCTTCAAGTTTTTCCTGAATCACGGACTGACGCAGCACAATATCTACTCGATTAGAAGCTAGACTACCTCCCATAGCAGCAAAAGCATTTTCGGCATCATTCAATTTCTCTGAGAGCCTAGATTTTTTAATTTCAAGTAGACCCACTTCAGAGTTAGCCTCTCTTACTTCTATCTCTGCTTTTTTTACCTTTTCTTCATACTCTGCGATTTCTATGGCATGGGTATCTGTTTTCATTGTATACTTTTTGCTCATAATGATTTTTCTTATATCGGTAATAGACTGATCAATCACATTTATACCAAGCAAATTCTTTATGGAGTTTTTCATTTGAGATTCATTGTCTGAGGTGGCCAGTTCAGCTATTTTTTCACCATCGAAGAAGAAAAATGGAGCAATTGCACTTGGAATCATTTCTTCAACAAATAGATCCCAATTATCAGAAAGAATTTGATCATATAAACCGTTTTTCTGAACAATCGTCTTTAATGCAGGTATTGCAGTTTGCAATGACCACAAACGCTTAACACTATAATTATCGGTGCCTTCGTCCGAAGATAGGTCGAACATCAACTCAATAAAAGTTTCGAGTGAACCATCCGCTTTATTAACCGATCTAGCTAAATAATGAGGAAAAGAAAGCTTGCTATCGGTGAAAGCGAAAGAACGCCGTCCATATAAAGCTAAAAGAATTGCTTCAAGTAGGGTGGTTTTTCCTCGTCCATTCATACCGCCTATCAAAATGACGGGTTTTTCACTAGCTAACTCTAATGTATTTGTATTCGCGTAAATACCAAAATTGTGGAGGATTAGACGACTGATTTTCATTATAAATCCTCCTCATCGCCAAATAGGTTAATCTGGCTATCTTCCGCTTCTGCCTTTTGATCGTATGAAGCCCCCATGTCCTTTTTCCTTTGCACCTTTTCCATTGCATAGCGATGTGCATCATCTTCATCTTTAAAAAAGCTACGTTTAATTTGATTTTCAACACCGGGGATAACGCCACGCCTTTTTTTAAAATCAGCAGATTTGCGTTCGATATCTATAATATGCCCTGTCATCTCAAATAGTAAACGTTCATCTGGGTATAAGTCATGGCAAACCTCCGAAAGAAGCTCCCACTCTGATTTTCCAAAGGATGCCTCCGAACGATTACTCGTAAACTCTAAATTTTGACCAGTTACCTCTTTGTAGATAGATGGAAGTGAATCATCAAATTCGTGCTTTTCGTCCAACCAGATTTGGCGAATCTTATTAAGCTCCCCATTTGTTATCAATTTAAGTGAGCGGAATTCATCTGGCCCGCTATGGTTAATCTTAGTCTGAATAGTGAGCAACTTCCGCAGCCAACCCTCACGCACTTCTTTTTTATATGGCCCATGGACAAGACGTCCCCTGAACATGTGAGCAGTACCGGTCATTCGCCTGAAATCTCGGCGATCACGGTCTGCAATAGGGTCACCAATTTGATTTCTAAATTCTAAAAGAGGCATCATCCATTCTTTTTCACTGTCGTTTATAATCATTGCTGCCATTGATTTGTCTTGTTCCACCATTGTGCAAACCCAACATCCGAAACGGCTTTTCCCACAACTTGGTGTATCTGAACTCATAACAAGAGGACACTCACCATCAGCGGTAGCTCCTCGATACATCGTCAATAAGTCTTTATTGGAATGTCCCCAAGGATTATTGTACTGCATTAAGAATAGCCAGACATCATCATCTGACCAATTTTCAAGGGGTGAAAAAACTAATTCATTTTGCATTGTCCCATTAGGGCTTAAAAATTCGCGTACACGGTGTTTCTCATAATACTCCATTGTTTTTGCTCTTTTTGCACTTTCAGCTTTCCGAGTTCCTAAAAGAAGAATGACTTCTCCAAAAGTGGAAACCATATTCTGCACAAATGTATTTGATGGTTTGATTTTCAGGCGGTCTGTGCACCACCGAAAGTTCGGGCGGGGATAAGGATATCCACGTCCCAGTAAGTTGACCCAAAAAGTATCATTATAATCAGGGGTCAATCTATGTGTAACTATAGGCATTGGATTGCTTTTATCATTTGCTATATCATGCATTTTCTTTAGAGATATCTCTACCCATTTTGAGACAACAGGTGATTCAACAAGAGTATCTGTGCTGATAACATGCACGGTTTTCTTCATACGTTGCTCAATCGGCAACTCAGATAGAGCAAGCCAAACCAATTGCAATGTAGCAGTGCTATCTTTGCCTCCTGAATATCCAACAACCCATGGAACATCATCTTCAAGATATAGCCTTTTTACGATATCAGATAAATTATTGATTTCTTGTTTTGTTATACTCATACCGAACCCCTTCCAGTCATTTTTGCCCAACCTGATTTTCCAATAAGGTATTCGGCAAATGCCTTTTGGTTATTTTGCGATGATGATATACGCCCATTGACAATAACTAGACCCTGAAGTTCATTGCCATCTTTGTTCCAATTTACATCTTGCAGAAAACATAACTTATCGTTCCAAGATGTTTTTGGCACTTGCTGTTTCAATAGCATATTTCCTAATGTTCCCAGGGCCTTTAGCGTTATGGCATGGGCACATATGTAGTCTCTTCGAAAGTCTTCTGGAGGTATCTTTTTGTTTTTAGCACTTTGCCAAAGTGGCATATTTAATGCTATAGCGTTCCAAAAAGAAATAATGGTGTCACGAGATTCCGCATCGGTGAATTGAAATCCATGTAAAAACAATTTGGATGCATGAAATAAGCCGCTCAAAGTAAATAATGCCTTTGAACGGTTAGAGATTGATGATTTTTCTTTTTCAACGCAACCTTCAAAAATGGGAATGCAGTTTATACACTCCTTAATAATGATCGAGAATGAGTCTCGGTTATCATACAAAATATTTAATGATTTTGTTGGACGAACTGCATAACGATTGAGATCAGTAAACATTTGCTGAGAGCGAGCAAGACCAAGATCGTAATAAATGACTATTGAAATATCCTCATAACGCAATTCTGGGCACTCCTGCAAGGCCATCTCAATAGCCGCCCTACGGTGCTGCCCATCATTGATTATTATACGAGAATTTATAGGGATTTTCAATTGCCCGGAAGAACTATTGTGTTGCGATATAAATTCCAATTCTCCGTCGACGGACGCAGTAAGTGCCGAAAACACGTAACTGTCACGGTTTTTCAATATATATTCTTTCATTTCAGGAATACGCTGTTTATTTAGGACGCGCTGGACTCGCATAGCTGGCGGAAGTGAATTATCAGTGTAAGTGAAAAATGTCGCGACCATTTGCAGCGGGCACATAACCGCATAATATGGCTTTCCTGCCTGGATTCCTTTTACGGCAGGAAGCTCGAAATATTTCTCCTGCTGTCTCATATTAACCTCCTATTGGAAGTATCTAAAATAATAAATGGAATTATAAAAAATATATTCTGGAAGTATTATATATCAACTTCCAAAACAATTCAACTTTATTTAAATTGCGTTTTAGAACCTATATTTTTTACTTCATTGTAAATCACACATAGAGATATTGCAATTGTGCGTATTGTTGAATAATGACTTTAAAAAATTTTTGAATTTATATCATCAGGCTTAAACCGCTATTTGGTTTAAGCCCTTTTTATATACAAACTACTCACGTAAATTGTTTAGGAGGTGACAATAACATGGCAACAAAAGTGATTGCCATCGCAAACCAAAAGGGCGGCGTTGGCAAAACGACGACCACCGCAAATCTCGGCATCGGACTTGCAAGAAGCGGGAAAAAGGTACTGCTGATCGACGCCGACGCACAGGGCAGCCTGACTGCAAGCCTCGGCTGGCAGCAGCCCGACCAACTCGACGTCACGCTTGCCACCATCATGGGCAAGGTGATGTCCGACATTCCCATCTCTCCGCAGGAGGGCATCCTGCACCACGCCGAAGATATTGACCTCATGCCAGCCAATATCGAGCTTTCCGGTCTGGAAGTATCTCTAGTCAACGCCATGAGCCGCGAAACTGTCCTTCGGCAGTACATCGACGGGGTGAAACAGAATTATGACTTTGTTCTGATCGACTGTATGCCGTCCCTCGGCATGATGACGGTCAACGCCCTGACCGCAGCAGACAGCGTGATCATTCCGGTTCAGGCCGAGTACCTTCCCGTCAAGGGCCTTGAACAGCTTTTACAGACTGTCGGCAGAGTGCGAAAGCAGCTTAACCCTCACCTGAAAATCGACGGCATCCTGCTCACGATGGTGAACGAGCGCACAAACTTTTCCAAAGATATCATATCCCTGCTCCATGAAGCCTACGGCGGGAAGCTCAGAATTTTTGAAAACAACATTCCGCTTTCGGTTCGGGCCGCTGAAACCAGCGCCGAGGGCAAAAGCATCTATGCGCATGACCCGCGCGGGAAAGTGGCCCAGGCGTATGAAGCCCTGACAAGGGAGGTGACGCAGATTGAAAAGCAGCGCGAAAAACATAAAGCTGACCTCATACGATGAACTGTTCCAGAGCGAGGAAGCCCGCACGGATGAGCAGAGGGAAAATGTTCAGCAAGTCCCCGTTTCTGAGATCAGCGATTTTCCCGAGCATCCCTTTCAGGTCAAAGAGGACGAGGCCCTGATGGAAATGGCGGAAAGCATCAAAAAATACGGCGTCCTTGCGCCCGTTCTGGTGCGGCCCAAGCCGGATGGCGGGTATGAAATGGTATCCGGCCATCGCCGTAAACGAGCAAGCGAACTCGCGGGCGTGGAAACTATCCCTTGTATCGTCCGTGAAATGGACAGGGATACCGCCATAATAGCGATGGTGGACGCCAATTTACAGCGAGAAAACATCCTGCCGAGTGAAAAAGCCTTTGCTTATAAATTGAAGATGGAGGCCATGAATCGACAAGGGCAACGGACAGATTTAACTTGTGCCCAAGTTGGGCACAAGTTAACTGGAACAAAGTCGCGTGATATTTTGGCAGAGCAAGAGGGCACCAGCCGGAACCAAATCCAGCGGTTTATACGTCTGACCGAGCTTTCCCCGGAACTACGGCAGATGGTGGACGATAAAAAGATCGCTTTCAATCCCGCCGTGGAGCTTTCCTACCTGAAACCCGATGAACAGACCGTTTTGCTTGACGAAATCGCCAAACAGGAGGCCACACCCTCTTTATCACAGGCCCAACGACTGAAAAAGTACAGTCAAGAGGGTAAGCTCGACATGAATGTCGTGGACGCGATTATGACCGAAGAAAAGAAGGAAATTGAAAAGGTCACGCTGTCCGGCGACCAACTGAAAAAGTATTTTCCGAAAACCTACACGCCCAAGCAGATGGAGGACACCATTTTCAAGCTGCTCGAACAGTGGCAGCGAAAGCGGCAGCAGGAACAGGAGAGGTAAAGCGCCCCGTTTCGTTTGAAGCGAGGCGTTTTTTTGTGCCTGAAAGCGCAAACCATGCCGGAAAGGAAGTGGATTTTATGACTCCTGCCCACCTCTTTCTGCTTTTCTGCACCGCCGTTTTGTTTACCGCCGCCCTGTCTATGGCAACTATTTCTGACTTGAAAGCCCGAACGGTACCGAACCTTGCGCCTCTGCTGCTTCTCGCGGCTGGTGTTCTCAACCTTTTTGCAACCGGATTTTCCGTACACCGCCTTATTTCCGTACTCCTGGGCGCTGCCATCGGAGGCTTTCCGCTGCTTATGATGGCGCTTTTCCGTGGCAGCATTGGCGGCGGCGACGTGAAGCTCGCCGCAAGCGCCGGTTTTGTCCTCGGCTGGTTACCGAGTTACCTCGCCCTCATGGCCGCCCTGTTCGCGTTCGTCCTCTACGGCTGTTTCATCCAGCCGAAAAAGGATGAGGAAAAAGCGCCGAGCCTGCCGTTTGCACCGTTTTACGCAGTGGCAGCGTTCGGCGCTTTTGTTTTGCCCATAATCCCGCACCTATCGTTTATTCATCCACCAATTATTTAAGGAGGAACTTAATTTGAAAAGAAGTAAAACCCTGATCGGCGGGCTCTGCATCGCCGTTGCCGTCGCCGTGGGTGTCGGCCAGTGGTATCTGGTCAACGTCGCTTCCACCGCAGCCGTGCCGGTGGTATGCGCCAAGACGGACATACCGGCCGGGACAAAGATCACCGGCAACATGCTGGAAATCAAGAAGATGGGAAAGCTGAACCTACCCTCCAGTATCACCGGGGACACCGCAAAAATCGTGGGCGCGTATGCCAATACCGACATTCAGCCTGACGATATCGTCACGGGCGGCAAGCTCTCCAGCCATTCCCCCGCCTACGCCCTGGGGGACGGGCAGATGCTTTATAGCGTCTCGATAAAGAACCTTGCCGACAGTCTCAGCGGCAGACTGCAAAGCGGGGATGTTGTCCAGGTCGTCGTCCCGACGCAGAACACCGGAAACAACAATGTCGCCGTGAACAGCGATACCCTCAACGCCCTGCAATATCTCCGTGTGGAGGCTGTAACCGCATCCAACGGACAGAGCGCGGATGCCGGAACTCAGTCGGCATCTTCGACCACCTCCGGCAATCAGCCTGCGGCGGTGACGCTGATCGTCAATGAGCAGCAGGTGGACGCCCTCGCCTCGCTGGGATCGAGCGAGATCTCCTTCGCACTGGTTTCACGCGGGGATGAAACGAAGGCCAAAGCCCTGCTGAACGAGCAGGCCGCGCTGTTAGGGGGTACATCGAAATGAGCAATATCCTTGTGATCCGCGGGCAAAGCGGCTGTGGGAAGAGTACCTTTGCGGCGGCTTTAGCCGCACAGATTGCCCGTAACGGCATTCACACGCTGTTGGTCAGCCCGGATACCCATGTTCCGGCTTTTGGAGTTTGGGTTCCGAAAGACAAACCAGCGGCATCCCTCGGTAAAATCCTTGAAAATCTGCCTGCGGACACGGCATCACTGGCCTCGGCCGTATATATTCCGCGCGGCATGAAGGAAAATCTCGGCCTGCTCGGGTACCTGTCCGGAGAGCCATCCGACAAATACAGCCCTCCGTCAAGGGATACGGCATCCACGTTTTTACGCTCCGCTTCGGAACTGGCCGAAATGGTGATCGTGGACGGCACAGACTATGACGATACGTTGACCACCACAGCCGCAAAAGAATCATTCCTTGAGTTATGGATGGTTGAACCAACCATACGTGGTACTCTTTTTGTGTTAAGCCTGCCGCCGGATGAAGCGAGAAAGACGATGTGGATAGCCTGCACATGGTGGCATCCGGACCCGGTGGAGGAGGTGGTCAATAGATTGTCTCTCTTTTTCGCAACGAAGGTGCCATGTGTGTCGGAGGCACGCGAAAAGCTCAACGAAGGGCGGCTCTTTGAGCCGTATAAGGACAAGCGGTACCATTCGGCGGTGGAAGAAGCTGCCCGTATCATTAAGGAGGTATCCCGATGATCACCGACCGTTTTGCCTACCCGGACGGGCGCACTCTCAACTACCCGCAACTGTTTGAGGCCGTCCAGAGATATGTTTCCGCCGAGCGCCCGGAAGCGACCCACTCCGTAGCCGACCTGCCCGACGTGGTGCATCGGTATCTGATCAACCAGCGTGTGGAGGCGAACCGCCCCCTGCCCGAAGTGGCCGGGGATCTGGCGCAGGACATGGCGGGCGTGTCCGCAGTCCTCTCCCGCTACCTCGACCATCTGGAAGATTACCCGGCTTTAGAGGAAATCAATATCAACGCATGGAACAGCATCGTGCTCAAATTCACGGACGGCCCGGACGAGTGGCTGGAGGATACATTCCTTTCATCTCGTAACGCTTATAATATTTTGAACCGACTTATCAGCAAAAGCAAGACGGGGCTGCTCAACGAGGCGACGCCAGGTGCGATCAGTTATATCATCGACGGCGTTCGCAACACGGTGCTTTGCAGCCCCATCGTCCCGCAGGACGCGGGCGTCTATGCCTCCATCCGTATCGTGCGCCCTCAATCGGTGTCCGGCGATAAACTTCTGGACGAAGAAGAACTCTCGCCGGATATGCTGGAGCTTCTGGAACTGTTCGTCCAGTACGGCGTCAACGCTGTGTTCAGCGGGAAGCCCCGCGCCGGTAAGACGGCGCTGCTAAACTTCTTGCTCTCGGTCGCAGCCAAACAAAGGGACGCCCGCATCGGCACCATTGAGGAAGGGAGCCGGGAACTCACGCTCCGGCGTTTCGATGAACAAGGCAGGCCCGTCAATCAGGTTCTGAGCCTGCTGACCCGCCCGTCCGACCGGCCGGAACAGAATTATAACCCGAATAAGCTGCTGGAATATTGCCTGCGCTACGATCTCGATTACCTCGTTCCGCAGGAGATGCGCAGCGAGGAAGCGTATGCCGCACAGGAAACGGCGCGCACCGGCATGGCGGTCTACACGACCATCCACTGCGCCCATGCAAGAGCGGCTTATCCGCGCATCGTCACGCTTTGCCAGCAAAAATCCCGCGAGCTTGCTGACACGCTGCTCGGTTACGCTGTCGAAGCCTTCCCCATTTCCGTCCATCTCAAAAAGATGAAGGACGGCAAACGGCGGTGTATGGAGATCGTCGAAGCCGAGGGCATCGAATATGACAAGGTGAAAAGCCGCGTCCTCTACCGCTTCTCCGTCAAGGACAACATTCAGACCGAAAGCGGCCTCAGGGTAGTCGGTCAGTTTGAACAGGTCAACCCCGTGTCGGAACAGCTCCGGGAAACCCTGCTTGAAAACGGCGCTCCGCTGGCCGATCTGAAAAAATTCATATGAGGGGAGGAACCGCTTTGATTGTTCCTATTTTCATGGCCGTCGCTTTGTGCGTCGGTCTTTTTCTTTTGTTCGGGCTAAATCCCGCGCGTTTTGTCAGGGCCGTATTCGCTCACCGCAAGAAGGATTCCTTCAAAACCCGCCTGCTTGCCGCCCAGGGCCTCAAGCGGCAGAACTTTCTGGCAAAACAGTTTAACAAAACCGATGAGGTGCTGCGGATCACCGGCCGGGAAGCAAAAATTCCGTTCTACCGCAGGCTGTCGGTGCTGCTGGCAGTTTTTGGCGCAGCCATCGGCATTCTGACGCTCAACCCGCCGCTGGCATTAGTGCTGGCACTCGCGGGTCTGCTCATTCCCCAATTCATCGTGCAAATGTCTGCCGCGCGCTTCCAAAAAGAAAGCCGGGAGGAATTGTATACGGCTCTTTCATTGGTGACCAGCAGCTATGAGCGCACGGGAAACCTTGTGTGGGCCGTGGAGGAAAACGTCGCGCATATCCATCCGCCCGTTGATACGGTCTTTTCCGAATTCCTGCGCCAATATCGCGTGGTGGACCCGAGCGTGCCCCATGCGCTGTCCCATGTGCGTGGGATGCTGGACAGCGGCATCTGGCGCGAATGGTGCGACGCCATGCAGCTCTGCATCATCAACCCCACGCAACGGAATATCTTGCGTAACATTGTTGAAAAAAGTGGGCGGCAGAACCGGGCACAGAACGAACTGGATTCGCTTCTCCCGCGTCCTATGCAGCAGATGCTGCTGGTCATGGGTATGGCGCTGATCAACATCCCCATCGTCTGCTTCCTGTTCAGCGATTTCGCAACCATTTTATTCGGTACGATACAGGGTAAATGTGGCCTCGCGGTCATGGCGGCCGCTGTGTTGTTTGCTATTTACCGGGCCGTTCACGCGGCGAGGCCGGTGGAGTACCGGAAGGCGGTGAACGGATGATGCTCTATTTGCTTATCGCTCTGCTTTTCGGTTTCGGCCTGTTCCTGTTTGTTTCCG
>DBTI01000135.1 GCA_002306975.1 Ruminococcaceae bacterium UBA1320
TTCTTAAAATACGACTTCTAATAGGCACTATTTCACTGAAAAAAGCCTTAAAAACGGCATTATTTTAAAAAAAGTGAAATATGACAAAATTCAATAAACGAATTCAAACAGGCGAGGTTTGTTTTAAAAAACAAACTGTACAAACAAAAATTACGTCACAACAGCGATTTATGTGACGTGGAAGGAGGTAATGTATGGAGCCTGTTCATAAATCTGAATACTCGAAGGTGATTGAGCGTGATGTCGTAATAAATAAGATGAACGTTCATATCAGAAGCATATTTAGCGAGAAGACTAGTTTGGACAGTGCCATGTGGAACATTGTCGCAAAAAAATTTCAATCGCAAACCAAAAAAACTAAATAAAAAAGCACCGAGCCGTACTTGCGAAATACCGATGTTAAGGGTAAAATATTGGTAATCACGCAGGAAGCGGCTTGTTGTTTCATTAAAGGAGGTAAGTATGAAGGAACACAAGCAATACAGCGTAGGAATTTATTGCAGACTGTCAAAAGATGATATAGGCAACGGAGACAGTTCCAGTATTCTATCTCAAAAAGCCATGCTTGAAAAGTATGTGCACGACAACGAATGGACGATATTCGATTACTACGTGGACGATGGCTATTCCGGCACTAACTTCAACAGACCAGATTTTCAGAGGATGATTGACGATATTGAGGCAGACAAAATCAATATGGTAATTGTCAAGGATTTGTCGAGGCTCGGCAGAAACTACATACTGGCAGGCCAGTACACGGAAATTTACTTTCCAGACCGCGGAGTTTGATTTGCTGCACTCAATGACGGCATAGATTCTATTAATTCAGACAATGATATCGCGCCATTTAAAAACATTCTCAACGCAATGTACTCTAAGGACATTTCAAAAAAGGTGCGTTCAGCAGTGCAGATTAAAAAGCAGCGGGGCGAATATCTTAGCAATTACGCGCCCTATGGTTACATGAAGGACCCGACGAATAAGAACAAGCTTGTAATTGAAGAAAGCGGCGCTGAAATCGTCCGAAGAATGTTTGAAATGGGTAAGGCAGGTATGGGCAGCAGAAAAATAGCAAGTACTCTTACCAGTGAGGGAGTTTTAAGCCCAAGCAACCACCGTGCAACACTTTGTAATGCCGCTATTAGGCAAGAGCAAAACCGCTGGAATACCGAAACCGTCAACAGTATTCTAAAAAGCAGAATCTATCTGGGAGATATGGTACAAGGCGTTTATGATTGCTCTCGCTTTAAGAGAGTTCCAAGCAAGAGGAAAGATCCCGAAGAATGGTACATAACGCCAAACACGCATGAGCCGATTGTAGATTTGGAAACGTGGCAGCATGTACAGACCTGCATTGCGTCAAGAAAACGTGTTACAAAGAGCAATGAGATTCAGCTTTTTGCTGGATTTGTTAAGTGCGAAGATTGCGGGCATGCACTAGCGTATGCTTTTTGCCAAGGCATACCGCAATATACATGCGGTCAGTATAGGCGATATGGGCGGGAGGCGTGTTCATGCCATTATATTCGAAAGGATACGCTTGAACAGGTCGTGCTTGATGATATCCGCATGTATGCAAAGCTAGCACAAGAGGATGAAGAAAGCTTTGCGGAACAAATAAACGCTCTTAACGGAAATCAAGCAGCAAAGAAGGTACAAGCTCTAAATATGGAGCTAAAAAACAATCAGGCCAGATGTGCAGAACTTGACCGCATAATGAAACGTCTGTACGAGGATTCCGTTGCAGAAAGAATTACAGACAGCCGTTTTCAAAAGCTGTACGCCGAATATGAAACGGAGCAGGCCGAACTTGAAAAGAATATTGAAAGCGGAAAAGCTGAACTTGAAGCTTTCAGACAAACGAAACAGGATTCCACCGCTTGGTTAAATGTTATAAAAAGCTATGCGGACATTCAAGAACTGGATAGGATTGTGCTGAGCGAATTGATTGATAAAATTACGGTTAGCGAATCCAAAATTGTAGACGGTGAAAAGCACGTTGACGTGACGATTTATTACCGCTTTGTCGGCGCAATTCATCAAAATAAAATTGAAAATTCATAAGAGCAGAATCCACTGCTCAATTTAAGATATTCCGGGGAATACTATGACTTAGAGACGAATACCTACTATTTGCGGGCAAGAAACTATGATCCAACAACAGGTCGCTTCCTGAGTGAGGATTCGTATCTAGGCAAGGCCACAGACACACTGAGCTTGAATTTGTATACGTACTGCGAAAACGACCCCGTTATGTATATTGACCCAAGTGGACATAAACCAGAAAAGCTAAAAGATATGGTAACCGCAAGCGGAGGGGCTGTTACATGGAATAATGATACAAAAACAGCTACGGTAAACATCCAAGGAACAGAAAAAATATATACTGTGGGTAAAGATGGAGCCTATATTGAAAATGGTAGGTTATATATTCCTGGGGAAAAATTAGCTGCAGACTATAATGGCACATATTCGGAAATGTCTGGGTCTGGTGTGTCAGGCTATTCTTTGTCAATAAATAATCCAGGGTACTATTCGAAAATTAACAGTATTACATTTGATACAACGGCTGCTGGCGAAAGAGCCGCAGGGGAATTTAATTTAATTTTGGCAGGTGGGGCTAGCAGAGTTGAAGGTTATCTTACCCTATTAATTACAGCCGTTACGTATGGTATCGGAGGTGAAGTAATTAAAGGATTATCAGTGACAGCGAATATAAAAACAATATTTGGTCTCGACTTTATAAAAGCACATAAAGTGTATGGGGGTTATACTTATGTCTCACAATATGAAGCGTTTTATACAAGCTCGGGTGGTTGTGGGGGATCAGAATGCTTGATTATCCCTCCAGATAATCAATGAATAATGATAGGAGGCACCTAATTGTCAATCTTTTTAATAGCTATATTAGATGTAATGTTCATTGTGTTAGTGGCATTAATAAAGAATAAATATTTGAGTGAAAGATGGTCAAAACGAATAATATATATTGCTTTTCTATTAATATTTGTTTTTATCTCTATTCCCATCGAGGTTGCAACTTCTCGTTTGATATTAGGTGCTCTTTATGGAGTCGTTTTTGTGATGGTTGTGCCAACTGACAAAATTAATTTCTTAAAATAAAATAAAAATATTTAGTAGTAGGCACGGGGACTGTTCGAAACCACTGAAAAATCAGGATTATACAGCGGTGGAAATAAGAGCTTTTCTGTAAGCCCAAAATATACCACGAAAACAGAGCAAAGTGGCAATAGTCGTCTCGGAATCGGGCTTATCTGCTCCGATTATTGCAGCTATTCTCTTCAAATTCACCACTAACGCCGTGAGCTTCGCCTGTGTCGACACTGACTTTAACCCGTACCCTTTGGCACGAGCTAAACCATGAAACCGCTTTTGCTCTCCGTTCTTCCATTCGTGAGCCGCGCGCTTTTTGTACTTTTCCAAAAACTCCGATGATTTCTGCCTCTGACTTATCTCATAAAACTCCCCGGAATTAAGCGATACATGCAGCTTTCGCGCTTTGCCATTGCAGCTCTCACTTGTAATTTCCAAATGAAGCACGAGGACGGTTAGAAATAACGGATACTGATGATCCGACCAACATGTGAATTACATGCTGGTCGGATATTTTATTAAGAAACGATTAGTCAGAATAAAAGCATCAGCGAAAATTAATACGGGAGACAAAACTAATTGTAGGACGGTATAGGAAGTCACAAACAAGTTTCGTCTGAAGCAATGAACAAGAATAGTGCGCGAGTGCCACAGCAAGGGAATAATTTAAGGCTGTTGTACTCAGATTAGACTGTTTTATGTTATAAATAATTTTAAAGGAGGACGCAGCGTGATACGTACGATTGACAAATTTGGAAGAATTGCAATTTCTATGAGATGGTTCAAACAATTGTCAGGCACTACAGTTATAGTAGCTGTAGAGAAAGGAAAAATTGTCATACAACCGTATGACCCAAGTAAGCATGATCTGAACATCCTGCTCAACAGGAGGGTAGACGAAAATGCGAGACTAAAAATATCTCCGGATATAATAAGAGCTGCCGGACTCTCAACGAAAGGGCCATTTAATCTTTTTGTTTTCCCAGATAATACAGCATGGCTACGAAAGGCTGGTAATTATTGCGATGCTTGCGGCAAGGAAGCAAGTACGCTTGTATACAAGCGCAGAAACCTATGCAAGGAGTGCTTTGAGAAAATGAAGGGAAATTAGATCAATGGCAAACGGTGTCGTTTTCAAACAGTGGTACAAGTCCATGAACCTAAGTAATACGCCGATGCTTAATGGAAAACATCTCATTTATATCGCGACAAGGCCGGGCGCGATCCGAAACAAGGACTGCGGTTTTGGCTTGTTCGGACGGCTTCCGTTCATGGGGGATGCTGAAGACATAAACAATATCAAAAAGGCTCATACTATGATAACCTCGGTTTCCCGACGCCGGACTATTTATCGCGCGATTTTATCTGTAGACGATGAAACCGGGAAAAACAAGGGCCTGTATGACCGGGATAACTGGCAGGAGCTTGTCAACAGGAAAATAGACGTTATTGCAAATGAAATGAACATTGACCGAAAAGACTTTTGCTGGGTCGCATCAATGCACTATGAAAAGGGTCATCCTCATGTTCATGTCATGTATTGGGATAATGGGAGTAAGGTTCGAAATGAGTTTGTCCCAAAAGACTGGTTTGAAGAAAAAGCTGAGCGTATCAGGGGCGAATTCGGACGAGAGATTTATAAAGAAGAAATATACGAACGAGGAAATATCAAGAGAAATATTGAACATGAGGCCAGGCTCGAACTGCAAAGCCTATGCAAAGAGCAAAACCTCATGGAAGTGCTTAGTGTTAAAAAAATCTCTCAAGCGAAACTCAGCGAAATTGGCCAGAAATTATATGATTTATGTTTATCCTGTCCGGGGCAAGGAAGCATGAAATACAAGTATATGCCGGAAGCGTTCAAAGTGCAGCTTAACAGTATTATCGCAGAAATAATGAAAATCTCCGATTTTCACAAGCTTGAGGAAAGCTATTTAAAGCTCACTGATGAGATAAGCGAATACTATGGCAATGGCGAGGAAGAAGCAGAGACCTACCGGAATAAGGAAATGGAAAAGCTGTACACCGGCCTGGGAAACGAAATACTACAGTATATAAAATCTAATCAATTGCAGTCATCACCAACCGAGATTGATGATCTTAAACTCCTGATACATGATGATATAAAGGGACTGATGGAGAACAGCAAGTCATTTGTAGAGCTTTCAAGAATGTACCCGAAGTACCGAACGCCACCGCGCGAGATATTAACGAACGACTTCAAACAGAAAAAGGACGAGGTGGTAAATGAGATACTATCGGATATTCGTGTAAAAACGAAGATACAGGCGTACATAAAGAATATTAAATATGTTCAGGAGGTGAAGGTTTCTCCTGAGGCCAAGCTTGCGGAGAACAAGGTTTTATCGAGAGAAACCTATGCTCCGCTTTTTCGCGCGGTTGATGATGAAATAATGGATGCACTCTATGAGAAAGCCGGATACGATCAGCAAATGAAAACGGACATGGCAGTGAATATGCTGATACAGATTTTCGGCAGTTCCAGCCAGGGACTTAACCAGCTTCGTAGCCAACACCAACTCAATAAATCTAGGTCAAAAGATATTTCCAAGACAGCCCTGGGAGATTTGCGAAAGCGAATGGAGCAACAGGGAAGCTGGGAGCCGGAACTATAATTTAACTGTTATTGAAGAAAGGACTGAAATAATGTTCAACAAAGTAATTCAGATCGTTAGACTCACAAGGTACCCCGAAGCCAGAAACACAGAAAACGCGTTTTTTATCCGCATTTATGACACTATGTTATGACACCGGTGAACACATTGAAAACAGGTAGTCGGGAAAGTGGTGTCATAACTTTTGAGTTTTGACACCATCATTATTTTGTGCGGCTGGAAAATCCGGCAGCATAGATTTTTGTGAAAGGAAAAATGCTTTGAATAATATAAAAGAATGCAAGGGTATGGAAGTAACAGATGAAGAACCTGAGAGCGGAAGCGCTTCCATGACTTCTGACTATTTATTTATGTTACAGTCTTATTCGAAGGATAATCGCATTCCAGATAAAATCTTCGTTATTGAGTCTTATCCTAAACTCAACGGATAACTTGACATTAATTTACATAGATAATCACGCCGTTCATTTCGGCGGTATTTTCATGTTAGGGGGGAAAGATATAATTGACAGATGAAATAATAATAGGGCAAGAGATATACCTCAAGTCCGAAACACTGTACCGCGAAGATGCCCAGCACAGAAGGCTTCCTATGGATGGGAAAGTGGTTTATATACATCCTGAAAACCGCTTTTACTCAGTTGAATTTGACGTGCATGGCTACAAGATAAGGGAATCATTTTTCTTTTCCGGTCGGCAGGGCGTAATGTGAAACGAGGTGATAAAAATGGTCTATGCCTATGTGAGAGTGTCAACGAAATCCCAGGCCAGGGACGGGAATTCGTTAGAAGAGCAGAAATTGCGGATATTAGAGAAGTATCCGGAAGCGGTAATAATATCAGAGAGCATGAGCGGAGCAGCCTTCAGACCTGAGTTTGAAAGGCTGCTTTTTTTGTTGCAGCAAGGAGATAGACTGGCTGTCACCAAACTGGACAGATTTTGTAGGACGGCAAAGGAAGGTCTGGAACATTTGGATATGCTCATCTCAAAAGGTGTGGAGATTGAGATATTCAATTACGGGCTGTTTAACAACACACCTACAGGGAAGCTTCTGGTAACGACTTTGCTGGCCTTCGCGGAGTTTGAACGCTCTCTAATAATTGAACGGACAAGCGAAGGAAAAGCCATTGCGAAGAAACACGCGAATTATCGTGAGGGACGTCCGTCGCCGTACTCCCCGGCGCAGCTCGCTCATGCGATTGAGTTAAAACCCGACTACTCCTACAAGCAGATTGAGGAAATGACCGGGATCAGTAAAAGCACTCTCATCCGTGCTATTAACAAAAAGAAGGAATGAATACCGAAATGTATTTTCATTACAAAGGAGCGTGGAAACAATTGCTAAGAATTTTCAAAAACAAATGGTTTATCAGTACGGTATGCCTCTTTCTTGCGGCTGTACTGGCCTTCATGGTATTGCCGCAGATGTATGACAGGCAGTCCTCCACGACTACTATTGTGGAGCTGAATAAGAATGTGCCATACGGAACCGTTATAGCAGACACCGCACTTACAACAGTTGAAGTCGGCGCCTACGGCCTGTCCAAAAACGTAGTCATGGACAAGTCGGAGATTATCGGAAAAGTCGCCGGCACGGATTTATATACGGGAGAGTACCTCTGGAAGGAGCGTTTCATAACATTGGACGCCTATCAGGAAGCGGAGAAACTTAAAAACCACGGGCTGACAGACGGGACGTCTCTCATAACAATTGGGCTGCCGACTGCCTCCGCGGGAGTCGCCGGTGTCCTTCGGGCCGGTGATGGTGTTGACGTTTATGGGTACCAGACGCCCGCGGACAAGCAGGGACACGTTTGGGTGA
>DBTI01000016.1 GCA_002306975.1 Ruminococcaceae bacterium UBA1320
TGCCCGGAAAGTTCTTCACTTGCCGCAGCGCTTTCCTCCGCTGTTGCGGAGTTGGTCTGTACTACGTTTGAAATTTGTTCAACTCCCAGCGTCACTTGAATGATTGCATTTGATTGGCGACTTGATGCAACGGAGATTTTTTCAACCGTATCGGCAACAACTCTTGTACTCTCAACAACACGAAGAAGAGATTTTGCCGTTTCATCTGTAATCTTTGTACCATTTTCCACTTGTCTGATGGAATTTTCAATCAAAGAAGTGGTGTTTTTGGCCGCATCCGCACTTTTGCTCGCCAGATTCCGTACCTCATCCGCAACAACGGCAAATCCTTTTCCAGCCTCACCGGCTCTCGCTGCTTCCACCGCCGCATTCAGTGCTAGAATGTTTGTTTGGAAAGCGATATCTTCAATTGTTTTAATAATCCTTCCAATCTGGCCGGACGAATTATTGATTTGTGACATGGCGGCTACCATGTCTCGCATGTGCCTATTACTGACCTCTATCTCGGAGTTTACATGATTTACGTTTAAACTTGCGTTTGCGGCATGTTCCGCATTATCTTTTACATGAGTGGATATATCGGTAATAGTAGCGGAAAGTTCTTCGACCGAGCTTGCCTGTTCGGCAGCCCCCTGTGCCAATGCCTGAGCGCTGTTGGATAATTGTTCCGATCCGTTTGAAACCTGTTCGGACGCTTGGCGTATTTGAGTGACGATGTCATTAAAAAACCGGACGATTCCCCGGATTGACATTTGAAGTTCTGAAAAATCGCCTTTGTAGTTCAGTTCTGAAGTAATGCTTAAGTCTCCCTGCTCCACTTTGGCAAGATTAATTTTAATGTCGTTTATGTATGTTTTGATCGTCTCGATGGTTTCAGAAAAAGCTGCACCCAACTGCCCGATTTCATCCTTGGAGGTTACGCTGATCTGCACACTCAAATCACCCTGCGCCATCTTCTGCGCTGCCTCCGCCATCTCTTTCACCGGTTTGCTGATGCCGCGCGAAATACGAAGGGCAATGATCAATGAAATAATAAGGGAAACAAGGATGATGATAAGAATTCCTATCATGGCGCCGGTTTCTTGAACGGAAAGAGCAGCAGCAATTTGATTGCCGGCCGTTGTTTTTTCGCTGATCAAAGCGTCAGCGGAAATCCTGATTGCATTTGTAATTGGAACCGCCTGATTTGACACCAGTAAAAATGCATCTGAATCTTTGTTTTGCTTCGCAAGAGTGATTACCTGAGCTCGGATTTCGGCGTATTTTGCTAAATTATCCTTAATGCCATTATAGTATTCCAGTTCTTTTTCAGTAACCATACTTTTTTTCATTTTTGCAAAATAGGTATCGATTTTGGCGTCCGATTGATCCAATTGATTGGAGATCGCCTGTATTTTCTGGTCGTTGGTCTCAACTAACATATCTCCTAAAATTGCACGGCTGCTGTTAAATTCCGTATTGAAAAGCCCGATGTCACCTTGAGCAAAGCCATAATTTGTTAAAGCTTCGCTATATTCGGAATTCATGGTTGTCATTACTTTAAGCCCCAGTATACTGCTGATGCTGGAAATGACAGCTACTAAAATAAAGGTTAATATTAATTTGTTACCGATTCTCATGTTTTTTATCATTACTACATCCCTTTTCGTTATGGCTAATGATATCCCGCGGTTTTATCATTGCTCAAATCTTATCTATATCTTAACAATAGAAGCGTTTTGTATTTTAAATTCTGAAATCCTTTTCAAATGGATACAGACAATCAAAAACTAAAATTATCTGCCGCATCAGCTGTCGAAAGGAAAATATGCTGACCGTTGGATTAAAGTAAGATATTCTTTACTGATTTCAACTGAAGTTATCCTTTATGATGTCGCCTCTACTGTTTGTATTAGCTTGTATGCATGATAGACTTGGTGTGGTTATTTTAACCATAACAATTCATTTTTTCGCCTAAATTCAGGGTTAAACCCTAATTAAAATTTTGTCAAATTATAAGAATAAAACAATTATACACGGTAGATTATCAAATATCAATACTTATGGTCACGTTTTTAATAGTTTATATAGGACCTTTAATAAATTTATAAAAAAACTATTATTGTTATCAAGATATAATAATGGCAAGGGGGCAATAATAGAAATGGATAAAGAGAAATTGGAGATTACGCAAAAAACCGCGAAACAAATTAAATATTTTCGCACAATCAGGGGATTAAGCCAAGAATCACTGGCGCTTTCAGCAGGATTGAATCCTGGGTTTTTAGGGCATATAGAAAGGTGGCTGAAATGCCCAACAATTGATACGCTCAATAAAATAGCGTTGGCACTGAATATTACGCTTTCAGAATTACTGTGTTTTGAAAGTGATACGAAAGGAACTGACAGTGATAGCGCGCTGGAAAACATTGCCTTTTCCATTCACAGCCTCTCACCGCAGGATGCGGAACAAGTCGCAAAAATTGTAGCCGAGATCGTGAAGTTAAAGCAGGAACGTTAATTTTATTGGAAAAATTCTGCGAAAAAATAAGACGGATAAAAGCGGTTCTTTGTTTTTTTGCGCAGCCCAAAAGGCTTATCACCGAGATTTGCTCTCCGTGATAAGCCTTATCAATTTATTAATGTAAAAGTGTTGATTGCATTATCATGCATCAGGATACTTTTATTTGCCGGAGAAATCTGTCGAAATTTCCTTTTCGCTGCCGGGAGGGGAGTATACGAACCGTTCTATTCTATGGCCGTCAAAAAAGTATTTTGGGGGGCTTGAGCGGTAGGTGTAATCAAAGGTATCAATTATTACAAGCTTTACCTTCATCCGGGCAGGAATGATACTTTTTATGTAAACACTGGCCTGCTGCCCCGGCACCACATCCTCTTTTGCTTCCGCAAGACCGGCAAGATTGGGGGACAATTCAACAAAGATACCGTATGGCTCAACCGAGCGTACAATTCCCGCGACGGTTT
>DBTI01000275.1 GCA_002306975.1 Ruminococcaceae bacterium UBA1320
CCTTGCAGTGGTCTATCCAAAATTTGCGGATGTTATCGTCCGGATGCGACAGAGTTAAGCCGTCAGCTGCTTTGGGGTGCGAAAAGAGTGTCGGGCTAAAGTCAAGTCCAAGACCTCGCTCCCTTGCGTAGTCAACCCATTTTGAAAAATGCCGCGGCTCGAGCGCGTCGCGGTCAACCCGCTCATCCGCAATGGCGTATATCGCGCGAAGATTGATATTATGTTTACCGGGAATGAGCTTTAACGCGACATCAAGGTCGCCCATCAGTTCATCCGAATTTCTGGCTTTTCCGGGATAATTGCCTGTCGCAGCAATTCCGCCGGAAAGTAATGAACGATTTTCAAAACCTGTTACATCATCTCCCTGCCAGCAGTGCATTGAAATTTTGACATTTGCAAGCTTTTTTAGTGCCTTGTCAACATCGACGCCGGCGCCCGCGTAAATTTCTTTTGCTTCGTCAAACTGTGACATTGCCTATACCTCCACTTTTTTGATATTAAATGAATTCGCGACGGATTCCCGCGCCTCCTCAATGCTTTTGAATTCCTTATATCTGAGCATTTGCGCAAGCAGATTACCGATTGCAGTCGCTTCCGTCGAGCCGGTGAAAACCGCTTTTCCGGAATATCTGGCCGTCAATTCGTTAAGGTAACGATCCTTTGTTCCTCCACCTACTATATGAAGTCTCGTATAACTCCGCCCTGATATTTCCTCGATCTCTTCTATCGCTTTTGCGTAACTCGCCGCAAGGCTGTTATAAACGCAAGCCATTAACTCTCCAAGTGTTACCGGCTTTTGCAAGCCATGTCGCTCACAATAATCCCCGATCGCTGAAATCATGCTTTGCGGGGCAAGAAAGGCCGTGTCATTCACGTCAATGATCGTTTTAAAAAGTGCGTTGTCACGCGCCATATTGCACAGTTCATCAAAGCTATAACTACCGCCAAACTCCCGCTTAACCGACTGCACAATCCAAAGCCCCATGATGTTTTTCAGATGACGGAAACGGTAATCCACACCGCCCTCATTGGTGAAATTGTGCATAAAGCTATCTTTTCCACAATTGGGTTCCGTGCATTCCGTGCCGATAAGCGACCAAGTCCCCGAGCTGAGATAAATGAAATCATTATCGTTGGCAGGCACCGAAAGCACGGCCGAACCGGTATCGTGCGTCGCAGGCAAAACGACCTCGCAGTCAAAGCCAACAACATTTTTGATTTCATCCTTAAGACTGCCGACAAGCGTTTTGGGCATATGCAGTTTTCCGAACAGCTTTTTGGGAATATCAAAGCGGTCAAGAAGCTCTGCGTCCCACGTTCTTGTTTTTACATCGACAAGCTGTGTTGTCGTGGCGTTGGTATACTCGTTCATTTTAACGCCTGTTAATAAAAAATTGAAGTATTCCGGCACCATCAGAAAATGTTCAGCGCGTTCAAGCTCTTCCGGATGATTTAGCCGCAAAAACAGCAGTTGATAAATCGTATTAAAAATCTGCTTTTGTATGCCGGTTCTCTTGTAAAGCTCCGCCGCCGGAATCTTTTTGCTTGCCTCGTTATCCATTCCTTAAAAAGGTACACAAGGTCCCAGCAAAGCGTACCGCTGTTTTCAACCAATTTATTTTCAAAACGGTAGATTTCGTCAATTGTGATTTTGCCGTTTTCTACGTTTGCAATAATGTGGCGTCCGCTGGAAGCGCCGATGTCCACGGCAAGATAAATTTCGCCCATATTTGCACCTTCGTTTTCATTTACTAATTTATATAACTTGTCTCAACCAGAAAAAAGTGTTTTTGCCGATATAAAACAGATATTTATGCAATTACACGCAAAATAGACTCGTTAAAAGCTGTACCATTTTTATGTTAAGAAGAAAAGATGGGTGTCGACATACCGCCTCTGCGGTTTATCGACACCCATTGAAATTGATCAAGCTGCCGCGAAATTTTTCTTTATGCGAATTGCCGATAAAAAAGGAATAAAATCCGCGTCAAAAGCTATGACATATGGGTTTTAACGCGAATTATTTAGTCACCTTTTGATCGGAACTCAGAATTATCCGCACAGTTGCTGTTTACTTCTTTTTGCTTTTGAGGAATTTCGCATACTGTGTGTTGATGCCGTCAAGGACTCTTGTCATGCCGCAGGATTTCAAAGCCGAAACAAACTGCGGAAGTGTTGAATCAACATCAACAGTGCCCTGTAAGAGCTGGGTCGAGTATTGCTTGAATACTGAAGAAATTGCCGTTGTCTCGGAAGAATAGTTTGATGCGTCAAACCAGAATCCTGTCTGATCATAGGTAACGGCAGAACTGTTAAATTTCTTCATCTGAGACCACAGGTCTTTAGGCTGAAGGCTCGTTGTATAATCAAGGAACTGATTTCCAACCTCCCATGCGTAAGAAGAAATGTTATAGTTTGGCTTTGAGTTGACTGTAATAACGGTATGGTCGGTTGTGTAATCGACACCCTTTTGCCCGAAAACAAGCAAGTTCTCAAAATACCGATCTTTATAAGCGGTGTTCAATACCTGAAGCGCGATATTCTTATTCTGAGATGTTGCAGAAAGACCGGTTGCCCAGCCACCCGGGAAATTTCTGATGCTTCTATAAGCGCCGGTGGTCTTGACAGCACCCCAATGTGTACCATGCGTACTCAGTTCGCCTTCAACACCCGGCTTTAGAGAATACGGATAGACAAATACTTTGCCCTGATTCTTAAGATCGGTGACATTCGACGTCGTATCCTTCAGCGTATAGCCCGAAAGATACCAGCTGCGCAGTGTTTTCAGCGTGCTCTTAACGTTCGAATCTTCCCAATAATCAAACGCTTTTTTGCAAGTGTTATTGAGCTGCAGGCCGGCACACATTGCTGATGAACCGTTGATGAACATGATTTTTCCGTTGATGATCGGATCAAATGTTGACGACAGATAGCATACAATGCTTGGGTCTTTTGCATGAAGCTTTTTAAAGAGAGGAGCCCAATCGGCCATCTTTTTGATTTTGGACACATCGATGCCATACTTTTTCGCAATGTCCTTGTTATAAATATAGCCGCTGTAGTCTGCGGTGTCCTTATTGACCGGCAGGCAATACGCTGTGCCGTTCAATTTGGCAAGATTGATGGTGCTTGTTCCAAGTGTTCTTACCGCATCCGGCGCATACTTTTTCAGATTGCTGTCGGTAAGCTTTGTAAACCCACCGCTGGATGCGTAAGAGTTAATTGTTGCGACTGTTGCATTCAGCAAATCAAAATTCTCTCTTGCTGAAATCATTGTAGTTACGCGTGTATTGTAATCAGTCCATGTCAACTGCTGTAAGTCAAGTTTTACATTAATCCCCTTTGATTGAAGATACTTTGAAGCAGCATTTTCAATCCTTGTTGTGCCTCTTTGCGCTGAATCGACAACCATGTACCATGAAATTGTAACAGGATTTCCACTTGACGCCTTAGTCACAGATTTTGTAGTTGAAAAGCCGCTAAAAGATGATGTTGCCAAAACCACAGCCAATGCAGCTCCGAGTGCTTTGCGGAATTTTAACATAAAATATCCTCCTCTGAATTTTTGTTATACTAAACCAGCATATACTGGAGTTAGCCCTTGACCGATCCTATTGTAAGCCCTTTTACAAAGTACTTTTGCAAATATGGGAAAGCGAAAATAATCGGGCCGATAGAGACAATACACATAGCCATTCGAACTGACAGTGTCGGCAGGTCTTGCATGATTGCGCCGGCGTTTCCAACGATGTCGGCATTCGACTCAAGATATGAAATATTGTTCAGAATTGTATAAAGATAATATTGCAGATTATACAGTTCCGGCTTTGTGATATAAAGCAAAGGTGTATTCCAGTCGTTCCAGATCGCAATGGCCGTAAACAACGCGATTGTTGCAAGCCCCGGAAGCGACAACGGCAATATAATTTTCTTGAAGATCGTTAATTCACCGGCTCCGTCAATCCGCGCGGCTTCAATTAATGCGTCCGGAATCGAGTTTGAAAGGAAGGTTCTCATCAGAATGACATTCCACGCGTTAATTAAAAACGGCAGCAGGTAAACAATCAGGTTGTCACGTACATGCAGTGTCTCGACATAGATCATATAGGTAGCAATCATGCCGCCGTGAAAGATCATCGTAAAAAATATAATAAAAGAAAAAATATTGCGATATTTAAAGTCTTTTCTTGACAAAGGATAAGCAAATAGAGTCGTGATCATTACGCTCAGTGCCGTACCCAAAAGGGTTGCATAAATCGTGACTCCATAGGATTTCAACAAAGACGAGGCTTCGTTGGCAATAAAAATATAGGCATTTGCGCTTATGATTTTTGGAAAGATATGATACCCGAAGTCCACCAAGGATTTTTCGGAGCTTAACGAAATTCCTAATACGAGCAGGAACGGCAAAATACATATCGCCGAGTAAAGAATAAAGATCAAGTGCAATACAAAACCAGTACGAGGGGACACAGCCATTAGGCTACCGCTGTTTTTTCGCATAGTATGTTCCTCCCTTAAAACAGTGCGTCATCTGAGTCGATTTTTTTGACAATAAAGTTCGTAGTCACAACGAGAACAAATCCTAAAATTGACTGAAGGAACGAGGCTGCGGCGCCGATATTGATTGCGGACACATTGCCTATACTGTTCAGATTTACATAAATATAGGTATCGATCGTACTAGCCACAGTGGTCAAAGCGCCGTTTGTCTGAAGCATAGGCACCGCGTAAAAAAGACCGATATCCGTATTAAATATTCTTCCGACCGAGAGCAGTGACAGTATAACTATCATTGGTTTGAGCAACGGAAGTGTTATTTTCCATATCTGCTGCCATTTTGTCGCACCGTCAATCACAGCCGCTTCATAATAGGTATTGTCAAGGTTTGTTATGCTGGCAAGATACATAACACTCCCGTATCCCGCCCCTTTCCAGATATCCAGCATGATTATGATAATTGGCCAG
>DBTI01000163.1:0-788 GCA_002306975.1 Ruminococcaceae bacterium UBA1320
CTTCCGGGGAACAAAAGCTCGGAACAATCGAAGTCAACGGTTACATATTTCCCGGTTCCAATGAGCAAATCGTGCGCGACGCGTTCCCGTCACTGACCTATCTTTCAATCTTCAGCTATCAGGTGAAAGAGGACGGCAGCCTTGTTACAATCGAAGATGAAAAATGGATACGCATGGCCCGTCAAAACAATGTCGCCCCGATTATGGTCGTCACAAACATCCGCGCGACAGGCGGTTTCAGCAGCGACATCACCGACGCGCTGCTCACAAACATGGCGGTGCAGCAAACCCTGATCAACAACATTGTTACAACCATGAAACAGAAAAACTATTACGGGCTTAATATAGACTTCGAATATATATTCCCAAAAGACAGAGAAAGCTACAACCAGTTTCTCAGAACAATCACAGCGCGGATGCACGAGCTTGGCTACATCGTTTTAACGGCTGTCGCACCCAAAAACTCAGCGGAACAAAAGGGGCTTCTCTATGAAGCGCACGATTACCCCGCGCATGGTGAAATTGTTGACCGGGTTATTCTGATGACATACGAATGGGGTTATCTCGCCGGACCTCCGCAAGCCGTCGCGCCGCTAAATTTAGTCAGGCGCGTTCTCGACTATGCCGTTTCGGTTATTCCACGGGACAAGATACTTATGGGCATACCAAACTACGGATATGACTGGGTGCTGCCCTATGTTCGCGGAACGCGTGCCTCAACCTTTTCAAATATCGAGGCCATCAACCGCGCTTTCCGCAACAACGCCGAAATCCGCTATGACGAGACG
>DBTI01000163.1:1099-1569 GCA_002306975.1 Ruminococcaceae bacterium UBA1320
AGCACATCGTCTGGTTTGAAGACGCAAGGAGCATCAGGCAGAAGCTGCTGCTCGTTGACGAGTATAAGCTCGCCGGCGTCAGCTACTGGACAATCGAGCGGCCGTTCCCGCAGAATCTGCTTTTGATCAATTCGATGTTTACGGTTAAAAAGGTGGTTTAATTTATCATTTGAATTTTTGCCGTTAATGTTTTAGGGGGAAGCAGCCGTAGTTGACTGCTTCCCCCTAAAACCAAAATGAATAAACCTCTATCGCCCTGGTGCTTCTCTATCTGAAAAATTTTAATGAAGCAGAAAAAGGCCCAAAAAAGCGGCGGACGCAGGATAACCTCTTCCTACGTTCACCGCTATTTAACGGTATAAGAATTTCACCCGTAAATTCAATGCTATTCTAAACATGACAGCAGGCTTTGTCACCGCAATACGGCTTGTTCGGAGGCTGATTCCTCTTTACCGTACGGGTGCGAAAAA
>DBTI01000163.1:1914-20392 GCA_002306975.1 Ruminococcaceae bacterium UBA1320
CGGATATACTTTAATAGCCGGGGCGCCAGCCTTGTAAGCTGGTTACGTAGGTGCATCGACACCCGCGCAGGTGCAAAGCGCTTGTAACACTTTGTGCTGCTTCGGCCCACGTCTTTCGTGAGCCATTTACTGCCTTTTTGTACTATACCATATTACGACAAGGTTTTCAAGTGATTATTACTGATTTTTAATTTTGTTTTTTTGTATATATTATTTTATGTTTAGGTTTTAAACAGCAGTGCGGGAATTTTTGCCGCACTGCTGTTTTTTTGCTTTATTTATTCTTTGTTTAAAAGATGATTCTTCAAGTAACGTCTTGCCACTTACGCTGTGGGGGAGTGGTATTTCTTTTTTTGTTCAAAAGTGCATTCTTCAAGTAACCTCTTTGCCAGTTACGCCGTGGGAGAGTGGTATTTCTTTTTTTGCCTTAAAAGCACATTCCTCCTGCAATCAAAAGAAGAAAAATCAGCGCACCCAAAACCTTGGGTGCGCTGATAATAAATATAAAAACCTAAATCTCGCTTCTGCCTTCCAACGCTTTGAGAAGCGTAACCTCATCCGCATATTCAAGCTCCCCGCCTGCGGGCAGCCCGTATGCGATCCTTGTTACCTTTATCCCAAGCGGCTTCAACAGCCGTGAAACATACATCGCCGTTGCTTCGCCCTCAACATCGGGGTTGGTCGCCATGATAATTTCTTCCACCTTGCCGCTGTTGACGCGCGCGAGAAGCTCCTTGATTTTAAGCTGATCCGGCCCGATGCCGTCCATCGGTGAAATTACACCGTGAAGCACATGGTAAAGACCGCTGTAATCACGGGTGCGCTCAAAAGCGATCACATCGCGCGGGTCTTCGACAACGCAGATGACCGATTTGTCACGCGTCGCACTTTCGCAGATGCTGCAAACTTCACCGTCGGTGAGGTTTTGGCAGATCTTGCAGTAATGCATGCTCTTTTTGGCTTCAACCAGGACGCTGGCAAAGCTCTCCGCCTGCTCGTCTGTGCCGTTAAGGATGAAAAAAGCAAGCCGCTGCGCCGTTTTGCGGCCTATGCCGGGCAAACGTTCAAACTGGTCGATAAGTTTTGACAAGGGTGCGGCGTAGTAAGCCATAACTGCTCCTTAAAACATGCCGGGCATGTTGATGCCTGCTGTGATTTTGGACATTTCCTTTTCTGAAATATCCTCAACCGTGTGGATAGCCTCGTTAACCGCCGCGACAAGAAGATCCTGAAGCATCTCGATATCTTCCGGGTCAACAACCTCGGGTTTCAGCTCAATCGCCTTTACTTCGCGCTTGCCGGTTATGGTCAGCTTTACCGCTCCGCCGCCGGCTGTTATATCATAAACCTTTTCGTCAAGCTCCTGCTGAACCTGCGCCATATCTTCCTGCATCTTTTGGGCTTGCTTGATCATGCTGTTCATATTTCCGGCTCCGCCGCCATATCCCTGAGGTAACCTTGCTTTCATTGAAAAACCCTCCGTTAACTTAAATCATAATTTTTACTGTTAATTCTCTTTAACGTCAATGCCTGCTTTGCTTGCATTGTTAAAAAGCTCGTCCATTTCATCAACCGGCGCGTCTTTCTGATCAGCCGGAACAACAAGGCTCTTTTTGAAGATTCCGACCTTATACGGTTTCCCTGTAATGCGCCTTACCGCTTCGACAAGCGGCCTTTGGTGATCCTGCGATTTGATAAGCCCCGAAAACAGCGAATTGTTGGGGTCAATCAGCACAAAACCGCCGCGAATGATCGCCGATGACTCTCTGAGCACACCGAAAAGCGGAGCGTCGCTTTTTTTAAGAGCGTCCAAAACCTCCGCCCAGCATTCAAGAGCCACATCGGCGCTTGAATCCGAAGACGGCAAGCCCTCTTTTTTCGGAGGTGTCTGCCGCGCAGGCTGAACATTTTCAGCCGGTTCGACCGGCGTTTCGCTTTGCTTTTCTTCCGCCGGAAGGCTGCTTTCGGGCGGCTCATGCCGTGCGGCGGAAGGTTTCTCGACTTTTGCCTGCACCGCGTCTTTGCTCTGCCGCACCTGCGCGACGGGGGCAAAGCTGCCCGACGCGATTTTATCTTCTAGCATCTTAATGCGGCGCAAAAGAGCGGCGTTCGATGTGTCAAGCTCCGGGTTGCAAAGGCGCAAAAGGCAGGTTTCTATGCCTACTCTGCCGGACGCGCTGCGCCTGAGTGTTTCAAGCGACAACTGAAGCGTATCAAGCGCGTGCAGCAGCGCTTCGGTTGAGAAACCGTCGGCTGTTTTTTGCATTTTGTCGCGCTCGTCGGTGCGGCAGTTAACGATATCAAAAGGATTTTTTACTGTTTTAACGACCATAAGGTCACGGAAATGCGCTACAAGCTCTTCGCAAAGCCGCTCAACATCTTTTGACGAGGCATAAAGCCCGTCGATCACTTTAAGAGCCGTGGCGATGTCATGGTCTTTTACGGCGTCGGAAAGTTCAAAAAGGTATTCGCGGCCTGTCAGCCCCGCGGCAGCCGCGACTTTTTCCTCATCAACAATTCCGCCGCCCCCGCACTGGTCAAGCAGCGAGAGTGCGTCGCGCAGACCACCGTCCGCAATCCGCGCTATCATAGCGGCGGCTTCCGGTTCAAGCTCAATCTGCTCATGCTCGGCGACAAACTGAAGCCTTGCGATTATATCGTCCTGCGGAATACGCCGGAAGTCAAAGCGCTGGCAGCGCGACATAACCGTCGCCGGGATCTTGTGAACCTCGGTTGTCGCCAAAATGAATATGACATACGCCGGCGGCTCCTCAAGCGTTTTCAACAAAGCGTTGAAAGCGCCGGTGGAAAGCATGTGTGCCTCGTCGATGATATATACGCGAAATTTCGCGCTTGCGGGCGTATAAACGGTTTCTTCGCGCAAATCACGGATGTTGTCAACACCGTTATTACTTGCCGCGTCGATTTCGACAACGTCAAGAAGGCTGCCCGTTTCAATGCCCCTGCAATTTTCACACTCGTTGCACGGGTCGCCGCCATGCGGATTAAGGCAGTTAACCGCCTTTGCCAGAATTTTTGCGCAGGTCGTTTTACCGGTTCCTCTTGAACCGGTAAAAATATAGGCGTGAGCAATTCGCTCCGCCATAACCTCATTTTTAAGTGTCTCTGTAATATTGGGCTGCCCCGCAACGTCCTCAAAAACGCGAGGCCGCCATTTGCGGTAAAGCGCCTGATACAAAACCCAGTCCCCCAAAAACACTATGATAATGCTCCCGAACATGCAGGCGAAGACTAATCCCGCGGCGCCCGGCGAAATCCGATTAATGCTGCTCGGTTCCCCGCCTGACATGGTTCACGGCACGCCGCCGCACGGGCAGCCTTCACCTGCATGTTCCGGCGCACTATCAAGGCCGGCTTCATACATTATAATACATCGCAACTTTAAAGGCAACAGCAATTTTTTATCAATTTTGTAGATAAACCCACCCTTTCTATATATAATAGATTTTGATTACTATTGTCAGCTTACTTACTTGAAAAATGAAAAGCCAAAACGTTATCTTCCCCGCCGGAGGCAGAGAAGATGACAAGCGGAGATAACAAAACAGAATAAAGTATTGACAAGCTAAATATTTTGTATTATTGTATTAATTGTTTAACACAGATTTAACATTATTTCACTCCTTTATAAATGAGTTAAAAGGATGCTGTTAAATTGGAAAATCCCGAATGCCCCTGCCGCAGGGTAAAATGCGAGCGGCACGGCGATTGTAAGGCTTGCCGGGAACATCACCTTAATAAAAAACAGCCGCCCGCCTGTGAACGAAAAAGCGGTCAAAGGCGGCAGCGCGACCGTGACAAGTTATAAAATAAAAAAATGTCGAAACGAGGGAAGAAAAAATGGGGCTTGCCGTAAATAATGTTTCAAAGCGCTTTGGCAGCAAAACGGCTGTCAACAACCTTTCTTTTACGCTTGAAAAGCCCGGAGTTTTCGGTCTTTTGGGCACTAACGGAGCGGGAAAAACCACAACGATCCGCATGATTCTTGGCATCCTTGATAAAGACGAGGGCAGCATAACGTGGGACGGCCGCCCGGTCATACGTGAAAGCGTCAGCTTCGGCTATCTTCCCGAGGAACGCGGGCTATATCCGCAGACAAGGGTGCGCGAGCAGCTTTATTATTTTGCAAGACTGCGCGGCCTTTATGGCGCTGCCGCGAAAAAGACTGTGGACTACTGGCTGAGGCGGCTTGAAGTAATAAAATACGCCGATATGCCTGCGGAACAGCTCTCAAAAGGCAATCAGCAAAAGGTTCAGTTTATCACTTCCATTTTACACAACCCCGACCTTGTAATAATGGACGAGCCGTTAAGCGGCCTTGACCCCGTAAACGCCGACCTCTTCAAATCCGTCATCCTCGAGCTTGTCGAGAACGGAAAATATATCGTGATGTCAAGCCACCAGATGGAATCGGTTGAGGAATACTGCCGCGACATTCTTCTGCTCATCGACGGCGAGACAGTGCTTGCCGGCAACCTGCGCGATATAAAACGCAGCTATGGCAGAACCAACCTCTATATCGGCTGTGATTTTGACATCATGCCCGAAGCGACCGTTCTCGGGATAAAGCTTGTTAACCGTACGGCTTCCGGCTTTGAACTTCGCATTCCATCGGACGATAGCGCCTACACGCTGCTTAAAAAACTGCTTGACGCTAATGTTGCTATCGATAAATTTGAAATCCGTGAGCCGACGCTGCACGAAATCTTCATAGAGAAAGCGGGTGAACGCAAATGAAAGGGATTCTCAGTGTTTTTTCCTTTACATTCCGTGAACAGGCAAGAAAAAAATCCTTCATTGTTTCGACTGTTATCATTTATGCGCTGATTATTTTGGTAATTTGCGTTCCCGCCATAATCAACGCCGTCCAAAGCGCCTCCGGCGGCAATTCTTCGAAAACGACAAACAGCATTTTTATTGTCGACAGCGATAAAATAGTTTCCAATAATATAAACGAGTTTTCCTCTTTGATAGGCGGCTATAAATTTGAAGTAAAGCAGCCGTCCGACATAGAATCGCTTAAAAACAGCATCAAGGAAAACAGCAATCAGAGCCTTATTGTGCTCAGCTTAAAAAATGGCGCGCCTACTTTTGACTTATATGTTAAAAACATGACCGACGGCCCCGACGGAGACAAGCTCAGCCAGGCTGTTAAAAAAGTTTATGGTGAAACCGTCCTGAAGCAAAGCGGTACGTCGCAGCAGATCATCGACAAAGCCTACTCCGATGTCATCTATAACAGCACGACCTTGGGGCGCGGCACAGTCAGCGGAATGATCTCAAGCTACGCGGTCATTATAATTCTCTTCATGGCCATCTATATGTATGGTTATTGGGTGGCAATGTCGATAGCCTCTGAAAAAACCTCGCGCGTCATGGAGGTTCTGATAACCTCCACAAAACCGTCGCGAATCGTAATCGGCAAAAGCCTTGGCATGGGCGTTTTGGGGCTCTGTCAGCTTTTGGGCGTTATCATTATCGGCGGCGCGGTCTATTTTGTCGCATACCCCCAAAATTTCCAGATAGGCGGCACAGCCATAAATCTTTCCGGCTTCTCGCCGCTTGTACTATTCATGATAATTGTTTATTTTATTTTCGGGTTTGCCCTTTTTGCCATGATGAACGCAGTCTGCGGTGCCACAGTCAGCAAGTCGGAGGATATTCAACAGGCGATAATGCCCGTTACGCTTATTTCTATAATTTCCTTCTACTTTTCCTACTCCACGATGCTCATGCCAGACAGTACCGCCTCAAGCGCGGCTTCGCTGATTCCGTTCAGCTCACCGTTTGCAATGCCGTCACGCATCCTCACGGCTTCCGTTCCCGCATGGCAGATAATTTTATCGCTTGCACTGCTTGCCGCAACAACCGCGCTGATGGGTTATATTTCAATTAGGTTATATTCATCAGCCGTGCTGCATTATGGAAGCCGGTTAAAGATTTCCGAGCTTGTAAAACTGTCCAGAAATAACAAAAAGGCCAATCACTCCGTATAAACAACTTTTTCGGCGCACAATGGTGATATTAACTTTTCAAATAATATCAAATGAATATAAGCGGTGTCGTGCGTAATAATATATGAAGCGCAGTACTTTATTTTAAATAAGAGGTGCCTGCATGAAAGCATATATTGAGCGCGATGGCTGCATCGCCTGCGGGTTGTGTATCGATACCTGCCCGGAGGTGTTCCAGATGGCTGAGGACGGACTGGCTGAGGTAATTGTTGAGGATGTTCCTGAGGAAGCAGAAGACCGTACTATTGAGTCTCAGGAAAACTGCCCAGTCAGTGTTATAACAGCCAAGGAATGAAAAATGGGCCTTCCCTTTTTTAACGGGGAGGCCTGTTTTTTGCTTTATTATCCTGCAAATATTTTGAGAAACGTGAAAATTCTGTTTCTTTATCGAATGTTAACAAAATTTGTTGCAACTTGTTATTAATAATATATTAATATTATTGTTGTTTTTAATAAAACAGTGTGTTAGAATTATGCAATTGGTTCAAATGTATTTTTACAAGATCCTTAGCAGCGTGATAATTTAGTGACAAATTGCTTTTGAAAAAGACGCAGCAATAATTCATTTTAGGGAATGGTACAGTGATCATATTATTAAAAGAGTGGTGTAGGCATAATGGTTAACATAAAAAATTTCCTGCTTGGCAAGCCGCTTAAATCCAGTGAAATCGCACACGAAAAGCTCTCCAGAGTATGGGGGCTGCCCATCATGGCAAGCGACGCCGTTTCTTCAGTTGCATATGCAGGTGAAGAAATCCTTATTGTTCTTGTTCCCGCCGTTGTGGCAATCGGGCTTCAAAAACAAGATGCGTATCGATATGTTTTGGGTGTTACTCTGCCTATTATTTTACTCTTGCTTATTCTTATTTTTTCTTATTCGCAGATCATCGACCATTATCCGGACGGCGGCGGCGCATACATCGTTTCAAAAGAAAACCTCGGAAAAGTCCCGTCGCTGCTTGCGGCAGCTTCCCTTATCGTTGACTATATCCTTACTGTTGCGGTTAGTATATCGTCAGCCTCGGCAGCTATTGTCTCCGCCTTTCCATCAATGATGAATTTTAAGGTGGAGCTGTCGCTGCTGTTTGTTCTGCTTATTACTCTTGGCAACCTGCGCGGATTGCGGGAATCTTCAAAAATGTTCGGTCTTCCGACCTACATATTCATTTTTTCGATGCTCGTCATGATCGTGACCGGCTTTATCAGGTTTTTTACCGGATCATTGCACCCAATAGACTACAACATCGCGGCTCAACAGGCTGTTGCCCAAAAGGACGCTATGGTAGGTCTTGGTATTACGGTTTTACTCAGGGCGTTCTCACAAGGCTGCTCAGCCCTCACCGGTGTTGAGGCTGTAAGCAACGCTGTTCCCAACTTTAAAAATCCTTCGCAAAAAACCGCCAAGCACGTTCTTTACATGCTCGGTGCTGTCATTGTTCTTATATTTGGCGGCACAACGTTGCTCGGAATGCAATTAAAGGTGCTCCCGGCAAACGGGCTTACTGTTACTTCCCAAATTGCAAGCGCCGTTTTCGGAAACAGCTTCATGTTTTACGTCATTCAGATTTTCACGGCGTTTATCTTGATCCTCGCCGCGAACACCGCTTACAACGGTCTTCCGCTTCTTTTATATATTCTTGCGCATGACGGTTATGTGCCCCGTCAGTTTTCTCACCGCGGCACAAAGCTGAGCTTTTCAAACGGCATCATGCTCATCTCGGTAATCGCCTGTATTTTGATTGTTGCTGCGCGAAGCGACGTTCACAACCTTATCCCTGTTTACTCCATTGGTGTTTTTGTTTCCTTTACTCTTTCACAGGTTGGCATGGTCAAAAAATGGAGGAAGATAAAGGGCAAGGGCTGGCACTATAAGATGTTGATAAATGCTGTGGGCGCCGCTGCAACTTTCGTCGGATTGATGGTTGCGTTCATATTCAAGTTCACAGAGGGAGCGTGGCTGCTTGCTATTGCCATCCCGGCGCTCATTTTGATCATGGTCTATGTAAAACGTCATTATTCCTATGTCGGCAAACAACTTCAGCTTAAAAATTTCTATCCATATTATCAATGCTCTGCGGAACGCAAAACTCAGTGCATTGTGCTTGTCCAGACAATTAACAAATCACTTCTTAAATCCATCAACTATGCAAACTCCATTTCCGATAACGTCACCGTGCTTCATGTCTGCCGTCACCCGGAGCACGCCGAAGAACTGCGCCGGCAGTGGGAAAGCCTTAAGATTCCAATAAAACTTGAGGTTGTGCTCACACCGTATCAGGATATTATAAAGCCCTTTGACGAATATATCTGGGAGCGCGAGAATAACCTCAAGCACGGCGAAAACCTCTCCGTTATCATCGTAAAGTTCGTTTCGGAACACTGGTATGACGCCATTCTCCACAATCAGACCACCTATTTCCTTGAACGTATTTTGAGTAAACATAAAAATGTATCGTCTGTAATTCTTCCCTTCCATTACAGCCCGGATGTTCAGCATACACCTGAGCATGTTGAAACAACCCATCTGAGTGACGATAACACTAATCGGAGTTGATATCCTAACAGATTTATAAATTGCAAGGAATTAATGTATCCTCCGTCCACTGCCGGGGGATACATTCTTTATTTCGTTCATCAAGTAGGTCTGCTATAAAGAGCTTTAAGCGGCCGATATCGCTGCTTCAAGCTCTTTTGCGGTTTGACGGCTGTTTCTCCCCGCCGGAAGCAGGGAGAAACAAAAAGCAATTCCCCTTCTTTATAAAATTGATATAGCGTAATAGCTCGATTAAAAGTCAATCTATCACTGTCTGCTCTGCCTGTATACCTCAATCCAAGTGTTTAATACATTATTCTGATGTGTATAGCGACATAAAAGGCGGGTGCAATATTGCGCCCGCCTTTTATAATTTACTGATGAGATTATTATCTGTTAATGCCTTAATCTAAACTTGCTGATCATCTGCTTTAACTGCCACGACTGACCGGAAAGCTGTTCGCTTGACGCCGCGCTCTGCTGAGCTGTCATCGAGTTGTTCTGAACGACATCTGAAACCTGCTCGATTCCGCGGTCGATTTGCGATATTCCTATCGCCTGCTCATTTGAAGCCTGCGCGATGCCGCTTACGAGAACCGCAACACTGTCAACGTGTTTGACAATGCTCGAAAGCGCCTGTGCCGTCTCATTTGCAATCTGCGAGCCTGTTTCAACCTTCCTAATAGTTCCTTCAATCAGATCGGTCGTTTCTTGAGCAGCCTGTGCGCTTCTTTGTGCGAGGTTTCCTACCTCTTGCGCCACAACAGCAAATCCTTTGCCGTAAGAACCGGCACGCGCAGCCTCAACAGACGCGTTAAGTGAAAGGATCTTTGTCTGGAATGCTATATCGTTGATAACCTTAACAATCTTCGAAATATCATTAGAAGCAACATTAATCTCTTCAATAGCTACAAGCATTTCCTTCATGTGTTGGTTGCCGCGCATAGCGTCTTCTTTCGCTTCCTCGGCGATGTTGCTCGCCTGCACCGCATTCTCCGCGTTTTGCTTTGTTTGAGACGCAATTTCAGTTATTGATGAGGTAAGCTGTTCTACTGAACTTGCCTGCGCTGTTGCGCCTATCGAAAGCTCCTGGCTTCCCTCTGAAACGCCCTTTGCACCGGCATCAACCTGTTCGGCGGCAACATTAATGTTACCGAGCACTTCATTGAGCGAACCTGTAATCTTGTTGATTGCTTCAGAAATTGCTGCAAAATCACCTTTATAAGAATCAATGTTTTCGATATCAAGGTCGCCCGCCGAAACACGCAGCATAACTGCTGTAATTTCGTCGACAACGGTTTTAAGGTCTGATGCCGTTTTATTAACCGCTTTGACAAGCTGTGCAAATTCACCATTATAGTCGCCCTCAATGCGCTTGTCAAAGTTGGCCTGCGCTATGCTTGTCATAACCTGTGTAACTTCACCGATCGGCCGTGCCACAGCATCAAGGAGAGCGTTTATGCATTTTATAATACCGACATATTCACCGTTAAACTGCTCTGTATTACCGCGAACGTCAAGCCTGCCTGCCGCAGCGGATTCCGCAATCCCGGTAACCTCGTCAATGAGTTTATTTATCGTTTCCATCATATCGGTAAACGCCGGAACAAGCATATCATTTTCACTGCGTTTGCCCATTGCTTTATATTTCTCTAACTCGCTGATATCGCCTTGAGAAATTTTTACGGCAAGGTTCTGCATCGACTTCAGGTTTTCACGTACCATACCGATTGAATTTGCTATGCTCAAGTAATCGCCCTTATAACCCTCGCTGACATCCATTGTAAAATCGTTAACCGCCATTGAACCCAATATACTTTGTAACTCTATAAGCGGTTTGGAAACAGCGTCAAGGGTATCGTTAAAGCCCTGAACGATTTCATTGTATTCGCCTTCAAACTTGCTCGCGTCGCCCCTTGCATTAAATACGTTGCCGTTTACGCCCTCATTAGCAAGGGTTCTAACCTCATCCGCAAGATTCTCAATTGTTTTCATCATCGTGGCAACCGCGGGAGTAAGGCTGTCTTTATCGCTCAAAACGCCAATGTTCTTGTATTCCTCAAGCCTTGACATATCGCCCTTTGACACACGAACCATAACATCCTGAAGGTTAAGAAGCCTGTCGCGCACATCATTTACGTCGTTCGCAAGCTCTTCAAACAGACCGTTATAATTGCCGTTCACTGTCTGCGTGTAGTCATTGACAGCCATTTTTTTGACAACACCGCGCACCTCGTTAATTGGTGCCGCAACACTGTCCATCAGGCCGTTTATGCCATTCGCAAGGTCACGCCAGCTGCCTCCATATATATCGGCGTCACAGCGTTCGCTAAGCCTGCCGTCTTTAGCAGCCGCGATGAGCTGCTCAGTCTGCTGCATTATTCCGTTTACTGTATTCACTGTGTTGATTAGCTCGGGAGTTATTTGGTCACCGCTGTCTTTCAAATTTAAATCAACAGTCATATCGCCTGCGGCAATCCGCCTCATTGTCCCGACTATATCATGTTCAAGCGTGTCTGCAAGGGTGTTCATTGCCCGGCCCATTCGCCCTATCTCGTCGTTTGTTTTAACTTTAAGTCTAACGTTAAGGTGACCGCACGACATTTCCTGAATCATGCCGACCGTGCGTTTTAGCGGGCGGGTAATTAGGCGTCTGGTTATTGTCAAAACGCTGATAATAGCAATGATTATGAAAATTAAAGTAAACAGCAGGACCTGTTTGAGCATGTTATTGGCCGATTCAAACTGTTCGGATTTTGGAGCTCTCAGCGCAAGATACCAGTTTGCTTCCGAAATCGGAGCATAGGCTATACACTGATCCTTACCGGATTCGTTAAACTCTGAATATCCTGTTTTACCGCTCACCATATCTGTGGCGATAGTTTTGAACTGCGCAAGGGATTTGTCGCTTTGTGCTTGTGTAAAAACATTTTCACCTTTATCGACCTTTGTTTTATCCTTGCTTGCAACATATGTACCGTTTGCATCTAAAACAAAGCTGTAGCCGGTGTTGCCTACTGAAATTTTTTGCGTCAGTGTTGTAACTATGCTTGCATCTATAACACCAACGGTAACGCCTAAGAAATCACCCTTGTCTGAAATTACCGGAGCCGCTATCATTATAACCATTTTTTTAAGGTCATCGTCAATAAACGGGTCGGAGACCGTAACCGCCTGTTTATTTACCGCGTCACCGTAAAAGCTCTGATCAACGAACTGTTCTGAAGCGCCGTCTACAAAATCGACATTGCCGCTATCGTCTGCAAACCCAATATTTAAAAATTCATATTCAGACTTTGCATCTTGAAGCTGCTTTTGCTGACGCGCCTTGTCCATAGATTTAATGGCATCACTGCCGGCGGCACTTTTTAAAAAGCGCTTATAACAGCTAATCTGGGCTGACAACGTGTTTGCCTTGTCTTGAACGCTTGCAAGCATATCTGTGCGCACTGTAGTTTGCATGTTTTGGTTTATGCTGAAATACGATGCACCGCCGGTAATTCCCATTGCAATTACGATTATGACTGCAACACAAATCGTAATTTTTTGCCCAATGCTTTTTATGCCAATGGCTTTCAAAAAACACACATCCTTTCAACTGATTCGAATTCGCATACCAGCACATTATAAGTGCACCAATTCATACTAAATCGCGTGCAAGCATCTAAATACATCAGAATTCGTAGTTAACACATTATGCTGATGTATTTAGAGACGGACTAAACGCCATGGCGCGTTGCACATACGTGCTGAGAACTTTGCCTAGATCCGCAGACCGGCAAACCTGCACGAATGCACCGTACCTAAGTTTCGCACTTACGTGATATAGTCGGCTATATAAAAAATCATCGTGTTATCTATAAATAATATCTGCGTGGCGTAAAGTGTGGTTTTATTATGGCGAATAATGTATTGGTAACTTGTGCATTGTGTACATCAATAGTATTAAATTCTTGTTAAATTTTTAATGTCATAACTCTTAGGTACAATTATTTACTTTTAATGGATAATTGAAAAAAGCTTATTCTCGCCTATTTTAAGCATTATGTAAACGCTTATAGACGAGAATACTAGGCGGTTTGCGTATGGCTGTAATGAATTCCTACAGTCATACGCTGATTCGAATATTTAATTTACACTAACAAGCGTATCCGGTTCATTGTCAGTAATAATTTTTTCACAGTCAAGAAGCAGCTTCACATCACTGCCGACTTTGCCAATGCCTTTTATAAACCTGTTTTGAAAACCTGTTTTATAGCTTGGGGGGGGCACGATATCCTCGTCGCTGATATCCAATACTTCAGAGACACAGTCAACAATAAGCCCGATTGAAGTATCTTTTAAATCAATGACAATTATACAGGTTCGGTCATCATACTCGACAGTCGGTTTTTTAAATTTAAGCCTTATGTCGATAACCGGAATAATTTTACCTCTTAGGTTTATAATGCCCCTCACATAAACTGGCACATTGGGAACATAGGTTATGGACTGTATCCCGATTATTTCAGTAACAAATTTTATCTCAATGCCAAACACTTCATTCCCTAAAGGGAATGTTAGAAATTTACCTTGCTGCGTATCTTCTTCTTGAACCATCAGCTGCTGGCTTAATGCTTCTGACATATAAATACACTCCCTTGTTAATTAAATTATACGGCTTATAATGCCTTTAGCACTGAGAATAAGGCTTATGCTGCCATCTCCGAGAATAGTGCAGCCCTCGATACCCGATTCTTTAACTGCATAATGTATCAAATACTTTGGCAGCGGCTTTACAACTACCTGTTGCTCACCGAGCAGCTTATCTGCAAAAATACAGGCCGTTTTGTTGTCGCCCTCAATCATGATCAGTATGCCCTCGTTAAGCTTTTTGACTGAGGTTTCAATTTTCAGCAGGTCGTAGAGCCTGATGATCGGGTAGATATTGCCCCTAATCATAATCATTTCGTTGTTGTCGTTATCGTAAATAATATCCTCGTCTTTTGCTCTGAACGACTCTTTGATTGAAACTGTAGGTAGGGTATATACGCAGTTACCGACCGAAAGCTCCATCGCGTCAGCGATTGCGAGTGTTAACGGAATGACTATGGTAAATGTGGAACCTTCGCCTTCAATACTCTTGATTGAAATGCTGCCTCCCACCTCTTCGATATTCTGCTTTACAACATCCATACCAACGCCGCGGCCGGAGAATTCAGTAACCTTCTCTTTTGTTGAAAATCCCGGCATAAGCAGGAAAGAGAATATTTCCTTTTCTGAAAGCTCGCTTTCGGGCTTTGTAAGAAGACCGGCTTCCCTGGCCTTTTTGATAATCCTATCCTTGTTAATGCCGCTGCCGTCATCTGAAACGGATATCATAATATCACCGCCGGTGTTGTGCGCCGTAAGGGTGATACGTGCTTTGGGCGCCTTCCCCTTTTTGACACGTTCATCTTCCGGCTCAACGCCATGATCCATTGCATTGCGGATAAGATGCATCAGCGGATCAGAAAGATGGTCAACAATGTTTTTATCGACCTCAGTCTCGTCGCCGACCGTAACAAATTCGACATCTTTATTGAGCTTGCGGCTCATATCGCGGACAATACGCTGCATTTTCTGGAATGTGCCCGCAATCGGTATCATACGGATGGACATAACTATGTCTTGCAGCTCGTCGGTCAGCTTGCGCAGCTGCCTTGCGGCCTTATTAAAGTTGTCAAGTTGCAGATCCTTAAGCTCAGGATTTTTTGTTACCATAGATTCTGAAATAACAAGCTCGCCCACAAGGTTCATAAGATTGTCAAGCTTGTTGACATTAACACTTATAAGGCTAAGCTTGCTGCCCTTTGACGCGGCTGGATCAGTACTGCTCTTGTTGGCGTTTTGATCAGGCAGCTTTGCCACAGGATTAACTTTTGGCGCATCGGTATCGTTTACTTTTGTTGTATCCCCTGCCGCCAAATTGTATTTTTCAAGCTCTTTTTGATAGCTGTCAACTTTGGTCAGTTCATAGGATTTAAGGTATAGTGCTTCTTCGAAGATTGGGCGTAACTGGCTTTCTTCAAGGTTTGTTGCGAAGAATATCATAAAACCGTTTTCAAGAATAAGCTCAGGCAGCGTATTGATTAAATCTTTAGGATATGTATATGCCTCATGTGTGAATTCTATAAGGTTACGAACAATAGTATAAGCTCTGACATTTTCCATCTGGCCGCCTTCTTCAAAATAAAGCTTGGCGGTATAGCGGAAATCGTCAGGAGGAACTTCGGAGGTTTTTATCTGCTGCTCATCTGTTGATTGAGCTGCATTTCCGGCAGGCGCTGCAGCGGCAGCTGCCTCCGGTGCCGAATCTTTACCTGAAATAAGACCGAGGTATTGTTTTATTCTTGCTTCCAATTCCTTCTCGTCACCGTCGGATTCTTTGCCCTCATCGACCTTTAAAACTTCAAGTTTTATGAAGTCAGAGGCAGCGAGCACAAGATCACAGATTTCTGAGATATCAATGTTCTGCGGCTTTTTATCTCTGATGAAGAAGAAAAGGTCCTCCACCGAGTGTGCCATTTTTGATATGTTGTTATAGGCCATCATTGCGGAAGAACCTTTGATCGTATGCATGATCCTGAAAATTTCATTGATATTGTCGGCATTAAGTTCGCCGTTTTTTTCAGTTTCGAGCATTATCTCCTCGAGTTGTTCAATAAGCTGGTTAGACTCAAAAATAAACATATCAAGCATTTGGTCTCTGCCGTTTCCGTTGGAATCATCCATTTTTATGCCCCCTTGAATAGTTTTACATTAGAGTTTTTATCGGCGTATGCCGGTTTTATACTTTATACCATCAAAACTTCAAGTACCTGCCTGAGTTCAATTGCCAAATCCTCATCGCCGCAATTTTTGAGCGCCTTCAGATACATTGATTTGGCACGTCTTTTATTATCGATTTTTTCATAGGCGCAGCCGGCGTTGTATAATAAATCAAAATTGTTTTCATCTTTTAACAGCCCGCATTCGGCTGCGATTGCCGACCTTGTGTAATCTCCGGAATAATAAAGCAACGAGGCAAGCGCGGAGAACATCTCGGTGTCCGGTTCAGCAATACGCATAAACGTTGTAATATTACCGGTGGCTTCCGCATAATTTCCGGTTTGGATCTCCTGCACAATCTGCGCTTTTAGTTTTGCTTTCTGAATTGCATCAGGCTCGTTGTTAACCTTACCGCGAATCACATCAATGTTGTTATAAATTGCTTCTAGCCCCGGTTTGCTGTACCCCATATGCTTTGCAAGCAACAGCAGCTCTTCAGCCTCTCTAAGCCTGTGCATACGGTAAAGGCAATAGCCCTGCATAAAGATTGATTCCGGTGATATGTCCACCAATCTGGCGGTGTGAAGCGCCAATTCGAAGGCAAAGCTTTCTGATAAAAATGTGGACAGTCGTAAAAGCTGTTTGTTGCTGAGTTTTAGTGCCAGATCAGATAATTTTTCTTTTGCAAAATCATTTTGTCCTGCGCGGCTGCACTCTAAATAAACATTTGATATAAGAAATAAATCTTTAGTCAAAATCCTTGCCTTTTCAACGAAACCAAGAGCGAAAGCATAGATGGCATTGCAAATTTGAAGCGCTTCGCTTATTCTTTCTTCTTCCCCTGAAATTGCTGCGAACAAAAGACTCCTCATCGCTGCTTCTTTAGTGTAATTTGCTTTGCTGTTAAGATAAAACAAACTTGCGGATGTTTCAAATTTACCCTGACCCGCCATGATGAATGCGGTTATATCGGCATTTAACTGGTCGCTTTTCGTAGCGGTCCGATATGCCGCATAGCATTTTATAAGCTGCGGCGCCATATAGTTGCACATTAGCGCTGACATGACTGCAAGATGAACCTTTTGCGATTTTCCCATATAAAGAGACTCTACAAGTGAATCTATTTCTTTTTGCGGCATCTGGCGAACTATACGCAAAAGATTAAACAAAGCGGCCTGATAGCCATCCGGCTCATTGAACGCCTTAAAGTACCAATTCATTGCATCTGCTGAATGTAAGAGTGCTTCCTCACAGTTGCCGCAGTTGTTATAAAAATGAACCTTATGTGTAGTAACAGAGTCAACACTTGTACCGCCGTAATTTTCGGATTTTTCAAATGCTTCCCGGAACTTTTTCAGCGCGTCATTAAAAAGGAATCTTCTCATGCAGTCGACAGCGCCCATCATTGACGCATCGGGGCTGTCTGAAAATTTCTCCTCAAATTTTAGAACATATGGCGTTATCGATTCCGGATCTGCCATTTCCAATTCAAGACTCTTGATAATATTGATATATGGCCTCGTCTCACAGCCAATAATACGGATTTCGTTTCTTTCAGATTCCTCTATAAATTTTTTCGCATATTCGCGGCTCTTTTTTAACTTACCTAAACCATAATAAGCATCACTGATATAAGAATAATAAGTAATAACCCTGCCATAATCTTCTTCGGTCTTTAACTCTTTGAGCATGATATCAAGATTTCGCTTGCACTTATCCGAAATAATGCGGGTCGAATAGCCTGTATGTTTTAAGTAAAAATATGTTTTATCAACAGTTAGAACATTTATGCCACCGGGGTTGCGGATTTCCTCATGGATTGCAAATTCATACCGCATACCGGCCTTAAAAACTCTAATGCTGAAACCATCAACAATACCTGAATCGTTATCCTTGTCTATATTCTCCATGCGGCAGCCCACTGCATTTTTATTGTCATCGATTGCCGCAAATATAACAGCTCTCAGGTCCTTACATGTATCCTCCGCAAAATACTCATCAGCATCAAGAAAAACAATCCAGTCACCTGTCGCAGCTTCAAGCGCTACATTTTTTGCCGCCGCGAAATCATTACACCAGTCAAAATGCAGGACCTTCGCGCCCAGACTCTTTGCAATTTCAACTGTTTTATCTGTTGAACCGGTGTCAACTATAATAATCTCATCTACATATTTTTTATAACTGTTTATGCTTGTCGCAAGTGTTTTTTCTTCGTTCTTTGCGATTGTACAAGCTGTGATTGTAAAATCAGCCTTGCTTTTGAAATGTGCTTTCATCAGTTACCTCGCAATCGCCGCAATAAGCGGTTTAATTTTGGATAATCTGAATCGGTTTTTAATCCTATTATAATAGGTTCTTGCTTTACCTGCAATCATATCATCTATATTTTAAATATATTATACATCATTAAGTGTCTAATATCTATAATTTAAAGGTCTCGAATTTTGATTATTTTAATAATTTCATTGTATTTCTTCCGTATTTAAGTAAATATAAGCCTATTATAACACTTATCTTTATAAAATAAAGGCGGAGCATATTGCTCCGCCCCAATTTTAAAGAATACCGATTGTCTATCTTTACTTAAGGAGTGACAAGACACCCTGCGGCAGCTGGTTCGCCTGAGCGAGCATTGCTTCTGCAGACTGAACAAGAATGTTATTCTTGGTGTAATTCGTCATTTCCTTAGCCATATCAACATCTGTGATCTGGCTTTCAGCCGATGTCAGGTTCTCGCTCTCGGTGCTCAGGTTGTTTACCGTGTGGGTAAGACGGTTCTGATACGCACCAAGCTTTGAACGCATCTGCGAGATGTTGTCGATAGCGGTCTGGATTGAGGTGATGGCCGTTGAGGATGTAAGGGAAACAGCTGATGCATCTTCTCCGAGGCCTGTACCAATACCCAAAGCTGTAGCCGTGACACCACTGGATGCTAAGCCGCTGAGCGAAATTGTCATCGTCTCGCCGCTGTTTGCACCAATCTGAAGTGTAATACCTGTATTACTGTACAGACTGCCGTTTGTCGTAGCTGTTGTCAGCACCTTTTGGGTGTTAAAATTAGTTGTGTTCGCGATGCGGTCAAGGTCTTTCGCCAAAGCGTTCGCTTCATCCTGAAGCTTTG
>DBTI01000035.1:0-2415 GCA_002306975.1 Ruminococcaceae bacterium UBA1320
TCATACCAATTTTTTCGGCAGCCTTCAGGCGAGTGTGCCCGGCGATCACGACACCGGAGGCGTTCAGTATCAACGGATTCCGGAAGCCAAATTCCCGGATGCTGGCGGCAACCTTGTCCACCGCATCCTCATTAAGGCGCGGGTTTCTGGCATAGGGCTGAATCTTGCTGATCGGTTTATAAACGATCTCCATGGTGAACTCCCCTTTTAAAGATTCCACCAAAAGCCAAAAGCCCCGTTCCGCTGCTGCGGAACAAGGCTTTTCTCATCCGGATGACATAGAAAAGCGCCCGGCCTGATGGCCGAACGCTCTATGTGAAAATCCATGGTTATATTGTAGCACGAGAAAACGGAAAACTTCGTCCGGAGTTTTTCCTATATTTCGGCATAATTTTCTTCAAGTATTCTTTCATGTGTTTTCAAATCGCCATGTAGCTTTTTTAAGTCTTTATATAATTCAATAAAATCAGGATTATTCTTAATATTGGGGATACTACTCGTATTGACAATACGTCCGTAGACCCTTTTACAACCTTGCAGCTCATCTCTAAATATTTCAAGAGTATGGCTTATTTGATCTATTGCATCACTAGTGCTTTTCCCTTTTAATTCGATTAGAAAAGCCGTTGGCTGTTTGGGATCTTTAAACACAAATAGGTAATCACATTTTGAAAAATTACTAGGGGTTTGTTTATCTTCTGTAATAACGCCACCGTCCATATGTAGAGACAATACTTTATATTTTCTCTCAGGGTTAATTATTGAATAACTCTTCCCTTTTTCATTACAAGAAGGTTTGCTTCGGTCATCATAAAATTTAACACAAACGTCTTCTCTAACGCACCCTTGGTTCTTTTCCACTTGATCGATGCAATCGCTCAATTTGTCACAGATCATATTTACTCTCCAACTCCATTAATTTTTCGGTATTCTCATTAATCACATTAGAGATTTGGTCGATTTTTGATGCATCGATTAACCCATTACGGGAATCTTTTAATGAAGTCATTAAAAATTTATCGCTATCCTTATCAATTAGATAAGCAGCAACTTTATCAGAGCTAAGTCTTAAGGTTCTGTTGACAATTTGGTTTTGTGATAAAGTCTTCTTGTTGTTTTCAATATAGGCTGAATAAATCAATAGATTCATTGATGTTAAGATATACGGGCTATGTGTTGTTAATAAAACCTCGCTATTTGTAGAATTTATCAGTAATGAAATTAATTCAACTATATATTTCTGAGCAACAGGAAAAAGATGCGCTTCCGGTTCCTCTAGAACCATGAAGACCTTTTTATCTTCCAATATTATTGTATAAGCTAGCATTAATATCCAAAGTGATTCTTGTTGGCCTGAAGATCCGTACATAAGTTTTACCCAATGGTTATCATCAAAATACAACTTTTCTCCATCGTTATCACTTACGTAATCAGCCTTAAGAATTCTTTTGATTATAGTATAGGCTAGTTCTACATTTGCATTTTTTATTTGTCCTTTTATTGTTTTTGTATAATTTTTAGCCATCTCAGGGATTTTATTTCCAAATTTACTTTTTGTTCTTCTTATACGGTCAATAAAATCTTGCATTGTTAAGTCCATTTCAGAAACCTTAACATCGTGTAACTGTTCAGACATTGAAGCTAATAAACTTCTGCCTGCGGGAATATATATAATCTCCGCATTGTCATGGAACACAATTGCTACTCTTGATGATAATTCTTTATTAATAAGATTGATTGTTTGGATGTTTTTGTAAATTACATCTTGGAAATCACTATCTCCATATACATCGCTATAAAAACGCTTAAAATATACGTTTGATGCATTATTAATTAACGAGTTTATTTCCGCAGTCATATCGTCAGAAAATCTGAGTTTTGCATATCCATCACTATCTAAACTAATTAACAGTCTATCATTATGATCGTAATAGAATTCAACTGAAAATGGACTCATATGTTTTGTGGTACCAAAACAGCCCATAAACTGTTTCCGGATAAATTTAAGAAAATTAATATAATATTCATTTGGATGAATATCAAGAAAATTTTCTGGATTGGTGAGATAATTAATCAGATAATCTCTTATTTTTCTACAAAAATAAATCAATTTACCAATAGTACTTTTTCCTGAAGCTTGCGCACCAATAACAATATTCAATTGTTCATCCAGAGTAAGAGATAGATGTGCTATTGGTCCAAAATTCGAAATTACAATTTTTTTCACAACTTCATCTTCTTGTTTTTATTTTATTTTATCACATTTTATATCATTTTCAAGATTTTTTTCTAGAATAATCATCTTTCACCATACATTTTTTCCGTAAAATTATAAATTGCCATATTTTTAATTTCATATACTCGTGACTTCTCATATGCCAATTTCTCCATCAACCGTTCCACGTTCCCTTTTGC
>DBTI01000035.1:2662-7241 GCA_002306975.1 Ruminococcaceae bacterium UBA1320
TCCACGTCCCCTTTTGCACGATGTATGTAAAACAGGTCAAGCACAAGCCGCTCCCGTTCATCCAAACCGTCAAGACCCTTTTCGATAAGCGCGACAATCTGTTTTGTGGCACGATAGGTCAGTTTCAGACGGTCACGCTTGACAATACCGTTCAGCAGCCGTTCTTCATAGTTGCTGTTGCCGCCCCCGGCCGGGCCGCTGTCAGCAAGCGCCCCCCTAACCGCTGTAAGCTGCATATCGATTGCTTTAATCTGGAGCCTGATATTTGTCAGGCTCTCTTTTTTACGCGCATAGGTCATCAGATCGTTAATGGCTTCTTTCTTCCAGTCCATACAGATTTTCCTCTCTTTCGTAATATTAACTGAAAACTATATTACATTTCGATAAACTTTTTTCAAAAATTTACTTGACAAAATCCATCAATAAGTATACGGTTAATATGGCGTTTCGCCAATAAGTCATTTGTTCACGGCTAAAAAGCAATTGACGATTCGCTAATATTAAACATTCAAAGGGGATAGAAAAATATGGAATTTTCTGCGAGATTACGTGAGCAACGAATCATTGCTGGATTTACTCAGCAGCAAGTGGCTGAGAAAATCGGTGTTGACACCACCACATATGCACATTACGAAAGTGGGCACCGTAAGCCTGACATTGCAAAGCTTCAAACGCTGTGCTCCATCTTTAATATTTCTATTGAAGAAGATTTTCCTCTTGTCCACACTGTCGCATATCCCTCTGAGCTCCTCAACACACTTTCTGAAACAAAGGAACAGGTAACTAGTGAACTGGCAGCGCTTGAGCTTAAGCGCAAAACTCTTTCCTCTCATGATATACTGTGGGAAACGCGCTTCCTACTGGATAAGCTTAAAGCAGCTATTGATCCTGTGCAAAAAGTTTGGATGGATACATTTGCCGCCGCCGAGAAAGACACGACAAGTTCGGAAAAGGGCATCATGCGATATCACCCTGAGGATTGGCATCTACTTTCAGAAAGCCTGAATCTGCAAGATAGGGTCATCGATTTCATTTTTTCTGACCCACAAAAGCGCACTGACTGAATAGCGTGCAATTCTGGAATTCCCAAGGCAGTAAAACCGCTGTATGATCCTGCAAGGGGAAAACCACCGATTCCGTCAAACAGGCTGCCAATCGTTTTCTCCATTATGATTTCCAACCTGCTATTTGAATCTGGCCATCGAGATTCTTGTCTTCCATCCACCAACGGAAAATCCCGTCCCCGGTTGACCAGAGTCCCTCATTGGTTTTTCCCATTGCCTTTCTGGTGCCGGCCAGCCGATCAAACGCTTTGCGATATAATCGCTCATATTGCGGCCACACCCGAAACTCGGAATATCTTTTATCCCCGGCCATAGGACATCCAATACACCCCACGCGGTCATGGCCGCAGGAATACAGGGGATTCAAACAGAGCCGCTCCGAACGCGCAAAGTCCCAGATGGTGCTGTCAGGCCAATCAATGAGCGGATTTAACGTTGTCTTCCCTTTGATCGGGCATGCTTCAAACTCTCGGCGGCTTTCATCGTTGTCTGCAAAGCCTATCCAATTGCCTGTGTCGTCTTTTTTTCCTCGGTCTATGAAAAATCTTTTCTTGGCTCGTGAACTGCTTTCTGCCCAGCGCACTCCGGTTACAATGCAGCGATTTCTTCCGCCCTGCTCTTTTAATACATCACAGCAGTAGCGGACAAGCCGGGTCGGTGGAATCAGCTTTACAGGAATCAGTGTCCACATGCTCACGCGCTGACCCCTGTAGAAGGGATAATTGATTGTGCACGGAATTCCGTCAAGTTCCAGTCGCCGGAAGGTTTTCCGAACATGTCGGACCGTCTCGGGAGCATCCGCTGTCGTGTGATTGTGCTGAACCTCAAAATCGATTTCAGCCCTGCGGGCAAGTTCCAGAAGTACTTCCGAATCCTTGCCGCCGCTGTATGTAACGATTAGCGGCGCGTTATAATACTGTGCTGAAATTTCAGCGGCATATTGAAGTCTTTGTATTGCTGTATGCTCTAAATCCATTGATTCGCTTCCTTTTCAGGCAATGTTGAAAAAGCGGTTGAAATTGTGGATATGTACGTTTATTAACACACTATATTGTGTTTTCGCATGCCTGTTCAATTTCATAATCCCCATTCAGCTGGCGGACTACATTCCAGACCGCGGTGCGGGTTTCTTCCGGCGTCATGCCGCGCCGGTACTCTTCCGGAACCTCTGTAATAATCCGCTCCATCTCTGCATCCGTCATGGGCGGCTGCATCGAGCGGTACATCCGGCAGTAAACCATTTCTCCGCTGTAAAGATCCAGCAAATGAAAAAGTGTGCCCAGGAAATCATGATTCCCGGCCCTGAGCTGCTTTGACAGCTTGGTTCGTTCCATATTCGTCTCTCTGGCTAAGGCAATCTGACGGTTATAGGCTTCCCTGCTCAAACGCAGAGCGTTCTCCAGCCGCGAGTGGTCAAGGAGTACTCGCTCTTCAATTTTCCTGGCCTGATCCAATTTGATGCTGCCTTCACTGAACAGACGATAGTAGTAAACCATCTGCAAAAAATAGAGCCTCTCATGAGGCGACATACCTCGCATCTCCGCAGCCATATCCTCATCGTTTCGCTTGGATGCGTGAAACGCAGCTTTTTTAATCTCAAAACTCTGCATTTTAATTCCTCCTGTACGGTTCGACTCTCACCATGCTGTAGAATTGAAACGGATACCCTGTAACCGCGCTGATTCCACTTATGATGGAGTCCTTTTCAACGACGTACCCTTTCACCGGTTTCGGGTCCTTCGTCCAGCTGTTCCGCTGTACCACAACCACTTTGACGATCGGCTTTTTCAGATTACGGCTTTGGTTCCACCGCTTCCGGAATACGGCGTCTTCTTCGCAGTAAGTCTTTCGGGTTTCCTTGATCAAATACTCTGCAAGCCTACCGTATTGACCTGTTTTATCCAGATAAGAAGGATGAATTTCGCCATAGGGCCAAAGCTCTGTAATCAGCCGGACGTCAAAGGTGTTTATCACCAGATGATGGTGGATCGCGTGATTCTTATATTCGGTTACGCATATGTATTTCAGTTCCTGCCCATGGTCCCGATACAGTTTCCGTAAATCCCGTAGAAACTGTTCCAACCGGGCTCTCCCCTCTTGTGGATCCGGTCTGTCTTCCTTTTTATTCGTAAGGACCAGATGGATGTCGTTATGGCCAAAATTGCAATTAAGCAAGCGCCTTAACTTTGTAACGGCATTTCTTTCGTTCTGAAGCTTTACGTCTTCCGGTGTCGGATTACGATTGTTCCCTCGTGGGATCCCTTTCCGGCCATAGCGGGAGGAGTATTTCTTCGTAACTTCTCGGACTAATCCGGAATCTGCGATTTCCATCAAATAGGGCAAAAAGTCCACCTCCGTATTTCTCCTGGTGTCGACAGGATAATACTTTGATCAAGGGCTCAGGGGGCCGCCTTGGCCCCCTGCCGCTTGACAATTTCTGCCCCGCGCGATATACTTAAATTTATGAGAATTAGCATTTTCTCGGGGCATGAATGACGGTTGCGTTTGCGGCGCTTCCGTCATTCTTTTTTTGTTTTCAATGTCCTTCACCACCGCTTATGCCGATGCTTTTCATGCAGCCGGTGAGTATCCGCGTCATAATCCGCCGCGGATATTTTTGCGGCAGACTCGCGTTCCTTTGCTATTTTGTAGCGTGAACAAAATCGGCTGCACACTGCAAAGGGGAATCTGCTTCCGCATCGGGCACAGGAGCTAAACCCGGCCATTATGTACTATTCCTGCGGGATGCCGCCACAGCAATCTGATCAGCAAGATAAGCTAGGTACCCGACGCTTTTTCCCTTCAGATCAAGGTGGCCGCCGTTCCTGTTCAGACCAAGTCTTCTCCCGACCTCCGCTGAAGCCGCAAGGTATTCCGTTTCCGTCAATTCTCCCGTCCTGACCTGGACCATGTGGCGGAGCAGTGCCGCTGAAAAGGCTCCCCGGTCAATTTGACTGCGTTTGAAACGCACGGTGTTACCTCCCCTCACAGCCAAGCAGCCATTCAACCGACACATTTAGTACCTTCGACAGCGCCAGCAATTCGAAGTCTGTTACCATACGGATCTGACCTTCTATTTTTGAAAGCGCCGATGCGTTCAAATCGATTCCTTCCACCTGAAGGCGGGCAAGCAATTCCCTTTGCTTGATACCCTGCTTTTTGCGAGTAAGTTCCACGCGGGCGCCGACAAGATTGCGGGTGCCAAGTTCCTGTTTCCTGATTTTCAATTTCATTTCCTTCTTTCTCTAATTTCCGTCCACAAGCTCTTTCGCTGTCGTTTCAACAACCACCTGCGGCCCGGCCGGACCTTCAACGATTTCCAGCCCAAGTCTGAACTTCAGCGGGTCAAGCGAATAGGACGGTATCAGTTTTTCATCCATACAAAAATCCAAAAGCAGTTGAAACATCTTTACTGCCTTTTTCTTTTCGCTGGGTCTCTCTACTTCCCCGTCGGTGATCGCATCGATGCAATCCTCAACGTCATATAAAGTGCCTTTAAATCTCTCATCCGGAAT
>DBTI01000221.1 GCA_002306975.1 Ruminococcaceae bacterium UBA1320
CACGCCGCTCAGGACAAGGCGACCCGCCTGAACAAAACTGCGGCCGATCGAGGCGAAAAATGGCTGAAAAGATACGGCGGCAAAATATCCGCCGAATGGGTTATACCGAAAATCTGGCAGATCCTTGACGAAGATCCTGATTTATACGCGCATATGGACAGGTTTATGGAAGCCGCCGACTTTATCGTTTGGCAGTTGACCGGGAAAGAAACAAGGAATACCTGCACTGCGGGTTATAAAGCGATATGGAATAAAAGCGAGGGCTATCCTTCGGACGATTTTTTTGGCGCGCTCGACAGCCGGCTTACCCATGTTGTTGACGAAAAACTTTCCCGCAACCTTCTGCCGCTTGGCGAAAAAGCAGGTGGAATCAGCAAATACGCCGCGGAGCTTACAGGGCTTGTTGAGGGAACGGCGGTTGCCGCCGGCAATGTAGACGCTCACGTAACCGTCGCTGCGGTAAATATGAGTAGAGCGGGCCAAATGCTGATGATAATCGGCACATCCACCTGCCATATCATGCTTGGCGACAGTGAAAAAATTGTGCCCGGCATGTGCGGTGTGGTTGAAGACGGAGCTTTGCCTGGCTTCTTCGGGTATGAAGCGGGGCAGTCCTGCGTCGGAGACCATTTCGCGTGGTTTATGAAGAACTGCGTTCCGGTTGATTATTTAAACGAAGCAAAGGCTAAAGGGATTAACATTTATAAGTTTTTGAGTGACAAAGCAGAGGCATTAAAAGTTGGTGAAAGCGGGCTTGTCGCGCTTGACTGGTGGAACGGGAACCGTTCGGTGCTTGTTGATACCGACCTGACCGGAATGATAGTCGGCATGACCCTGCGGACAAAGCCGGAGGATATCTACCGCGCCCTTATCGAGGCAACCGCCTATGGAATGCGGATGATCGTCGAAACCTTCAGAGAAAACGGTGTGCCGGTAACCGAACTTTTCGCTGCCGGCGGCATAGCTGAGAAAGATCCGTTTACGATGCAGATATATTCCGATGTTCTTAACATGCCGATTAAAATTTCAGGTTCTTTGCAGGCTCCCGCTCTTGGCAGCGCAATCTATGGTGCTGTCGCCGCGGGCAAAGGCAAGGGTGGTTACGACAACGTGTTTGAAGCCTCCGCGGTTATGGGAAAGCTTGCGGACACTGTCTATATGCCAAACATGGCAAACGCGGAAATTTATGATAAGCTTTATGACGAATACAGCCTGCTATACGACTATTTTGGCCGTGGCCCTAACGACGTAATGAAAAGGCTCAAGAAAATTTTCCAGGGAACATAAGGAGGATTATTGTGCTTAAAGGTTATAAGTTTTGGTTTATAACCGGCAGTCAGAACCTTTATGGTGAAGATACACTCCGCAGCGCTGCGGAGGATTCAAAAAAAATAGCCGCCAGGCTTGAAAGCGCGCTCCCATGCTCTGTTGTTTTCAAACCGGTGGTTACCACTCCGGACGAGATAACAAAAATATGCGTCGAAGCAAACAGCGATGAGAACTGCGCTGGGATTATCACATGGATGCATACCTTTTCACCGTCAAAAATGTGGATAAACGGCTTGAATATTCTAAAGAAACCGCTTTTACATTTGCACACACAGTTTAACAGAGATATTCCGTGGAACTCGATAGATATGGATTATATGAACCTCAACCAGTCGGCGCATGGCGACAGGGAACATGGGTTTATCGGCGCCCGCCTGCGGTTATCACGCAAGGTTGTTGCCGGTCACTGGGATTCTGAAGAAACGATAAGCCGGATCGACGTTTGGATGAGGGCGGCAGTGGGTGCTTGTGAGAGCAGGCGCATCAAGGTTGCCCGCCTTGGCGACAATATGCGCGAGGTTGCCGTCACCGAAGGCGATAAGATTCAGGCGCAGATCAAACTTGGCTGGTCTGTCAACGGATATGGCATATCGGAATTTGTAAAGCTTGCTGACTCTGTCTCAGACGCCGAAACCGACAGCCTTTTAAAGGAATACGGCGAAGAATATATGATGAACACCGAGAATACCGCAAGCGTAAGGGAACAGGCGAAGTATGAAATCGCCCTCAAACGTTTTCTTTCACAGGGCGGGTTCGGCGCTTTTACCGATACGTTTGAAGACCTCGTGGGGCTGCGGCAACTGCCGGGTCTTGCATCTCAGCGCATAATGGCGGCGGGCTATGGCTTTGGACCGGAGGGTGACTGGAAAACAGCCGCGCTTATCCGTATTTTCAAATTGATGACGCAGGACAAAACCGGCGGTACATCGTTGATGGAAGACTATACTTATCACATGGAGCCGGGGAAAGAAGCAATTCTGGGGGCTCACATGCTGGAGGTTTGCCCGTCGATTGCGGCAGGAAAACCGCGCATAGAGGTGCACCCGCTTGGCATAGGCGGAAAAGAAGACCCTGCCCGCCTTGTTTTTGACGGCAAAGAGGGCGGCGCTGTCTGTGCTTCGCTTATCGACATGGGCGGCCGATTCAGGTTAATTGCCGCGCAGGTTGAGGCTGTTACGCCTTACCGCGACATGCCGCTGCTTCCGGTGGCAAGGGCAATGTGGAAACCGCTTCCCGATTTCACAACAGGCGTCGAAAGCTGGATATACGCAGGCGGCGCGCATCATACCGCGTTTACTTACGACCTGACTGTCGATCATTTGAGGGATTTTGCCGAAATTATGGGCATTGAATTTGTTCCGATAGACAAGGGTACCACCATTGAATCATTAAGGCACGAGCTTGCGGTAAACGATATCATGTGGAATCTTAAGGAACTTATTCACTGATTAAACGCGAAAAACAAGGAAGGTATTTTTAATGCTTGAACAATTAAAACAGCAGGTATACGAAGCCAATATGCTGCTTCCGAAATATAATCTTGTGGTAATGACATGGGGCAATGTCAGCGGAATCGACCGTGAAAGCGGTCTTGTCGTGATAAAGCCGTCCGGTGTTGAATACAGCAAGCTTAGGCCAAATATGATGACAGTCGTCGATTTAGACGGCAATATAGTGGAGGGCGACTTAAGACCGTCATCGGATACGCCCACACATATTGAACTTTACAAGGCTTTTAAGACTATCGGCGGCGTAACCCACACTCATTCGAGCAAGGCGACAGCCTGGGCGCAGGCGGGAAAAGGCATTCCCGCGTTTGGAACAACACATGCCGATAACTTTGACGGAGAGATACCTTGCACGCGCAAAATGACACAAAAAGAGATAGTCACCGAATATGAAAAGAATACAGGGCTTGTAATTATCGAAACCCTGTCCGGGAAAAATCCTGAACGCATGCCGGCTGTTCTTGTCCATTCACACGGTCCGTTCACGTGGGGCAAAGACGCGGTACAGTCCGTTGAAGAATCACTTGTGCTTGAAAATGTAGCTATGCTCGCACTTGACAAGGTTTTATTGAATAATATTTCCGGCAGTTGCTATAACCCCATGCAGGAGGAACTTTTGAGAAAACATTTTGACCGCAAACACGGGCCAAACGCCTATTACGGTCAATAGTTTATCCTGATATCAAAAAATGGGATCAGTTTATTATGAAATGAAGGCAGATTTAGATTTACGACTTATATGCTGTGCTTTTAGCACGCCCGAAAGGAGTAGGACTTAATATGAATGCAGATGTAAAGTTGTTAGAGCAAGGGCGCAGAACATTAAGAACATTGCCGCATTCTGTGCTGTTAGGCCCAACAGGCGCCAGACTATGGGCTGATTGCCTTGATGTGAAGCCGGGTTTTTCCGGAACGCTTGATTTCATACACAAGGTAAATATCCCGCTGCTTTTTTCCATAAGTTGTGATTCGGTTGATTCGTTTGAACCCGCAAGCTTCAAATGGTACCCAAGCTATCTTAATATGAGGTTTTCGAACGGCAGCATTGAGTTTTCTGAAAATAAATTTATTGCGTGGAATGATTGTGCTGTTTCATGCATGCACTGGAAAAACAAAAGCAAACACAAGGTAAAGCTAAAGCTTGAATTGCCTGATTATATGAGCCCATATAACGATAAAGGCACCTTCGAGGGCGCTATTCATTCACAGGAACATAATTATGATATAAAAGTAGTCGTGAGTGCGGAAGAGGTTTGGAAGAGCCGTGAAATAATCTTAAAACCCGGCGAGAAGTGCAAATTTAAGATAGCCGCCGCTTTAAGCGTTTACGGAGCGGATTCGACTGCTGCTTTACAGGATAAGGCTAATAGCTATGCGTCGGACAGCTCCGAAAATTATGAGACATTAAGCCGGCAGGTTGAAGAATATGACGAATGGTTTAATCAAGCGCCGGTTTTTCACTCAAGTGACCCAATTATCAATAAAACATGGGCGTACAGATGGTTTATCCTCAGGCATAACCTTGCCTGCCCCGGAATAGGAAATTTAAAGCACATTTTCTTTTATGAAGGCCGCTCGCACAAAATGGGCAAAGAACCCTTCAATCCGACTGGATGGGAATTCAGCAAAATGATTCCCCTCTCATCCCCTTTGCAGATTATGGATGTCAGATGGCATGCCAGGGGCAAGGAAATAAGCAGCGGAATGCTTAAAAACCTGATTGCCGGTCAGGATAAAGACGGTCTTTATCACTGCATGTTTGTCGACAATTCTCTTGCGTCCTATGCAAATTTTATCGGTTGGGCGTGTTATCAGCTTTTCCTTGTCACAAGGGATAAAACGATATTGGAGTATGTACTCCCCTCATTAAAAAAACAGGTTAAAGGATGGGGCAAGGTTTTTGGAAACAGCGAGGATCATTTGTTGACGGATACTGTTCATCAGCTTACAGGCAAGGAATACCAGCCAAGCTACTGGTATTTCAGCGGATATCCAGACGACTGTATGGATAAGACTGGTTATACTCCATTAAAGAGGGTCGACAGGGCGATTTATTATTATCTCAATGCGTTGGGTGTCGGACTATTGTGTAAGCAGGCTGAAGACGGAGATGCACAAAAATTTCTTGACATTGCGGATAAGATAAGCAAAGATGTTCTTAGTCTGATGTGGGATGAAAAAACAAACTTTTTTTATGATTTACACTATGAGACAAACGAAAAAGCAATGGTAAAAAACGTAGTGGGAATATATCCTTATTGGGCGGGAATAACTGATCCGGCTCATAAAAAGGGACTTGCCACCTTCTTTTCTCCTGAATTTGATACGCAGTGTCCTTTCCCATCGGTTTCAACAGACTGCCCGGTATATCAGTATGAAGGTTCATGGAAAGGAAATTTCTTTAAAGGCAGAAACGGCTGCATGTGGAACGGCCCGACATGGCCGTATACAAACAGCATTGCGCTTGACGCCATCGCTCAGCAGAGCAAACGATCAGCCCATGCTTTTGATGACAAGTTCAAAACCATCTTCCGTAAATTTTCCATGCTTCATTATCAGGGCAGCGATTTGTCAAAACCGTATCTTGTTGAGCACTACAACAGCAAAACCGGTGAACTGTTAAGCGATGAGGTAGAGTACAATCATTCTTATTACATTGACCTTGTGATTAAGCATGTCGCGGGTCTTGAGGTTGAAGATAATAGAATCACATTGGATCCTATCAATATGGGGCTTGACTATTTTGATCTTGATAATATAAAAATCGGTGATAAAAAGGTTCGCGTCACTTACAAAAAACGTGACGTGGAGGTGCAGTTAAAAGATTTGGCTGATGGCTATAACCTTTATATAGACAACAAGTTGGAACTGCACAATGATCTACTTACAAAAATGGTTTATGAGTTATCTTTTACAGATTGAGCTTAAAGCTCATCTATACTAAATATCTAATGTTTCCCCATTTATAATATTGTGCACCCTTAATTTTTTATATTACTTCGATAGTAGGGACGATGACAACAGTCCCTACAAATAAAAAAGCAGGCTTTAAAAGCCTGCTTTTTTATGCTCTATTTTAAAGGCCTTAGCCAAAAAAACTGGTTGGATTTAAAAGGCGTAGGGATAAAAACATTGAGGAGAATAGTGATAACACAGAAATCTATGTTGAAGCGCCAATAGAACCTCATGTTTGCCGGAATTTCGGCGTTGCAACGGTAAAGGTACACAAATATTTTATTATTTGCGGCAAGAACCGGAACGCAAACCGGAAAAGAATTGTTTGAGTAAATCTGCACATTGATCTTGAAGCACGCCGCCGATTACATTTGGCGTATGGTTAAAAGGGTAAGTGAAAAGGTTGAGTACCGAACCGCAGACACCTGCTTTTGGGTCACGCGCGCCAAAGATCACAGTAGAAATTCGTGCGTTGATAATAGCTCCGGCGCACATCGGGCAGGGTTCAAGGGTTACATATAGTTCGCAGCCCTCAAGCCTCCAGCTTGATAAAGCTTTGCACGCATTGTTTATCGCGTCGATTTCCGCATGTAAAAGAGCGTTTTTGCAGCCTTCACGCCTGTTATGACCAAAGGATATAATTTCACTGTCGCGGCACACAACCGCCCCTATCGGCACCTCACGCTCGCGTGAAGCGACATTTGCCTGGGCAATTGCCAAACGCATCATGGATTCTCTGTATAATTCAAGTTTATTGCTCATAATTACTCACTTTATTTGCAAAGTAGTAAACATCAAAACAGAATAAAGCGAAATAAAAATTATAAATCCCGGTGTCTTTGCAAAGATTCCGATACTTTGCGCAACAGGCATAGAATCATTAAAATAACGCTGTTTTAAACCCTTGAAAAAGCCTTTTCGTTTAAGGAATACGATGGTAAAAATAAAGAGTAAAGATATAACGATCAAATATGAAAAATAAAGTATGTTTGCAAAATCATCGCCTTTATAATAGGAAAGGGCATCAAATGCAATAGAAATTGAGTTAATACAGCAATGAAGCAGCATACTGACGAGAATAGATCCTGTTTCAATAACTACAAAACCGAGCGCCAGTCCAACCACGAATGCAAACGGCGTCTGTTCAAAATTACCGTGCAAAATTCCAAATAAAAGTGATGAAACAAGAACAGCAAAAAAGTTACCGTACTTGCGAAGGTTTTGCATGATCATTCCTCTGAAAATAAACTCTTCACAAATAGGGGCAAGAATTGAGATTTCAATACAATAGACCAAAAGTCCGGAGGGGTTGCTGGGGAAAGAAAATTGCGGAAGTTCAACCTTAAGGTTAAACAAATTTATAAGATAATCAAAATATTGCGAGTAAAACTCGCCGACAACAGATAGAAACAATCCAATTATGATTGCGGGAGCAATAAACTCAGGATGCTTAATTTTGAAAGGTACTATTTTGAGTGGATTTTGTCTCATTACAGCCGCAATGATAACAAAAGGGATGAACATATAAGAAAAATAAGAGAGCGCGCTAAACACATTATTTAACCAGTCGTTGTTATCAGACTGAGAAATAAACGACATAAAAGTTGATAAATTAAAGCTGCCGCCCTGATGCAAAATACTAACCCGAATGAACATTAATAATATTGCCGCAATAATATAAGCAACTGTCCCGATCACTTGCTCAAACAAAAGTGGAACAGTAAATGCATTCGACATTTTTTTAATGTTTTTTTTATCTGTTTTAAATTTAGAAAAACGCATAGCGGATTGGTCACCGGAATAATCCACAAGAACACCTCCGCGTGTTTCTTATACTTATCCTGATTAGAAATATAGAATAGATTCGAACAAAAGGGTTGAATTTATACCTTTTTGCGAAGAGTTTTTCGTTATATTTCTTATTGGAATTAGTATGATAATCGCTCGAAAATCAACAAACTTAATTTAAATTATAACCATGCGCACAGACACTGTCAATGCGCATCAAAAAAATGAGTAATAAATAAAAAGTTTACAGTTTGTTATTTGCATTTGTGCCGGTCATAATGTAAAATAATATTATAGCAATTAATAACTTCGCCAAATGGCGGGGAAGACAACATCCGCTTTTTAAAATTGGAATAACGAAAAGAAATTGACAACTAGAAATGTGTAAGATAAGGGAGTTTTTTGGTGTTCGGTTATTTGAGACCGTACAAGCCTGAACTGAAAATTAAAGATTTTTCGATATATAAGGCTGTCTACTGCGGGCTATGCCACACGCTGGGGAAGCGCTACGGCTTTTTGTCGCGAATGATTTTAAGCTATGACGCTACCCTTATGTGCACGCTTGCTATGTCACTTAATGAGGAATGCTGCGGGTTCGAAAAACGGCGCTGCCCTGTAAATCCGCATAAAAAGTGTGACGCCGCGCGACAAAATGTGACAATCGACTATTGGGCAGACGTAAGCGTTATTTTGGGATACTATAAAGTAAAAGACAATATCCACGACAGTGGTGCGTTAAAAAAGGCCGTGAGCCTGCTTGTTTTGCCGTTTGCCAAAGCTTTTTATAAAAAAGCTTTGCGCAACAATCCGTTTGCCGCACAGTGCGCAGGGGAATATATAAAAGCGCAGACAGAGGCAGAGCAAAGTAAGAATACTTCCGTTGACGCCGCGGCACAGCCCACAGCGCAGTTAATGGCAAGCCTTTTATCCCATTGCGCTTTGACGGAATCACAGACCCGTGTGCTTGAACGGATGGGGCTATTTCTTGGCAGATGGATTTATCTTTCTGATGCAGCCGATGATGTTCAAAAAGATATAAAATCCGGGGGATTTAATCCTTTTGCAGAGAAAGTCAAGGGCGGTTTCAAAATTCAAGCGCTTGCGGAGCCTCTTCTCAACTCCTGTATTTACGAGGTAACCACTGCGTTTGATTTGCTTAACATCCGCCGTTATAATGATATTTTGATAAATGCCTTTTATCTAGGGATGCCGGAGGTCAAAAAAGCGGTTTTGTCCGGCCTTTCAAACAAAGAAAAAAAAGAGCACTTTAAGGCGGTCTATGGCATTTGATATTGACAGAAGCAAATTAAAAACGGATAATATAAAGATACGCTTATTTTTTTATAAGATTAGTAAATTTACGCCTTTTAAACATAACAGGCGAGGAATAAATAAAAGGAGCTAATAATGGATCCTTATAAGGTTTTAGGGGTTTCACCCAGCGCAACAGACGATGAAGTAAAATCAGCCTACAGAACACTTGCA
>DBTI01000220.1:0-12134 GCA_002306975.1 Ruminococcaceae bacterium UBA1320
GGACACGTGCGCGATTTGCCAAAAAGCCGCATGGGTGTAGACGTTGAAAACGCATTTAAACCGGAATATATTTCGATTCGCGGAAAAGCCGCACTGATAAAATCTCTTAAAAAAGAAGCAAAGGCCAGCAAAAAAGTTTACCTTGCGACTGACCCTGATCGCGAGGGAGAAGCGATAAGCTGGCATCTTTCAAAGCTGCTGGGAATAGAAGAGGACGCTACCGTCCGTGTTACATTCAACGAGATTACAAAAACCGCGGTAAAAGACGGCATCAAGCATCCGCGTTGCATTGACCTTAACCTTGTCAACGCCCAGCAGGCAAGAAGGATTCTTGACCGCATCGTCGGTTATAACCTTAGCCCCTTCTTGTGGAAAAAGGTAAAAAGAGGTCTTTCCGCAGGCCGCGTTCAGTCTGTTGCCGTGCGCATAATCGTTGACAGAGAAGACGAAATCCGCGAATTTGTCGCGCAGGAATATTGGACAATCGACGCGGCGGACCTTTGCACACAAAACTCTAAAAAGACTTTTGCAGCCAAGTTTTTTGGCGATATAAACGGTAAAATTGACATAGATAATAAAGAACAGGCGGACATGATCCTCGAGAAGGTCAAAAACGGCAGCTTTGTCGTTACCTCCGTCAAGAAAAGCGAGCGTAAAAGGTCACCGGCACCCCCGTTCACAACCTCCACCTTGCAGCAGGAGGCGTCAAAAAAGCTTAACTTTCAGGCAAAGCGCACCATGCTCGCGGCTCAGCAGCTCTATGAGGGCGTTGACGTAAAAGGCTATGGCGCGATCGGCCTTATTACTTATATGAGAACCGACTCGCTGCGTATCGCGGATGAGGCAAAGCTTGAGGCAAAAAATTTCATTTCGGAGCAATACGGCGTAGATTATCTGCCCGAATCCCCGCGCGTCTATAAGGCAAAAAAAGGCTCGCAGGACGCTCATGAGGCTGTCCGCCCGACAGTGCAGGAGCTTACCCCGCAAAAGGCTAAGGAAAGCCTCACGGCCGACCAGTATAAGCTCTATAAGCTTATCTGGGAACGTTTTACCGCAAGCCAGATGGCAAATGAAGTATTCGATACCGTTTCGGCCGATATAGATTCCGCAGGATATATCTTTAAGGCGACAGGCAGCGTTATCAAATTCAAAGGTTTCGCCGCTGTTTATGAAGAGTCCGACAACGAGACGACGGGAAAACCACTGCCCGCAATCAAACAGGGCGACAGCCTTGAGGCTGAAAGTATCGAGGCCAATCAGCATTTCACACAGCCGCCCGCACGCTACACAGAAGCATCGCTCATAAAGACGCTTGAAGAAAACGGCATAGGCAGACCGAGTACCTATGCGCCTACCATCACGACGATTCTCGCACGTGGCTATGTAACGCGCGACAGCCGCCAGCTTGTGCCCACACCGCTCGGTGAGATCATAACTAAGCTGATGAAAGAAAACTTCAAATCAATTGTTAATATAGAGTTTACCGCAAAGATGGAGGACGATCTTGACCGCGTTGAAACGGGCGACAAAAACTGGGTCGACACGTTGAGCGGGTTCTATTCTGATTTTGACAAAACGCTAAAAAAGGCCGAGGAAGTGCTCGGCGACGTTCATGTCAAAGTTCCGGACGAGGTCTCCGACGTAATCTGCGAAAACTGCGGACGCAACATGGTTGTAAAGATGGGCAGATACGGCAAGTTCCTTGCCTGCCCGGGTTACCCCGAATGTAAAAACACAAAGCCGATTTTGCAGGAAACAGGCGCAAACTGCCCTGTTTGCGGCGCGCGCGTGCTTCAAAAGAAATCGAAGAACGGCAAAACCTATTTTGGATGCGAAAACAACCCCAAATGCCCGTTTATGTCGTGGGATATTCCGCAGTCGGAAAAATGCCCGAAATGCGGCTCAAGCCTGTTTAAAAAACGCGGCGGTGTTTTGCACTGCCTAAAAGAGGGCTGCGGCTATGAGCAGGAAGGGAGCGGCAAAAAGTGAGCGACGCCTCAATAACGGTTGTCGGCGCAGGTCTCGCGGGCTGCGAGGCGGCATGGCAGGCAGCCAACCGTTCTGTTCATGTCACACTTTTGGAAATGAAACCGCAGAAGTTCTCGCCGGCGCATCATAATAAAAATTTTGCCGAGCTTGTCTGCTCAAACTCACTTCGCGCCGATAGGCTTGAAAATGCCGTGGGTCTTTTAAAAGAGGAAATGCGCAGGCTTGATTCCGTTATTATTAAAGCGGCGGACGAAACACGCGTTCCCGCTGGCGGTGCTCTCGCGGTTGACAGAGATGAGTTTTCACAAAGAGTAACAGAGCTTGTAACTTCACACCCGTATATAACGGTGAAAGAATGCGAGGCCGGCGAGATCCCGCAAGGTGACACCGTAATAGCCAGCGGGCCGCTTACCTCAGATGTACTTTCAGAGGCGATAGCGTCGCTTACCGGTGCGCAGTATCTTCACTTTTTTGACGCGGCAGCCCCCATTGTGGAATTTGATACGATTAATATGGATAAGGCATACTTTGCGGCAAGATATGACCGCGGGGGAGCCGATTATATAAACTGCCCGATGACAAAAGAGGAATACGACGCGTTTTACGGCACGCTTATTCATGCCGAAACGGCAGTGCTCAAAGAGTTTGAACAAAACGGATTGAAGGTTTTTGAAGGCTGCATGCCGGTTGAGGTTATGGCTTCACGCGGGCATGACACACTGCTTTTCGGCCCGCTTAAACCGGTGGGTCTTCCTGACCCGAAAACAGGCAAAACGCCTTACGCCGTCGTGCAGTTAAGGCGCGACAACACGGTAGGCAGCTTATATAACATTGTCGGGTTTCAAACCCACCTTAAATTCGGCGAGCAAAAACGCGTGTTTTCAATGATTCCGGCGCTTGAAAACGCCGAGTTCACACGTTACGGAGTAATGCACCGCAATACCTATCTTGATTCTCCCGCCCTGCTTGACTGTTATTACAGATTAAAAAAAGAACCGCGTATACTTTTTGCGGGGCAGATGACAGGCGTTGAGGGATATGTGGAGTCGGCGTCGTCAGGGCTTTTGGCGGGCATAAACTGCGCGCGCCAGGCGCTGGGGCAAGGCTTAATCGATTTTGGCGCACAGACGGCAATCGGCGCTCTTGTTCATTACATCAGTGCGGGCGAGCCGGGCAGACTTGAACCGATGAATATAAACTTCGGCATCATAACTCCGCTTGACGAAAGAATCCGAAGCAAAAGTGAAAAATACAGAAAAATATCAGAACGGGCGCTGCTATCGCTTTCTGAAACTTTAAAGTCGCTGTAAAGCATAGCTACCGTTAATTTTATCATGTAATTTTAATAGACAGAAGGCGTTAATTATGAAAATTATAGTCGATGGTTATGGAGGAGACAACGCACCGTTAGAGGTTATAAAAGGCTGCCGCATGGCGGTGGACGAATACGGTGTGGAAATTGTTCTTGTCGGGCGTGAAGAAGGGCTAAAGGAGGAAGCGCAAAAAGCAGGCGTTTCACTTTCGGGCATCACGATATTAAATGCCGACGACGTATTGACAATGGAGGATAAGCCGCGCGACGTCATCAAAGCAAAGTCGGGCAGCTCAATGGCGGTAGGTCTTAAAGCATTGTCAGAGGGTGGCGGCGACGCGTTTGTTTCGGCAGGCAACACCGGCGCGCTTGTCATGGGTACAATGTTTATTGTCAAGGGAATCGAGGGCATAAAAAGAATGGCGCTCGCGCCGATCATGCCGTCTGAAAAAGGCTGCTATATGATGATAGACGGCGGTGCGAATCTTGAATGCCGTCCTGATATGCTGTTACAGTTCGGTATCATGGGCTCAATTTATATGAGCAAAATTTTGCATGTGAACAACCCGCGCGTAGGTCTTGTCAATGTCGGCACAGAGCCGACAAAGGGCACGCAGCTTCAGCATGAGGCATATGCGCTGTTAAAAGAATCGCCCTGCAACTTCATCGGCAACGTAGAGGGCAGAGATATTCCTGCCGGTGTCTGCGACGTTGCGGTGGCCGACGGCTTTACCGGCAACATTATACTTAAACTGACAGAGGGCATCGGGCTTACCTTTGCCGCTAATTTTAAAGAAATCCTTATGCGCAACACCTTAACAAAGCTTGCCGCGCTCACGCTTAAATCCGGACTTTATGATTTCAAGAAAAAAATTGACTATTCCGAATACGGCGGCGCGCCTCTGATGGGTTCAGCAAAGCCTGTTATCAAGGCTCACGGCAGTTCTAACGCGAAGGCGTTTAAAAATGCCATCAGGCAGGCAATCGCCTTTGTCTCCGAGGGCGTTATCGACGAGATCAAGAGCAGCATCAGGGTTGAAGAAAAGACGGAATAAACCGAATACTATTACTATTCAGATAAAAACGGGAAAGCAGGATGTTATATCCCCGCCTCTACTGGGGAAGATAACGAAACGCTTCCGCTTTATTGAATTATATAGTCCAAAAAACAATTCCCTCATAATTATTCAAATTCAAAAAGTTTTCTGACTATATATTATGTATGTGCGTTTTGAGAAGCGAAAGATCACGCGCGTCATGGCGTTTAGCCCGACTATATACGGTGCAATAGTGATGGCCGTCATGATTGCACCGTATATCGTATTATTCACATAAGCGTCGCCGCGGCATATCATATACAGAAATGCCAAAGGGTGGGGGTGTTTTGTGTGACAATGGAACGTGTCAAAGCTGTAATAGCAGGACAATTTGACGTAGACGAGGATGAAATAACGTCTGATTTGACCTTTGAAGAGCTTGGAGCAGACGCAATTGATATTGCCGAGCTTCTGGAAGCTTTGTCGGAAGAGTTTGAATGTGAAATTCCGGCGGTATGCGCCGACAGTATCGAAACGGTCGGCGACGCGGTAAACTGCGTGAAAAAACATATGCGCTAAAATTAAAGGAAGCCGAGCGGCAGGGAAAATACTGCTGCCGCCCGGTTTTCGTTAATTATATAAAAACATGCATATTCATTGCGCTGTATATATCGAGCTAATGGCGGTGCGCTGCTTTTCATTTGCTGGATATATATAATCGATTGAATAGGACAAGCTATAGCAAGTAAGAAGAGATGTTTCCTCTTTGATTAGAAAATAATGGAGGGCAGGCAAACCATGAATTTAGGAGATTTTGAAAAAAAAATCGGATATACGTTTAAAAACAAAGATCTGCTTCAGACGGCGCTGACTCATTCATCTTACGCCAATGAAGTAAAGGAAAAACGCTGTGAAAATAACGAGCGGCTTGAGTTTTTGGGCGACGCTGTGCTTGGCATCATCGCCGCGGAGTATCTTTATTTTCACAACTCGCATGTGCCGGAGGGCGAGCTTACAAGGCTTCGCGCCATGATGGTGTGTGAAAAATCACTGCACGAGTTTGCTGTACAGATTGATCTCGGGCAATATATGCGCCTTGGACACGGTGAGGAAAACACCGGCGGACGTCAGCGTCCGTCGATTCTCGCTGACGCGTTTGAAGCCGTCGTTGCCGCTGTCTATATTGACGGTGGGCTTGAAGCGGCGCGCAAGCATGTCACGTTTTTTGCCGACCGGTTCTTCTCGTCGCATATAAAAAGCAGCATCAAGGATTATAAAACCGCTCTGCAGGAAATCGTTCAGAAAAATCACAGCGAGCGGCTTGAATATGTGCTGGCGGCTGAAAAAGGCCCTGACCACGACAAGGAATTTGTCGTTGAGGTTCACCTGAACAGCAATATAATCGGGCAGGGGAGCGGCGGCAGTAAAAAGGAAGCAGAGCAGATGGCGGCGAAGGAAGCTCTTTCGCTGATGGGGCAATGAAAAACGCAAATGTGGCGATTTTTGTGCCAAACCTCGGCTGCCCGCATGCCTGCTCCTTTTGCGACCAAAGGGAGATAGCCGGGCAAAGCACTATCCCTACACCCGAAGAAGTGGGAAAGACGGCGCGTCAGGCGCTTTCTCAGCTTGGCGACAGCGCGGGGAACGCGGAAATTGCCTTCTTCGGCGGCAGCTTTACAGCAATCGAGCCGGTGCTCATGCGTTCTCTGCTTGAAGCAGCGGCGCCGTTCACAGGCAAGGGCGGATTCAAGGGTATCCGCATTTCCACAAGACCGGATGCGATTGACGCGAATATACTTACGGTTCTAAAACGCAATGGAGTTACCGCAATTGAGCTTGGTGCGCAGAGCATGGACGCGAAGGTCCTCGAACTTAACTACCGCGGGCATACCGCACACGACGTGAAAACGGCATCGGCGCTCATTCACGCCTACGGCTTCGAACTGGGGCTTCAGATGATGACCGGTCTTTACGGTTCAACGCCTGAGACCGACAAGGCAACCGCGCAGGCGATAGCCGCTCTTTCACCGCGCACAGTCCGCGTTTACCCGACTATAATTATTGAGGGCACGCTTCTTGCGCGGTATTACCGCGAAGATAAATATATACCCCAGAGTCTTGACGGCAGCGTAAAGCTCTGTGCTGAGCTGCTTGAATTTTTTCACAAAAAAGATATACAGGTTATAAGACTTGGGCTTCACGCCACGCCGAGCCTTGAAGAAAGCTATGTGGCAGGCCCATGGCACCCCGCCTTCCGCGAGCTGTGCGAGAGCGTTATCTATCACAAGAGAGCGGAAAAAGCGCTTGAAGGACTGCACAGGGGTTTGCGAAGCGTTGTACTTTACGTTAACCCGAGGGAAATATCAAAACTTGCGGGGCAGCACAGGAAGAACATTCTATCGCTTGAAGAAGAGTTTAATGTTAAAATTAAAATATGCGGGAGGGAGATTCCCGAGTATGCTGTCGAGGCAGAGGGGATGGAGTAGGGGTTCTTAACTTTGGCTGATGTTAAAAAACATTATTTATACTTTGTACTTATGCTGTGTCAGGATATTCTTATAACAAAAAAGTTAATTGTTATGGCGCGAATGACGAAGTTGTTATTATAAGAATTTACTTTTATTAAATAGAAATCTAAAAATATAAACAACATATTAAAAAATTAAAACGAATAAAAAACAAACCATTAAAGGAAGTGAAAAAATGTTTTTAAAATCCCTTGAAATACAAGGCTTTAAGTCTTTCCCAGATAAAACCCTCCTTGCCTTTGGAAAAGGCATCACCGCGGTAGTCGGCCCAAACGGCAGCGGCAAAAGCAATATAAGCGACGCTGTTCGCTGGGTGCTTGGCGAGGTGTCGTCAAAAGCGCTTCGCGGCACAAGGATGGAAGACGTCATTTTCGGCGGCGCGATCGAGCGCAAACCGCTTGGCTTTGCGGAGGTATCGCTCACACTTGATAATAAAGTACGCGACCTTGATTATGACGGTGACGAGGTTAAAATCACACGCCGTTTTTACCGCTCGGGCGAAAGCGAGTATCTGTTGTGCGGCAAAGAGGTAAGGCTGAAGGATATCCATGAACTGCTAATGGATACAGGCCTTGGCCGCGATGGCTATTCGATAATAGGGCAGGGGCGCATCGACGAGATCGTCGGCGCGAAAAGTGAGGACAGGCGTGAAATCTTTGAGGAAGCGGCGGGCATCTCAAAATACCGTTACCGCAAAGAGGATTCGGAGCGCCGCCTTGCCGACGCGGAAGAAAACCTTGTGAGACTGCGCGACATTCTTTCTGAACTTGAATCGCGCGTAGGGCCGCTGAAAATACAGGCGGAAAAGGCGAAAAAATACATAGACCTTGCGGGCGAAAAGAAAAATCTTGAGGTCGGGCTGTGGCTCAACACGCTCGATAAACAGCGCGGCGTATTGCGCGAGCAGGAAAACAGGCTTCAATACGCGCACGCACAGTATGACGGTATCTGTGAAAAGCTTGACGGGGCACAGGCGGAGATCGAAAACGCCTATCTTGAGGTTCAGCGCAGGGCGGCACAGATTGAAGAATGCCGCAGACAGGCGCAGGAGCTTGAAGAAAATGCCGTAAAAAAGCAGGCGCAGGCAGATATTCTTGAAAACGACATCCATCATAATGATGAAAATATCGCACGCATTAACAGCGAAATAGAAGAGGCAAAAAAGGCGGGCGGCGAAAACGGCGAGGAAATCGGGCGTATTATCGCCGCGATCGAACAAAAAACCGCTCAGTCAAAGGAAATAGCTGAAAACCTTGCGGAATGCGAGAGCGGCGTTCTTGACATTTCAAAAAAGAGCGAAGGCATCTCCGGTGAAATGGAGCAGGCGGCGGCAGCACTTACGGCCTTAACAATGAAGCTTTCGGACGTTAGAGTGGAGAAAAACGGGGCTGCTGCGTCGCTCCTGCACCTTAAAGAGCGCGCGGGCGCGATTGACGGCGATGTTGCGGCAAGAAACGAGCGTGTCGAACAGGCGAAAAGCTCACTGGCAGAATGCAAGGCACAAATCACAAAGCGCGCGGAAGACATGGAAGCGCTCGGCAACGAACAAAAAGGCTATGCGTTAAAGCTCGATTCAAGAAAAGAGCGCCTGTCGAGGATTGATGAGACTATCCGCTCGTTCACTCTGCAATATGACGGAAAGCAGCAGCGCGCCAAAATGCTTGAAGATATGGAGCGCCACCTTGAAGGCTTTTCGCAAAGTGTAAAGACGGTAATGCGGGAAAAAGAACGCGGCAGGATCGGCGGTATCCACGCGCCGGTTTCAAGGCTTATTTCCGTGCCGCGTGATTACACGCTTGCGATAGAAACCGCTCTCGGCTTTTCGGCGCAGCACATCGTTGTTGACAGTGAAAACGACGCAAAAGAAGCGATAGGTATGCTCAAAAGCTGCGACGGCGGCCGCGCAACCTTTTTGCCGATCAGTTCCGTTCGCGGAAACGTGCTGACAGAGCGCGGCATCGAAGGTGAGGACGGTTATATAGGCGTGGCGTCGGAGCTGGTTTCAAGCGGGTCGGAATACAGCGGCATTGTACGCAGCCTTTTGGGGCGCACCGCCGTGGCGCGCGACCTTGACTGCGCCGTGCAGATTGCCCGAAAATACAACTACCGTTTTCGCATTGTTACCCTTGACGGGCAGCTTGTCAACGCAGGCGGCTCAATGACCGGCGGATCTTCCAACAAAAACGCAAATCTTCTTTCACGCGCGGGCGAAATTGAAGATTTGCGCAAACAGGCGAACGGCATAAAAGAGCGAATTGATACGCTTGCGACTGAGAAAAAGGCACTTGTGCAGCAGATTTCATCGCTCGAGGCAACGCTCACAGGCGTAAAAAGCGAGTTGGCTAACGCGCAGGAGGATAAAATCCGTCTTGAAGGCGGGCTGCGCAGCTTTGAGGAACAGATAGACTCCGTTAACACCGATATAAAGGCGTTAGAGGAAGAAAAGGCAGAGTCGGCCGCGCGAATAGCGGAGTACGAAAAAACCGCCGCGGACGATGACGAGAAAATTGTGTTTCTTACCGAGCAGATAGAAGAAGCTCAGCGCAAGGCCGAAGCGCTTGGCGGCAGCAAAAGCCGCCTGATGCAGCTTCGCGAAGAGCGGGCGGAAAAGCTTGCCGCCCTGCGTCTTGATGCGGTTACCTGCGATAAAGACGCAGAGGCGTTAAGGCAGGAGCTTGCCGGCATTGAGCGGCTGCGCAAAAACAGCCAAACGCGCACCGAAGAACTTTTGCATCAAATTTTGGAATTTGAAGAAAAGAACAGGCAGGCACGCGGGGGCATTGAAGCGCTGAAAGCCGAAGGCGAGGCTTTAATGCAAGCCAGTGCTCAAAAGATAGCGGGCAGCAGCGAGATTGCCGCCGCGCGTGACGAGATGGAGCGCAAGACCGCGCAGATGCGTGCGGAAGAGCGCGCACTTTCCGACGATAAGGAAAAAATATCGGAAGAGCTGGCAAGGCTCGACGAACGCAAATCTTCGGCACAGGTCGAATACGACAGCATCATAGCGCGTTTGTATGAGGAATATGAACTGACGCGTTCCGAGGCGGAAAAAATAGCACCAAAAATTGAAGACATAGCGCACGCCGGACGGCGGCTCAGTGAAGTCAAAAACAGTATAAAAGCACTCGGTACGGTAAATGTCGGCGCTATTGATGAATACAAAGAAGTCTCGGAACGCTATGAGTTTATGAAAACGCAGACCGACGACGTTGAAAAATCAAAGCAGGAGCTTGCAGGTCTTATCGGCGGGCTGACAAGTAAAATGCGCGAAATATTCGCCCAGCAGTTCCAGCTTATCAACGCCAATTTCGGAAAAACCTTTGTGGAGCTTTTCGGCGGCGGTTCGGCGCGGCTTGAATTTTCAGAGCCGGATGATGTTCTGACCTCCGGCATCGAAATTATTGTGGAGCCGCCGGGCAAGATTATCAAGAATCTTTCCATGCTCTCAGGCGGCGAGCGTGCGTTTGTAGCCATTGCGCTCTATTTCGCCATACTCAAGGTTCGCCCGTCGCCCTTTTGTGTTCTTGACGAGATTGAGGCGGCGCTCGACGACTCAAATGTATCGCGCTTTGCCGCCTATTTAAGGCGCATGTGCGGAGAAACACAGTTTATTGTCATCACGCACAGGCGCGGCACAATGGACGAGGCGGATATGCTTTACGGCGTTACCATGCAGGACGAGGGTGTTTCCAAACTCTTGACACTGAATGTCGGTGAGCTTGTTGAAAAGCTTGGCATAAAGATATAAGGGTTGAAGGTTCGATTTTTTCAGCTGCCGCTCATGATTTGTGAGCGGCAGTTTCTATTTGAAATTGCAATAAATAACGGAAAACAGTTAAAAATCAAGTACCCGTTATCACTTTTTTCAACTTCAAAAACAATTTTTTTTATCGGTCTTATCCAACAAACAAAAGGAGATTAATGGGGTAAAAACAAGGTTTATTGAACAATTTGTCGTACAAGGCAGTTATCATGCAAAAAAACATAGGATAATCCTCATAAAACATATTCCGTATAATTTTGTATAGCCGCCTGCAAATAAAGGGGACATCATGCTTTAGGGCGTTTGTAAGAGCAATAGAGCAATCTCATGTTAAAAAGGCCTTGCAAAAGAAGCGGCATTTGTGTAACAATAGATAAAGCAAAGAGAGAATAAGCTTTGCCGGTTAAAGCCGATAAAAGCATAAGTTTTAATCTGTTCTGGAATATAAAGTGGACGAAACTTATGGATTCCAATTACCGATTTGATTTACTTGATATAAACTTTCGGAGGATTTTTTGTGAAGATAGGAAATGTTGAAATAAAAGGACGCGCCGCGCTTGCACCGCTTGCGGGTGTTGCGGACACCGCCTTCAGGACAACCTGCCGCCGCTTTGGCGCCTGCTATGTCGTGGGGGAAATGGCGAGTTCAAAAGGGCTTTGCATGTCCGACAGAAAAACGGCGGAGCTTTTGACTGTGACCGATAAGGAACGCCCGATGGCTGTGCAGCTATTTGGCGGCGATCCTGAAATCATGGCGCAGGCGGCAAAAATTGCGGTGGGGTTTCACCCGGATATCATTGATATAAACATGGGCTGCCCGGCACCGAAGGTAGCATCAAACGGCGGTGGCAGCTCGCTGTTAAAAGACCCGGTGCTTGCCGGGAAAATCATTGAGCAGGTTGTTAAAGCCGTAGAACTGCCTGTTACCGTCAAGATCCGTAAAGGATGGGACGATAACAGCGTTAACGCCGTTGAGATGGCTCATATCGCAGAGGAGTCAGGAGCGGCGGCGATTACGATTCACGGGCGCACGCGCGAGCAGATGTACCGCCCGCCCGCCGACCTTGATATCATAAAAAAGGTCAAAGAAGCGGTGAGCATTCCCGTTATCGGAAACGGTGATATTTTCACACCTCAGGATGCAAAGAGGATGTATGAGGAAACCGGAGTGGATCTTGTGATGGTGGGGCGCGGAGCGCTCGGTGCACCGTGGTTCTTCCGGCAGATTGAGGAGTATTTTAAGACAGGAACAGTGCCGCCTGCACCACTCGTCAGCGAGCGCATGGCTGTAATGGTGGAGCATGTGCGCCTTATCTGTGCGCTGAAAGGGGAATACTGCGGCATAAGAGAGGCGAGAAAGCACGCGGCGTGGTATATGAAGGGGCTTGACGGCGCCGCGGCGCTGCGCGAACATACAGGCAAGCTGATGAGCCTCGACGATTTAGAGAGGCTTGCGGAAAAAGCAATAGCGTTAAATTCATAATAATGACAACAAAAGGCACCGG
>DBTI01000220.1:12410-23297 GCA_002306975.1 Ruminococcaceae bacterium UBA1320
CCGGTGCCTTTTGTTGTCATTATTAATAAAATAGAAGGCTATCATTAAGCTTCAAACTTATTAATTTTGTCTTTTTGCAGCTTTTCTCTTAATTGCAGTAATTCAGCATCTTTTTTTAAGTAATCAATACTTTCAGCACTTAATTTTTCTGCTGCAACTATTAATTCTTCAAGTGACGAATCTAACTCAAAATGTCTTGTATTGGTTTTCCCGATAAGATAATCAATTGAAACATTAAAAAAATCTGCAATTTTAATTAGGGTTGAAAAGTCCGGTTCCCGGCTTCCTAATTCATAATTGCCTATTTGTCCTCTTGAATACCCTAATTTTGACGCTAGGGCATTCTGGCTCAGGTTGTATTCCTTCCTGAGCTCCGCAAGTCTTTTGGCAAAAATAAGGTTGCACAATCCCAAAGCTCATCACCCCATATTATTATAAGTTTTTTCTTATTAAGTTTCAGTAAAAGTAACAAAACGTTGTAATTATAATATTGACAGCAACGAAACGTTTCATTATAATGTAACTATTCTAGTTTTTTTGTCGAAACAAACAATAATATGATATATTACCAAAGCATTATGAACAAATCCACTAAAAATCCATTCAATTTTTGTATAATATGTAACATGCTGTAGTAACTTTAAAGCATTAGTCATTTATATATAATGTTCTTCATTCGCTGTAAAAACAAAGACAAATTCTGCCTTATGCTATGACAGGAAATTCATAGGCTCTAAGCGTGAAAATGGTTTTCTTATGTCTTTTCTTTCAGAATAATTAGAGTAGAGATATTATCAAAAATGAAAAGACTGACCAATAAACGGTATGGAGGTATTGAAATGTCAAAGTGCACAAGCTCATTAAAAAACTATCTTACAAAAATTTTAGAAGGTGATTTGACAGCAACGATGGAAAAATCACTTTTAGCGAAAAGAGGTGATTTTGGGCAAATTGCAAGACTTATAGAGCGGATTAATAAAAATACGCTGAATAACAAAGAAGCTTTGGATAAAATCGCAAACGGCGATTTGCAAGTAACAAAACCTGAAAGCCATGACGTGATCGGCAAGGCCATCGAAACTATTGCAAGAAAAATGTCGGCACTCTCTGAAAAAACAGGCACACTTAAAGCAGAAATAACGCAGGGCAAAACAACGCTTCGAGCCGATACATCAAATTTCGGTGGGTGTTACAAAGAAATATTGCAAAATTTGAACACGGTTATTGACAGCTTTTCCGCACCATTAGAGGATATAAATGAGACTTTAAATAGTATAAAGTCATCGGACTTTTCCCATCACGCACAAAAAGAATACGCCGGTGATTTTAAAGAAGCAACAGATAATGCGGACACAGCTTACCTGCAATTTTCCCTTATTTCAGACTGTTTATCCAAGTTAGCGGCCGGAGACATATCTGACCTAGATAAAGATCAAAGTTTATCACAATTATCAAAAAATAGTAATATAGTTTCCGCGATTTTTGGCATAGCACAATCACTGGAGAGACTTGACATAGAAGCAAAAAACCTGTCGCTTAATGCCGCTAACGGAGTAATCATCGGGAATACTTGTGATACAAGCGGCCTAAAAGGCAAATATAAATCCATCATAGAAGATTTCGACAATGCGCTTGAGGCTGTTTCAAATCCGATAAAAGAATTGATTGACGTTTTAAAAGATTTTTCAGTAAATGACTATACCCATGACATGTCTGATTCATATAGCGGCGATTTTAAAAATATATCTGATAGCATGACTATTGTTTCGACAAGGCTGCGCTATCTTGAAACAATAGCGATTAAAGTTTCAAAAGGAGATATTTCAGAGCTTGAAGCACTAAGAAAGATGGGCAAAAAAAGTGAAAATGACAAAATGGTGCCCGCCTTTACCAAAATGATGGAGAGCATTTATAACCTTATCACGCAGTCGGAGGCCCTTGCATCCGCGGCCGAAAGCGGTAATTTCGACTATAAAATAGAGATAAGCCAGTTTGAAGGCGAATTCAAAGTCATTATTGTTTCACTCGAAAAAATGTTCCAAAACATTGCGGCATATATAAGCGAAGAAGCTGAAATATTCAGCTCCATGTCTTCCGGCAGTCTTCACGTAAGCATGGGAAAAGGATATAAAGGACAGCTGGGCAAGCTGTCGGAGGATATAAACTTAACAGCAGCGACGTTAAATGGCGTCACGACAGAAATTACGGAAATTCTGTCGCAAATAAGCGGCGGGAATTTGGCAGTCAACACAGTAAGAAGCTATAAAGGGGATTATTCTCAGATTTCCGAAGCACTTAATCATATCCTGAATTCCCTAAATGACGTAATGGGCAGCATAAGCGCCGCATCGGAGCAGGTGGCTTCGGGTTCTATGCAGGTTTCCGTAGGCAGTCAAAACCTGTCACAGGGGGCTGCGGAACAGGCAAGCTCGGTTGAACAACTGACGGCTTCAATTTCGGAGATCGCCACACAGACAAAAACGAATGCGGTAGATGCCGGCAAAGCAAACACACTTGCTATCACGGTTAAGAAAGATGCGGAAACAGGAATGGCGCATATGAATGAAATGCTCAAAGCTGTAGAAGATTTAAAGGTTTCTTCAACCAGCATTTCAAAAATAATTAAAACGATTGACGATATCGCGTTTCAGACAAATATTCTTGCCCTTAACGCCGCTGTCGAGGCGGCAAGAGCAGGGCAGGCGGGCAAAGGCTTCGCAGTTGTCGCCGAAGAGGTTCGCAACCTTGCCGCGAGAAGCGCCAAGGCTTCAAGCGAGACCACCGCACTCATCGAAGAAACAATAAACAAGGTCGAGTTTGGCAACACCATTACAAACAAAACGGCGGTGGCTCTGGATAGCATAGTTAAAGGCATAGACAGTATGGAATCACTCATCGGGAAAATAGCCACAGCGTCGAACGAACAGGCTATGGGCTTGTCACAGATCGACAAGGGGATAATGCAGGTATCACAGGTTATCCAAACAAACTCCGCCACGGCTGAGGAGAGCGCGGCGGCAAGTGAAGAACTGTCAGGTCAAGCGGAAATGTTAAAAACAAAAGTGGCTCATTTTAAAATCAGAGGCGAAATGCATCAATCCACCCATCTATCTAATCCACAGACAGAAATTGAACTATCTAAAACCAGACCGTCACCTGTGAGAATAGATCTGGATGGCAACCAATTCGGGAAATATTAAAAATGCCATCAAAATTAAAGCGGGATAGTCGTGTTATCTTCCCGCCGGAGGTGGAGAAGAGAACACTATTTTTCCCGTTATTGTTCAATTAATATGTTTATTTCAAGCGGCAAGCTATCTCTGTACAGAGACGGTTTGCCGCTTTTTTTTTAAGAAATTATCTAATCAGCCGCATTTGTTGACGGAAAGGTTAATTAGATGATATCATTACCTATAGCGATAATGGAAGTAAAGGGGAATAGTTTTGATTAACGTTCCTTTTTATTTGGAATTGCAAAAGGGTTGTTTTAAAAAATCATCGAAGAAATTCAAAACGGCGAAATATATAGGCAAACGATTTTGATGCTCGAAATCAGTAATTTTATATTTTCAAAAAATGCATGGAATATTAAAATAACGGCGCGTTACGCGCTGCGGACAGGGAGGAAAGAGCAGCATTGCACGCAGTGCTGTAAAGCTTATGAAAGAGGATATTTGCACAATACCGGTAAATGAGGTATTTGAAGTTAAAGACGGCTGCCCGATATGCCGCATGCGCGCGGAACTTGAGGAGCGTGCGCTCGATTTTGTAATGGGCGCCGCAATGATGGAGCCGGATATACGGCACGAGACAAACCACCTTGGCTTTTGCCCCCAGCATATAAACATGATGTGCACCCGAAGCAACCGCCTTTCGCTTGCGCTCATGCTCGAAAGCCATCTTGAGGAAATCGACAACGCTGTTTTTGGAAGTCACCAACCTTCTGTGCTTCACAGTCCGGCGTCACTGGCGACGGCAAGCGCAGGCGACGCCGGAGAAATCACACATTCCTGTTATGTCTGCAACCGTATGAACCGTTCTTTAGACAAGGAGCTTGATACGCTGTTCAAGATGTGGAAAAACGAGGCTGAGTTCCGGGAAAGCGTGAGAAATCAGCCATGCTTTTGTCTGGCTGACTATGCCCTCCTTCTCTCAAAAGGCATAAAGTCGCTTGATAAAAAATCTTTCCCCGAATTTTATGAGGCTGTATCAAGCGTTACCCGCAAGGGTTTGGACGGGCTAAGAGAAGACATAAGCGGATTCTGCAAAATGTATGACTATCGGAACAACGGAGCAGACTTCGGCAATCTGAGAGATGCGGTTAAAAACGCGGTTGCGTTTTTGAACGGCAGACGTTGAGATTTTGAAAATGCAGGAAGAAGTCGAATATTGATGATATATGAGCATAAACAGCCTGTAATTTTACATAATCCCGCAAAATAATAGGTGTCAATAGTTTTCACACCTATTCGGACGGCACAGTTGTTAAGGCGAAGCAATAGTTTTCAACACTTTCAACAGAGTTATCAACAAAAATTATGTAAACAAGATAAAAACTCTAATAGCATATATAGGTTAAAGCTCATTGACTATACACAAACGCTTTGAAAGATTACAACATGTATAACAAAATATCAAGCTGCAAATGCATATCTCATAGCCATAAAATACATCGGAATGCATATTATGCATCAGTATTTTGGTTGCTTTGCAGAAAAATATGTGATTTTAAAGTCTTGTGAAAATATTGCCTCGAATGGCGAATAATTACCATCCTCACGTCCAAAATAGAAGTATGATTCCGGCTGAAAATATGGGTCGGCAAATTGGGCGGAAGGATGGATCACAATATGGTCAAGGGCGCGACAAAACGCATTGTTGAAATAAAAGAGACAGGCAGCAGTTATTTTGAGCGTGCAATTTTTTTTGTAAGCATGGAGGGCTGTCACGGCGCAAGCGAATACACGCTTTCGCAGGAGGCCCGGAAAATTATTGACCGCTGTTCAAACGACAGAGCTCTGCCCGTTCCCGGCGTCAAGCCGAAAAAGCGTGATTGGACTGTTTCACTTTTAAAGATTGTCGGTTCTGCTGCTTTCGGCGCTTTTTTAACCCTGCTGTTTACAAAGATACTGTAAAAATTACAGCTATAAAAAGCAAAACGCCACCCTTCCTTTTTTCTAGGTCGGGCGGCGTTTTTTCTTGGAGTGATCTTGGCTATTCACAAAATTCCTGTGGTGGCAAGGTCAGGGATAGGGGTGCCGATTGTCGGTCAACCCGACCAGATAGTCAATGCTTGTTTTATAGAACTGCGCAAGTTTAATAAGCGAAACACTTGGTATGTCCAATACTCCGCTTTCATATCTTGAGTATGTTGTCTGGTTGACATTCAGGAAATCAGCAAGAGCCTGTTGGTTTAAATCCCGGTCTTCCCGTAAATCTTTAAGCCGTTGGTACATAAACTCACCCCAACGACATTGTAATATATGCGATAATTGCATATTGACTTTTATGCGATTTTCGCATAAAATAGTATTTGTCGAAAACTTGCAGATATGCATGGGTGATAAAAATGGCAGACTACTGCAAAAATGAAGTGCGCCCTGTTTCCGGTTTTAAGTTGGAGGTGGAAGAGGCGGCAGCAAGGTCAGGGATAGGGCTGTCGGTTGTCGGTCAACCCAACGAGATAATCAATGCTTGTCTTATAGAACTGCGCAAGTCTTATCATGATAGTTAAAGGCACATCCCGTTCCCCACGTTCATATTTGGAATATAAGGATTGGTCACATAGGAGATATTCTGCAATCTGCTGCTGGGTTAAATCGTTGTCTTCACGCATATCACGTATTTTTAGTTTCATTTCAATCACCAAAGCAAGCATACAATAGGACAATAAGTCCTATTGACATATTGGACTATCTGTCCTAAAATTATGCAAGGATGATAAAAATGTCAAATTATCAAGAAATGTACTTAAGCGGTTGGGCTTGTTTATTATTGAAACATCATTTTGATTCCAGCTCGATTTTGCCGTGCGTTTTTTCGTAGCCGTCGATACAGTCCCTGATTAGAATCAAAATCTGACTGTTTGCAGAACGTCCTTCATAATCGGCTACAATATGCAGTTTATTTAATAGTTCCTCGTCAATCCGTAAAGAAAGGCTCTTCGTGGACATAAAATCACTCCAAAATAAATATATTATGTGTTTATTTTAGACGCTTTATGTGCTACAATGAGCAATGCGGATATAAAACATATCTAAATTATGTTCATGGAGATGTGAATAATGGCAGATTACAAGAAAATGTACGCGCAATTGTTTAACAAAGTCACGGATGTGATAGAGGAACTGCAAGAAGTACAGAGACAGGCGGAAAACATGTATATAGAAAGCTTTGAACCAGAGATCGTCCTTTTTAACACGGGGAATGACACGGCGGATTCAAACTGTGATAAACAGAAAAGAAAAAGTCCATCTTCCAAAAGTGTGGGATTCACTTTGGAAAACAGACAGAAACGCAAGTAAAAGTGAAAATTGCCTGCGGTGCAACCGCTTCAGCGGTTCAGCTTTTTATTATCGGTACGTTCGAGCAGGAAATCAACACTGACTTCATATAAATCAGCAAGAGCACACAGAATGTGCGGAGGTATCATTCTTTGACCGGATTCGTAGTAGGCATAAGTCCGCTGAGGCACATTAATTGCGGCACCAACCTGTGCCTGTGTCGAATCACGATCTTCTCGTAGATTACGGATTCTCGCGTATATTTTCATCGTCATCACCAAAAAAATTATAGCTTAGAACAAATTAATCTATTGATATTTTGAACATATTGTTCTAAGATTATGCTGGGGTGATAAAAATGGCAGATTATAAGCAAATGTACGCTAAATTGTTTAATAAGGTCACGGATGTGATAGAGGAACTGCAAGAAGTACAGAGACAGGCGGAAAACATGTATATAGAAAGCTATGAGCCGGAGATCGTCCTTTTTAACAAAGGGAATGACACGGCGGATTCAAGCTGTGATAAACAGAAAAGAAAAAGCCCGCCCTTCAAAAGTGTTGGATTCACTTCGGGAAACAGACAGAAACATAAGTAAAAGCACGAAAAAAATCGGTGTACAGTATTGAACGGCGAAGATTTAAAAAGCACGCTCTGATAAAAAAAGCAAATGAATCCGAAAAAAGCTTGCAAGCATTCGGTTTATTCTCTATAATGTTGTTAAAAATACAATGACTATTTATGCGATTTACCTAAATTTGTCAATTGTTTTTGTGCTCCAAATAACTGACTTGCAGATGAAAGAGTGATGTGGCAATGAAGAATTGTAAAATTGTCGTCATTGATGATTCGATGTTTTCTGTCGCGATGTTGAGCGAAATGCTCACTAATCAGGGTTTCGAGGTCTTGGGCAGCGCCAATAATCTTGAAGAAGCACTTGAAGCGGTAAGGACACTTAAGCCTGATCTTGTCACCATGGATATGACCATGCCCGGGGCGGATGGGCTTGAAGTGACTAAAGCGATTCATATTATGGATCCGAACGTCAAGGTGGTTGTTGTCAGCTCAATGATGGATGACGAAATTGTGAAAAAAGCAAAGAAAGTGAATGTCTCCGGCTATGTGCAAAAGCCTGTAGACGCTGAGGAACTTGCGCTTATCATCAACCGTGTTATGGCGGATGAAGAACTTTTCAAAGAGCTTGAAGAAATTTATTATACTGTCGTAAAAGAGACCCTTACCGATACCTTTAATAAGTTTTTTAAGGCGGTACCGACATTCGGTGATGAGAATAACTCAAACAATGAACAGGTGTCTCATGGAATCTCTGTTGTGATGGGGATAACCGGCAAATATGTCGGTCGTATTATCTTTGATACTTCGAATGAGACAGTTACTAATATTGCTGTGAAACTGCTTGGCCGTGAGCCAAAAAACACACAGGAAATGATCAATATTCTTGCCGAGATTGCTAACATCGCAGCAGGGAACACCTGCTCCATGCTCAACCGCAAGGATAAACTTCTTGGTCTTCGCGTTGCTCCGCCCACTATCGTGCACGGTGAATCGCTGATTATTTCAAAATCCGATCTTGACACCATTACCTCATCTAAGGCCACTACTGCTTTTGGGGATCTTTATGTCAATGTAGGGTTTAAAAGGGGTGAAGGAGAATGGACGACAAGTATATAAAGCCTTTTGTCGATTCAGTACTTACAGTTTTGCCGCAGCTTGGCATTACTGATATTCAGTTAGGACGTATTTATGAGCGTGGAAGAAATTTAGAAACGCCCGGCATTATCGTGATACTCGGTCTTATCGGGGATATTCGTGGAAATGTGATTTATGGCATAACCGAGGAATGTGCGAGCGGGATCGCTTCTGTTATGTTAATGGGAATGGAGATTCCCTCGTTTGACGAAATGGCACAAAGCGCAATCTCTGAATTGACCAACATGCTCACAGCAAATGCTTCAACTGAGTTTGCAGGGGTGGGTGTGAATATCGATATTTCAACACCCACGCTAATGACAGGTAAATTCTCTGCTACCGCGAGCAGTGAAAAGGTAGTTACCATTGAGATGATCGTTAATGGTCAGACTTTTGAAATCAATCTCGCTATCGACAAAATATGTTGATGTGAAATGGTGACAGAGTTTAAAGGTGCTGTTCTTATTCAGCATCAGAGATAACAGACAGAAAAGAATAGGCTGTATCGCGGAATATCATCGTTTTACTCAAGCTGGCAACGTTTTTTAACGGGGTCAGCTTGTTTTTTTGAAAATTGCTACTGTAATACAATACAGTGCATGTTGACAAAAGTATGTATACATTATATAATTGTATGTACAAACAAACGAGGTGATTATATTGTCGGGCAAAGATGATATGGGTGAACAGGAATGTAAACTGAATGGCTGTTTGTTCTTTTCTACAACAAAACTCGCGCGCGTATTCAGTAAAATAGCGGACGAAGCTTTCAGTAAAACAGGATTGTCACCAAGCCATGCGTTGCTCTTATACATCGTGAACCGGGAAGGTGGCATCTATCAGAAAGAAATCGGAGAGACATTGCATTTGACGCCTTCCACCATAACACGCTTTGTTGAAAAGCTGGAAAGTAAAAAACTTGTTTCAGGAAAAACAGAAGGAAAAAATGTTTTTATTTGCACGACAGAGGATGGAATGACTTTACAACCGGACATAATAAATTCATGGAATAATCTGCACAATATGTACAAAGGTATTCTTACAGAAAAAGAAATCGAGCAATTTATCACAATCAGCAGTAAGCTGCTGTGTAAATTGGACAATCCTAAAGATTAAATTCATTCAACATGATTCATCAGGAGGTATTTGATTATGAAAGAAATATTTACAAGAAGAAGCATCCGTAAATTTAAAGAGCAGGCCGTCGAGCCGGAAAAAATCGACAAACTGCTAAGGGCTGCTATGCAGGCTCCTTCAGCGGCGAACCAGCAACCATGGGAATTTATTATCGTGCAGGACAAAGCAATGCTAGAGCAGCTTTCCCAAACGTCGCCTTACGCAAAACCGGCTGCGGGTTCTGCTGTCACTTTCGTTTTGCTTGCAAATGAAAATGAGCTGAAGGTTTCCACGGCATGGGAGCAGGACATGGGTGCAGCAGCCGAGAACCTGTTGCTTGAAGCCGTTCATCTGGGACTTGGAGGCGTATGGTTTGGTGTTGCAACGGCGGATGCTGTGGCAGATAATGTGCGCCGCCTGTTTAAACTTCCGAATAATATGAAACCCTTCGCGCTGATTTCCGTAGGCTACCCTGATGGGCAGGAAAATGTGTTTGCCGACCGATATAAGGCGGAAAAAGTGCATTATGAGAAGTGGCAACAAGCCGAAAAGGAGAATCTACAATGATTAAGGTCGTGGCAAAAAATTTTATCAGAACGGATAAGGTAAATGAATTCATCGCGTTGGCTAGGCAGCTTGTGGAGAAAACAACGAAAAACGACTCTGGATGCATTCGTTATGAGTTGTTTCAGGATGATTCCAATCCTCAGATTCTCACGATTATTGAAGAGTGGGAAGATAGGGAATCTCTCAACAAGCATATGACGTCAACGCATTTTAAAGAAGTAACTGCCGCTTTCACAGGCTTTGTAGAAAAGGCCGGTGAAATAAATCTCTATCAGAAGCTGGCCTGATGCAAGAGGAATGTAATATGAAAATGGATTTTCCCATTGAAAAAACCATCAAGGAGCGCCGCAGTGTAAGAACTTATAAAGAACACCCGCTTTCTCAGGAGGATAAAGCGAAACTCAATGCCTACATCACCACTCTGTCCAACCCTTTTTCGGTGAATGTAAAATTTCACCTGTTGAACGCAAAAGCTTCGGTGGACGGGGAAAAGCTGGGCACCTATGGTGTTATAAAAGGCGCAGATGATTTTATTGGCGCTACGGTCGCGGAAGGCGAACTGGCGTTGGAAGCGTTGGGCTATTCCTTCGAAAAGCTGATCCTGTATATCACGTCAGTGGGGTTTGGCACCTGCTGGCTTGGCGGGACATTTCGCCGCAGCGGATTCGCTGCGGCCATGGGTTTGGAAGAAGGAGAACTTTTTCCGGCAATCTCACCTGTTGGCTATCCTTTGGGCAAAAAAAGGACGATGGAATCGTTTACAAGATGGATTGCAAAGTCGGATCAGCGAAAGCCATGGAATGAACTCTTTTTCAAGCGGAATTTTTCACGGCCGTTGACCCAGACTGAAGCGGGTGAATTTGCCTTTGCGCTGGAAATGCTGCGGCTTGCACCTTCCGCAGTCAACAAGCAGCCATGGCGGGTTGTTATGGATACAAATGTCTACCATTTTTATGAGGCTAAGTCGACGGGAGACAAAAAATTGGGTATT
>DBTI01000217.1 GCA_002306975.1 Ruminococcaceae bacterium UBA1320
AAAATAATGGAGTGATGAAATATGACTAATACTGAAACGATAGAATACTTTTTTAAAGAGAATAGTGAACGATTCACACGTGAAACCAAGCGGATATATAGGTTAACTCTTAAGCAGTTTTGCGAATATTGTAAGAAAAACTTTGATGAAGTCACCAGATCAGATGTTAGAATGTGGTGTGTTGAACTAGACCAGATGGGCAAAAAACCAGCTACGGTTAATTTCAAATTAGCAACGCTAAAGTCCATATTTCGAGTTCTTTATGAAGATGAATTGATTTTAAGTGACCCTACAAAAGGAAAAAAGTTCGATAAGCCCGTAGAAGGTCTGCCTCGCTATCTGTCACATGCCCAGCTTGCTCAACTTTTCGAATTGACAAAGGATGATGTTTTGATGCGAACTGTTACTGAAACGTTGTATGCTACAGGAGTAAGGATAAGTGAATTAATGAATATCAAATTGGAGGATATTAATTGGGATTTACTAAAAATTAATATTCGGAAAGGTAAAGGTGACATGGAAAGAATTGTGCCGTTTACAACGCAATGTAAAGAGCGGCTAATATATTATTTAGGACAGCGCATTATTCAGAGTCCGTATTTGTTTGCATCGACCGCAGAACGCCCATTTTGTACAGCTTGCATCCGTAATAAATTTGAGAATTATGCGAAATATTTGGACACTGATTTCAAAGTAACGCCTCACTGCATCAGGCATACTTTCGCAGCTCATCTTGCTGAAAAAGGAATGCCACTTAGATACATTAAGGCTTTACTTGGGCATATGAATTATAAATCAACCCTAATCTACACCAAATTGTGCACGGAAGCACGCAAAAAAAGATTGGAATATTAATAAGGGGGTAAACAAATTGAAAACAGATTACTGGGTATCCGACAAAAAGTCATTCGGTACTGAGAATTTATACGCTCTGAATGATTTCCTATTAACTCTAAAGTCAGAGAATAAATCTCCTGTTACAGTTGATGAATACCGAAGAGCTTTAGAGAACTTCATTAATGGAATTACAAAAAATTTGTCAGATTTGACTTCAATTGATATTTATAATGTAATTGAAAGAATGTCAAATGGAAAAGCCAAATCAACGAAGCTATTCTACATCCATGTATTAAGCACCTTTTTTGCGCATTGTCGAAAAGAAGGCTATATTAATAAAACGCTAATAAAAAAGAGGTGGTATCCAAAATTGAATCGTCCATTACCAAGAGGATTAGAAAAAAACGAGCAAGAACAATTAAAAATGGCAGCAGAACGATTGTCACTTGTTCACAGAGTGATTGTTGAGTTCTTGCTGTCATCAGGTTGTCGTTGTAATGAACTGAGACTTCTCAAAATCAGCGATATCAATATTCAAAGCCGTACCGCAAGAGTATTGGGCAAAGGAAATAAATGGAGAGTTGTCTTTTTTTCTGAAACCGCTGCTAATGTCTTAAGTAAATATCTTGAAAAGCACTCTAATAACTGCTCTTCTCTATTAGAGACTTCAGCAGGAAAGAGGGTTACCAGTGAATGGATACGCTTAATGGTAAAAGAATGCGTTGATGAGGCAGGATTAAAGCATGAAATATCGCCCCATTTTTTTCGTCATGCTTTTGCTGGGAATCTTTTAGCCAAAGGAAAAGATGAAGATGTTATTAAAGATGCACTGGGACATGAAAATTGTCAGACAACCGATATTTATTTGGATGTTTTGCCCGAAGAAATAGTTGAATGGTATCATCGATGTATGGGATAGTTCAATTAATAAGCCACTTAAAAATGTGAAAATTCACGAGTTTAATCTCGTGAATTTTTCTTTTTTTGTCGTTTGCTAGAAAAAAGTGACACTAATAGTGATACCCTTTGTGTCTAAACTATAAATATGGGAAGTGAAGATAGTGAAGAAGATTATGATTTACGGGTTAACAACTATTGTAGCGCTATTTTGTATATTTAGTCCAATTGATAAAGTATCGGCTGTAACAAGTAAGGTTTACAAACCAATAGAGGGGTCAACAGAAGAACTTTATCAGGATATTTATATTACGCTACTTGACCCATCTATACAGAAAGCAGTAAATAACTATTATAAAAAATACTTTAAAATTTTACCTACAGTTGCCCCGTATGAGGTTGATGTATTAGGCATAGATAGACCTTTTGGTTATCGAACATTTGTATTTGTTATAAAAGTTCAGGTTATGCCTTATATAGGGCCTCACAACTCGGTAGGTGTTGATAATATTACATTAAAAATAGAACCAGGTTCTAAAGTTCAAATTGAAAAATATGAGCACATTAAAAGTTTTGAATTACCTTCTAATTACCAGAATGCAATAATAGATAAATGGCCTTCAGAATAACCTTTCTAAATTACGTGTCAGATGGCATTTTTAAATGCAGTATATGTTGTGAGTAACATACTACTTATTTGACTGCATTTGTATAACAAGTCAATATTTTGTTAAAAATAATTTTGAACAGGCAATTGAAGAGGCAATTAAAAAACAAAAGTTTCAATTTTAGGGGAGAATCTTTGTTAATTATAATTTACTGAATACGCTTTAATATAGGAAGGCTCACAAACCGTTGGTTTGTGGGCTTTCTTATTAGTTTTTACTTATTACGATAATAAGATAATAATATTTTACTTATTATCTGTCAAGATGTATGATAATAGGCGGAAAGGGGTAATTCATTTGAAAACAATTACAAAAATGCTGCCCGGCATTCTGCTTTGCGGGGTTATCGCGGTTCCGGCATGGCTGATCGGCAAGGCTTTTCCCCTCATCGGCAGCCCGGTGCTCGGCATTCTGTTCGGTATGATTTTGGCGTTTTTTAAACGGCCCGTGCTGTTTCATGAGGGCGTGCGGTTTACCTCCAAAAAGCTGCTGCAATATTCCATTATTCTGCTGGGCTTTGACATGAATCTTTTCAGTGTGTTTAAGGTCGGCAGTCAGACGCTTATACTGATGTGCTTTACGCTGACAGCCGCGTTTTTAGCCGCATTTATCGCGGGCAGGCTTTTAAAGGTGGAGGGTAAAACCGCTACCCTCATCGGGGTCGGCACGGCCATTTGCGGCGGCTCGGCCATCGCGGCGACAGCGCCTGTTATTCATGCCGACGACGACGAGGTGGCGCATTCCATTTCGACCATCTTTCTTTTTAACGTGATCGCGGCATTTTTGTTCCCGTTTCTCGGGCATCTTCTTGGCATGAGCAACCACAGCTTCGGGCTATGGGCCGGAACCGCCGTCAACGATACGTCGTCGGTCGTTGCGGCGGGCTATACCTTTAGCAACGCGGCGGGAAATCTTGCCGTCATCGTGAAACTGACAAGAACGCTGATGATCGTACCGGTCACACTGGCGCTCGCGATTTATACATCACGCAAAGCGGCGGGCGGAAAGGCCAAGAAGAGCCATTACAGTCTTTCAAAGATCTTTCCTTGGTTCGTCCTCGGGTTTTTGGCAGCCTGCGTCATCAATACCTTTGTTCCTATGCCACAGGGCGCGGGCAGTTTTCTTGCGCAGGTAGGCAAATTCGTCATTGTCATGGCAATGGCCGCCATCGGCCTGAATACCAATGTTGTGAAGCTCGTGAAAAGCGGCGGCAGGCCGATTCTGCTCGGCTTTGTCTGCTGGATTGTTTTGTCACTGACCTCCCTTGCCGTACAGTTTACGATTCTAAAGGGATGACAATATACAATCCTAAAATCATAGCACTACACAATTTCCGAATTGGCGTTTGCAATCCGGTAGGGATTGCGAATATACTATAGGCAAAGCTGTGCGAAAATGATTAGAGGGCAGGCGAATTGTATGCGATTGACAGTGCTTGTCGACAACAACACGCTGATCGAAAAATATTACTGCGGCGAACCGGGGCTTTCCTTTTATATAGAAGAGGGCGACAAGCGTATCCTGTTCGACACCGGCTATTCGGATCTTGCCTGCAAAAACGCCGGAAAGATGGGAATCGATCTGCGAAAGGTCAATACAATAGTGCTGTCGCACGGGCATCTTGACCACACCTGGGGGCTGCCGCACTTAATGGGCAGTTTGAACTACTATGGAAAGAGCAGACAGGAGATTTCTCTTGTGGCGCACCCCGATGCGCTCAAACCAAAACAGGCCGACGGCGAGCAGATTGGGCTTACCCTATCGCCGGAAGTTCTCGCACGCTGCTTTTCGCTTAAACTATCCGCGTCGCCCGTCTGGCTCACCGAAAAGCTTGTTTTTCTCGGCGAAATCGCGCGGACGCATGATTTTGAACAGAGGAATCCGCTGGGTGAGAAGCTCGACAACGGTGTTGCATGCCCCGACGATCTGATTGACGATTCGGCGCTTTGCTATAAATCGGAAAAAGGGCTTGTGCTGATCACGGGGTGTGCCCACGCAGGCATCTGCAACACGGTCGACTATGCCCGCAAGGTCTGCAACGACGACCGCATTGCGGACATCATCGGCGGGTTCCACCTGCTCAACCCGGGCAAAAGATTGCTGGACGGGACAGTGCGCTTTATGGAAGCGTGCAAGCCCGCCAAACTGCATGCCTGCCACTGCACCGACCTTGGTGCAAAGATCGCACTCTCAAAAGCGGCCGAGCTTGTCGAAACAGGCGTAGGTACAAAAATTCAATACAAATGATCAAGCCGCTCCCGTCTGCGTTTTTTACGGGAGCGGCTTTTGGTTTTTTCGCCTGCGTAACATTGTCACAAACGGCACGCGCATAAGATGTTATACTATTGCCATAAACTCATACGAATTCCAAATAAACTTATGGCAATAATTCGCGTAAAAATCGTAACTCATGAATTTTGACGCGAATTCTCTTTGAAACTTTCTATTTGGAATAAG
>DBTI01000298.1 GCA_002306975.1 Ruminococcaceae bacterium UBA1320
CCTTGCTTCTTTATTTCTGCATCCAGATGCCTACGATAGCTTTCCACAAATCTAAGCATGATATCAAATTGTTCCTCGGTTACCTGATCAAATACAGCTTTATCCCGCTCTCGAAACTCTTTATGCAGTTCATCATGGATTTTACAAATTACTTTCCCTTGTTCAGTAAGCCTAAAATAGATTTCTTTCTTGTTATCCGGCTTCTGGTAACTTTCGATAACGCCTTTTTGTATGAGCTTCTTAGTTATTTTACTTATAGCACCTCTGGTCATATAAAAGGACTCCGCAAGTTTTGTCACATTGGAATCTAAATTTCTTCCAATGTAATCAACGCAATGTACTTCAGAAGACTTATAACCCTTAAGACTGTCTTCCATCTTATTATTAAGAAAAACCGTCTTGTTGTATAAGTCTCGGAAACCAGTTATGAGCTGTTCTTCTTTGTTCATGGCTTGTCCTCCCATCCGTTGGTGCATTAACAATATTATAGTAGACTTTTGTTTCTGTTGCAACAATGTTAATGACAGAACAAAACGCCGCCAACCGATATTCAGATTGGCGGCGTTTTTGTTCTCTATTCACTTGGATTTATTACAGCTTTTTATCTTGCTTTTCCAAACGGCTTATTATAATCATCATTATACTGCTCACAGCCAAAAGAATCATACCGGCATAATACGCAGGCAGAGCAATAGGTTTGACTGTATAATCAAGGATCAAATAACTTACCAGTACAACTATTGATAGCACTGACAGAATAATCCGAACTTTTTTAAGCGCCTTGATTTTTCTCATATTTTTCACCCGTCTCACTTTTAATGTCATCAAATATCTATAGCAATCACAAAATTAAAGCGGAATAGTTTTGTTATCCCCCCCGCCGAAGCGGATAGCCTCCGGGCTTTGCTGTTTTTATTTGCAAATGTAATAATAAAATATTCTAATCAAGTTCATGTATTAAATTTTTAAGACCGTCAACTGTTTTATCGGCATAAATGTCACTTTTACTATAGGCTTCGGTAGGATACTCAAGCAGCATAGATTTTGCCCCCTGCGTCCCGGCCCATGCGCTGAAATAACCGTGGTCATAGCTGGAGAAGGTTCGCTGTCTGTAAATATCCAAACTGTTTCCAAAACAATTTGTTACCGCTTTATCGCCTATAAGCGTATTCTCCCACCCGTGACAATCAATCACTGCATTTGGCTTTATGGATTGTACCAAGTTTCTTAGCGCTTTTGCCTCAGGTGTGGAAAAAGGCTGTTTGCCGTTGTAATTGCGACTTTCTTGAAAATGAATAAAATTATAATCAAAATCTCTGTTTATATCAGTTTTTTGAGAAACCTGACATCTTCCCACCCCGTTATTCGTATCACCATGGGAAAGCCCGTCAGGATTAACCGATGGCACAATATAAAGCTCTGTATTTTTTAACGAGCCTCTGCTTTTTTCAAAATATTTTGCAACCGAGTTCCCGATTTCAACAAGTTTCTGACCGTCTTTGGGTAATAAATCTTCATATCCGTGAATTTCAAAAGTAATGAGTATTGAAGATTTTTTCTTGCCTAACGGTGATATTTTGATGCATGTCAAATCCGTGCCTAATCCGCTTTTTCCATAGACTATTTTCCCAAATGTTGAAATTGACTCATTTTGTTCCGGAATGCTGTTCAATATATTTTCAGCTACATTTAATGTTGTGGCATTGCTTGTTGCCATTACGGTTGTCTCGGGTGTTGTGAAAAAAAAGCTGCAAATAATTGATGTTATCAGCACCATTGTAAAAGCAAAGAGCAACCTTGATGCATGATTTAAAGACATTTAATCAATTCCTTATGAAAACGTCATTATACCGTTCTTTATTTAAAATAATTTTATCACAAAAAGGCATAAATGCAATAATAGCGTATTTATATTAATCAATTGATGTTATTTTACTGTTAATTGTCGTTTTTCTCTTGATTCTGTATATATCTGGTGATAGTATAATAGCATATCATTCCCTACATTCCATAGTATTTATAATCCGGTCGGATGTAAATATAAAAACTAAGACTGAAGGAGAAAATGTCAATGAAGAAAAAATTTATTAAGATTTCAACGGCTGTTTCATGTCTGGCATTGGCTGCTGTTTTGACAATACCTGCGTTTGCAAATACAGTAACTTTTACGGCTACCTTACCTCCTTTAATGGCAAATACCCTAGTGGCAATTGGAAATAAGGACTCATCAGCTCCTCCTAATATGAAGGTTGAGGTAGATTCGCTTGGAAATAAGAATACCTCTTTTAATTGTGTAGCATACAGGCATTCAGGAAACCTTGATTATAGACAAACCGATAATACCCCATGTGCACTCGGCTTAGTTACCACTATCAGTTATTATGATTCCAGTTGGACTGGCGAAGCTCATTTATACGGTTGGGCTCAGTTTTTTGGACCTGATCCAACATCTATTACAGGTATAGTAGCATTCCACTAATTATGTAAATAGAGAGCGCTAAATAAATATAGCGCTCTCTATAATTATTAGAAGGTGGCGCTTTTGTGAAAGGAAAAAACAATATAATCAGAATGCAGTTTTTTCACATGTTATCAAGAAATGAATTCAAAATCAGCCTTACCGCGGTACTGTTTTTTATCGCCATTTCGTTTTGTGAGCTATGCGGCAAAGTGCTAGGACTTGATATAAGTCAACTTTATTCGGCAGCTTATGGATGGATTGGTCATGCAGCTATGCTGGATATTCCGGTAATGCAATTTTTCTTTTTTCTTTTGATTTTTTTTATAAGTTCCCTTACGTTTTCGGACAGCCAGTTTGTTGATGGGAAGATAAACGCAAAAAATATGATTATAACCAGATGCTCGCGTAAAAGCTACATTCTATCGGGTGCGTTTGTAAATCTTTCAGGTGCTTTTCTTGTTATTTTAATTCCATTTCTGCTATCCCTAATATTTTCATTTTTAATATTTCCTATTCACAGTTCGGTGCAATATTTTTCTAATGCACCCACATGGAGCTCACCGGATAAAATTTATGCTTTGTTCCCTTCTTTAATTTATTGCCATCCATTTTTGTATGATATTCTTGCAATTTTTTATATGGCGGTTTGCGCGGGTATTTTTGCGATGCTTTCTTTTACACTTTCTTTTTTCATCAAACGTAGGCTGTTGATTTTATGTATTCCTACATTGCTTATAATTATGGAAGATATGCTTTTCCCCGGTAACAATGCATTTTCTTATTATCTTTACATGGTAGGAATGAGAGACACCTCAATATTCATATATCTAGGTATTCCCATTGGGGTTTCAATCGTTTGCTGCTTTTTACTATATTTGAAAATATACAAGATGCGGGATGAACTAACGTGAACTTATATATAAAGTATTATTATAAACAACAGTCAACATACACTGTTATTGCCATCATTATTATCTCTCGCTTAACACAAGTGGCATTATCAACAGGCAGCAAATATTCTGACTACATAAATGATTATTCTATTTTTTTTAATTTTCAATTTATATCATTTGTTCTTCCAATTGTATATTGCATTTGGATATTTAGCAGTTTCCCGTTGTTACAAGATGAAAAAATCATTCTGCGGTCTGGAAGCCGTCTTAAAGTCTTATTGTTACAAGGTAAATTAATATTTGCTGATGCACTATCCTTCGCTGTATTACTAAACATTACAGCGTTACCTATTGTGTTTTTTCAATATAGTTCAGCTGTGAATCATCTACCTTATTTCTTTTTTTCATTTGTTTTGCAATTTCTTTATTTTCTAGTTTGTTCATTGTTTTACTCAATCTTTTATTTATTGTTTTCAAAAAGCTATGTAAGTGCTCTTGTAGTTGTTGTATACGGGGCAATAGACTACTTAGCAATGAACATAGTAAAAACTGTAACGTGGTCCTGTGGCTCAGGTCGGGTAGCAATAGCCGATCTCAAAACAGCATCGGTTAATATACCTTTTTTGTTTTCAATTGTTATTTTTTTAACTGTGATTTCTGAGGTTATTCTGTCTAAAAAGAACTTTATAGGTAAAGCGGAGGAAAATCATGAATAAATGGAAATATGCGTTGCGTATCGGAATAGCAGAGCTTATTTCCCTTATCTCAATATACTATGTAATCAGTTTTACAAGAAAAGTTCCGGCATCGTATAGTGTTTTCACGCTTTTAGGCGGTGCTCTTTTCAACAGCAAATCAAGTATATTAACGCTTCTTTTTGCCCTGCTGCCTACTTTTCTACTTAGCTTCTTTCTTGTCAGCTACATTGAGGATGATTATTCCAACTGCTGCGTCTATATATTCACGCGTACTACAAGCCGTTTTTCGTGGTTTGTCAAAAAGGCTATTGGCTTATTAGGCTGGATTTTTACTTTTTATTTGTTAGAATACTTTCTACTTTTCATTTTTGTAAAAGTCAATGTAATTACGGTGGATTTTGAAGCAACAATCATTTTGTCTTTATCGACTCTGCCCTTTAATGTGCTGTCTTTATTTATGCTGTTATTACCAATAAACCTGCTTGCAGTTAAAGTTGGCACAGTAATTTCATATTTGATTGGAATTAGCACCTATTTGCTTCTGTTGATTGCCGGAATATTCTCTTCCTCTGAAATATCGTCCCTGCTACCTGTTTCACAGGGCATGTACGCATGGCATCAGACGCCGTTTGTATTACAGCAAAATTATATGCAAATAACCCCTCTGCCGAACTTTAATGTCTGTTTTTCTCTCATATATATGATAATTGCGATTACAGTTGAAATAGTTATCGGCATTTTTCTGATAAATAAAATGGATTTATTGACCGTACCGGAAGGAGAAAATTAAGTGGAACAAATCATTATAAATAATGCAACGAAACATCTCAAAGGCAGAACAATTCTTGATAATGTAAGTCTAACACTGGATAAAGGTGGCCTCTATGGCTTCTTTGGTACAAACGGTTCAGGCAAGACGATGCTATTTCGCGCAATCTGCGGACTGATACATCTTACAAGCGGTAAAATTTCTGTGTTTGGCGAAAAAATCGATGTAGATGTTTCTTTTCCCAAAAATTTAGGTGTAATAATTGAGTCAGTAGGTTTTTGGGGTGAATATACGGGTTTTAAAAATCTGAAAATGCTTGCTTCCATTCGCCATAAAATAAGCGACAAGGAAATCAAAAATGCCATTAGCCGTGTGGGGCTTGACCCGAATGACAAGCGAACCTATAAAAAATATAGTCTCGGAATGAAGCAGCGTCTTGCAATCGCGCAGGCCATTATGGAGTATCCGGATTTGCTTATTCTTGATGAGCCCACAAATGCGTTGGATGAAGACGGCGTGGAGCTTATTCGTAATGTACTGACAGAAGAACAAAAAAGAGGCGCGACAATATAAAAAGAAAGCCACAACAAAGAAGATATTTCAAGCCTATGCAGCCGCAAATTTAAAATGTCGGAAGGGTGCCTTCAGGAAGTTGAGGAGGTTAAGCAGTGAAATTACGTTATTGGATAATTATATGGGGAGCCCTGCTGACCTTCTGCCTTGTTTTAGGTCTGTCAACCAGGGCAAGTTATACTGAATTTTCACTCAATCAAGATGCTGTTTTAAATTCTTATTATAATTATTCTCCTGGACCCAGAGGTATTTCAGATGTAGATTATAACAAACTTTCCGCTAAATCACAGCTTATCGCTACTTGCCGTTTTACAGGAACCCGGGAATTGCAAAACAAATGTTGTTTATCCGATATTCAAATATCTACTGTAATAAGTGGTGATAACAGCTTAAATGGTAAAACAATTCATGTGTATGAACCTGTTTATACAAGTACGGAAAACATAGACTTTTATAAAAGCTCAAAAAATTGTAATCAAATGGATAAAAAATTCAACTGGCAAGGAAAATCAAATGTTATTATATCTTGTTCAGCCGGAGGGGAAAATCAGTATAATTATACAATGATGTCTGAAAATAAAGTTTATCTGCTTTTTCTTAATCAAAAGCAGGATCGACCGGAAGCGGAATATAAGAGTGAAAACAAATATGTACTCGTTGATAGCCCTTATTCAAAACTGACGGTTAACAAAAATAATGCAAATAATTATAAAACCCCTGAAGACCTTATTACGCTAAAAGAGTCTTTGCAGTATGAAATTTTACTAAAAAACTCTTCAAGCATTAAAACGTATTTCGACACAAAAGAGAAAATTTTAAATCAGCTTAAACTGATTTAAACTTATACCAGCCGTGTTTCTGCAAAAAATTGAAGATGGTTTCTTCTCTGGCTGGCTGCTTCTCTTTGTTGTAACGGATTGGTATTTTTCAACGCCCACCGCAGAGTCAATTACATCACCGATTTGATTTTAACAGTAAGCAAGTCAAAATAATTTTGCACTTCCTTTTTAAATAGCAAAAAACCGTTTCCCGAACGCAATTTCGGAAAACGGCAAATTATCTTGTTTTATTCTATTGATCAATCTTACCCTTATCGTTAAAAAGGCCTGTCAGCTCCTGCGTTATCTCCATTGAATATTTCCCATCCTCATATATCTCAAAGACGCGCATTCCCGCCTTTGCCGCCATCCGAACCTCCGGCTCAGAAAACATACCGGTTTTCTGTTTGTTTCCGCTTTTATCTGTTACGGTATATTTTTTCTTCAAGACACACACTCCCCGTCCTCAGCGCAATGTATTATTATTCCGGCTTCTTATTTATGTATAATCTATAGTAATCTAATTTTAAAAAAGGAAAATTAGGGTTTGTCTCTCCCCGCCGGAGGCGGGGAGAGACAAAAAAATAACTTCTTCCCTTTTCAAAGACTGCTATAATTTATTATGCGTAATAAGCCTTTTAATAATCAATTCTTCAAGAGCAGGTGGCATAAATGTGTAACTTATTTTAATATTTATTATATAGAGTCCAAAAAAATAATTCATACACAGTTTATCTATAGTGGTTCTTTAAACAATCGGAAATATATTCCTTGTCGAATTTCTAAAGCCAAGAGAATTTTGTAATTTTATCTAGCATACACTTTAACATTATATGCGATGAAATGATTATCAGTTATAAAAAGCGAAAATCGGGAAGCTTATTGCATTTCCGCAATTTGCTCCCCGATTGTATTTATATAATATTTAAAATCGTTTTTAACTTATTCGGCTGGGTTGTCTGTCTTTAACGTAAAGCGGCCTACCAGCTTCTTCATGCTTTCAGCCTGGCTGAACAGTTCTTCACTTGCCGCCGCGCTTTGCTCTGCTGTAGCGGAGTTTGTCTGAACGATCTTAGACACCTGATCTATACCCTTGTTTATCTGCATAATGCCCGTTGCCTGTTCGTCAGACGATGCGGTAATCTTATCGATGATCTCAGCCGTGTTGACAACCCCGTTGCCAATCATTTTCAAAGCGTTTGAGGTATCGCGGGCGATCTCTGTGCCCTCCGTCGCCTTGCCAATTGATATATCAATCATCTGCGTTGTGTCTTTTGCGGCGTTTGCGCTGCGTGCCGCCAGGTTTCTTACTTCCTCGGCAACAACCGCGAAGCCTTTGCCGTATGTGCCCGCTCTTGCGGCTTCAATAGCGGCGTTGAGGGCAAGAATGTTTGTTTGGAATGCAATATCGTTGATGACTCTGATGATTTTTGAAATGCTTGACGCGGCTTCGCTTATCTCGGTCATGGAGCCGAGCATCTGCCCCATTTTAGCCTCACCGCTGGCGGCGTTGTCTTTGAGAGAATTTGCAATATTATCCGCGTTAGCCGCGTGCATCGCGTTTTCTTTTGTTTTTTCGGCAATATCCGAGATGGATGCTGTCAGCTGCTCAATCGAAGCCGCCTGCTCCGAAGCGCCGGAAGAAAGAGACTGGCTGCCTTCCGCAACCTGCTTTGAGCCGCTGGTGATGCCGTCGGAAGCTATTATAATTTCACCGATAACCTCGTTAAAAGCGGTGATGATATTGTTGATCGAATCTTTGATTTTAACAAAGTCACCTTTGAAATCCGAATTGATCTCAACATCAAGGTTGCCCTCCGCCATCTGCGAAAGCACTTTCGAAATCTCGTTTATGTAGACAGACCAGGCTGTTGCCATGCCGTTTATTGATTCCTTGATTGCCGCAAGGTCGCCCTTGTATTCACCCGTTACCTGTGTGCTGAGATTGCCTTTTGAAAGATCCGAAAGCACAACTACAGCTTCACTCACGGGCTTGGCTACAGCCTCAAATGTGTTGTTAACGCCCTCGATAATTTTTTTAAAATCACCCTGGTGCCTTTCGGAATCTGCTCTCACCGACAGATCCCCGCGCGTCGAGGCTTCAGAGAGCATGTTCGCATCTTCGACAAGCAGGTTTACAGCGTCTATGCAGGTGTTAATGCTTGTCCTGAAGTCTTCATATTCGCCGTTTTGCTCCTCTGCCTGTTTTTCCGGAATTTCTCCGCGGCTGATGCGTCCGACATAATCTTTTGCAAGTCTCAGTGGATTGATAACAGAATCAAGCGCATTGTTAACGCCATCGATTACTTTGCCGAAATCACCGTTGTGACGCCCCGCATCCGCTCTTACAGACAAATCGCCTGCCACTGCGGCTTTGGAAAGCATATTGGCGTCTTCAATCAGCGAATTTACCGATATGATACAAGTGTTGAGGCTTTCTTTTATCCTGTTAAATTCACCCTTATACTCGTCCGTTATAATCTCAGGAATGTTACCGCGGCTTATGTCGTCAATATAATCCGACGCCGTGTTGAGTGGAATAGTAATCGCGTCAAGCGTATTGTTAACGCCTTCGATGACCTTTCCAAAATCACCGTTGTGGCGGGAAACATCGGCTCTTACCGAGAGGTTGCCCTTAACAGCCTCGCCCGAAAGCATCTCGGCGTCTTCAATCAGCGCGTTTACTGAATTGATGCAGGTGTTAAGGTTGACCTTTATCTTATTAAAATCGCCTTTGAAATCGTCTGTAATCAACTCGGGAATATCGCCGCGGCTTATCTCGTCAATATAATCCGCCGCTGTATTAAACGGAACAGTTATTGTATCAAGCAGCTTATTTACATCTTCAATAATGTTTTTATAAGCACCCTGCTGTCTGCTTGAATCAGCCCGCAAAGAAAGATTACCGTCCATCGCGCTGTCTATCAGCATGCTGATGTCCTCACGCAGAAACCTTAGCGAAGCTACAATCTTTTCAAATGAATTGGCAAGGGTAGTTATTTCGTCCCCATTGCCCTTATCAATCTCAATATCAAGATTTCCCTGTGCTATCGCATCCGCGGATTTAACAAGCTTGTTTATGGGATTGCTGATAAGTTTAGCATTCATTCTTCCGGCAAGGGCAGATATGATAATTGAAGCAAGCGTAATCATACCCAGTGTAATCAGCGAAGTTATAAAATTCCGCTGATTTTGTTCATTTGACTGTTTGGACTGCTGTATCTTTGTTTCAAACAGACCTTTAACCAGCCCATCAAAATGAGTCGACGTTTTAGCCAAATCACCGTCTATGATTTTAGCTGCCGCTGCAGTGTCTCCGATTGCGTACTGCGATAATATTTGTGTGATTTCAATCATATAATCGCAAATATCCAGAGTCATTTGCTTAACTGTTTCCTTTTCCTTGGGGTCTGTTATCGTTTTGCTGTATTGTGAAAGTTCCTTATTAAGTTGATCCGATAAATCCATAATGGCGGAGTGGCTGCTATACACAC
>DBTI01000067.1 GCA_002306975.1 Ruminococcaceae bacterium UBA1320
CTTCTAATTCCGCATTGGTATACAGTGACCGATCCAACGCATATTGTGCATCAAAGGCATTTGTTTCGAGTTATCTGAGAGGGCTTAGGATATCTCTTAGCAAAGCAAGCGACGAGAACTACGTGACAGAGGCTCTTCCCGGTTGGGTTTATACCGAAATGACCCAAGATGCAGATCAATCCAAACTGTTCTGGGTAACTACCGCTGAAAAAGCAGCCGGCCAGATTTTCAATGCAATCCTAAAGAAAAAGCGAAAAATATACATTTCGAAGCGTTGGCGCCTGCTGGCATGGTGTATTAATATGCTGCCGGAAAGACTAAGAATCAAATGAGCGAAATCAGTGCGCCCTCACATCTTGCATTTATAGGCGTTGCCATAAAAGCTGATTGTTTTCAAAAGAAATCTGTATTTTTCCTGTATCTTTCAGCCAAGACAAGTAGGAACGGATCGTACTTCCTACCAAAACATACTGTTCAAAATTCATGGTTAAATGATAGTCGGTAAAAACCTTTTGCAGAATCGCCTCAAAGTTCAGCGGAGTTTCACAGATTAAAAACAGATTGTCTGCAATTTCCAAAACTTTGTCTCTGTTCAAGCGCACCAGCTCTTTGATGTTCTTTGTTGCTTCGGTGTGAGCAGGAACAAAGACAGCTGCTTCCATTTCTTTAACTTTTTTCAACGTTTCCAGATAGGCGTCCACATCATAGATAAACGAAAGCTGATATTTTTCCAAAGTGCTTTTACTGCTGATGCAATCCGCAAGGAATACAGTATTATCGGGTGTGCGAATCCCTATCATATCAAAGAAATGTCCAGGCAACGGAATAATCTCTAATTCGTTCGGGAAACTCACATCCGTAACATCTACAGCATTACTTTCAGAGGCAAGCAGAAATTTATGCCTTAGATCCTTGCATGGGTACCCACCATAAAGGAAAGAAGTCTCTAGAATCGGATACTTGGTAAAGGATGTTTCAATACCATTCGCAAAGATCTTACAATTTGTATTTTGCTGTAAGTAATGATTGCCTCCAATATGATCGGCATTGGAGTGAGTATTGATGATTGCTTTTAAGTTCCATTCATTCTCATCTAATATCCTGCGTACCTTGCGTCCTGCGTCCTTGTCGTTGCCGCTGTCAATCAGATATACATTGTTATCGTCGATTTTATAAATACCGATTTTTGCCGGACAATTTATATAATAGCTTTTTTCTCCGACCTGAACCAATTCAAACATAACATGAATCTCACTTTCGTTTTTTATTTGTTGGGATAGAAGATCATATTGTATATGGTGCAAATTTTTTCGTAAGGATTGAGATAGGAATGAGGGACGTCAGCACTAAAACGAATGGCCTGATTCTCATTTAATGTAATTTTCTTGCCATCCAGAACCAGGTCTAGCTCTCCTTGCAAGACCAAAACGTATTCTTCGACACCGTCGAGATGCTTCTGAGAATCGTGGCTGCAACCGAAATCAAACTCGATATAGAATAGTTCGAAATTCCGAACCGGATCAAATGCAAAAAGCGGATAAGCCCGCATTTGCCCATTGCTTTCTAAAATTGCATCATTTTCCTTCAAATCCACAATATTATATTCAGACGCTTGTTTCTTCAAAAAAGCCGATAGGGGGATTCTTAGGCCTGTTGATATTTTCCATAACGTATTAATAGTCGGTGAAGATTGACCACGTTCAATTTGCCCAAGCATAGGCTTGCTGACATCTGTCAATTTCGAAACATCATCTAAGGTCAGGCTTTTGTTTTGGCGTATTTCTTTTAATTGTTTGCCAATTGTTGAACTTTTTACACTCATTAAACGCCTCCGTCTGTATTTTAAAACATTATTAAATATATTATAACATACAAGATAGCAAAAAGTGAAGTCAATACAAATTATTTTTAGGAATAGAGTGTATCGTTGTTACCCGGCAAGAGGAGTAATCTTGTATTAATAATTGATCGTAAGGACAGGTTAAATTGATACGATCCTAACGAATCAATGGAAGAATTACAATAAAAACCCCTAAAATATGTTTAAATAAAAAAATCAATTTCTGAAAAAGAGTTGACAAATGTGAAATTACACATTAATATATTATGTGAAAGTGATTCATGAAATCAACTTGCACCAGTTTGATATATTTTATTTTAAGTTTGATCCCTGTTGGGTGAAGAATTAAATAACAATTTGACAAAGAAGTCATTTAACATTCATATGTGTTAAATGACTTCTTTTGTTAAAATATGGATTCATTGAATCAACTAAAAATCATTAATATTTTGGAGGCTATCACAATGGAAGCAATGGAGAATGTAGGTTACTACAATGGTAAAACAGGTCCAATCGAGGAAATGATGATCCCAATGAATGATCGTGTCGTTTACTTTGGCGACGGTGTTTATGATGCAACTTATACGGTCAATCATATCATATTTGCTCCGGAAGATCATATAAACCGCTTTTTCGGTAGTTTCGCAAAGCTGCAAATTCCTTTTGCTATGACCAAAGAGGAACTGTTGAACGAACTTCAGAAGACCGTGGATAAAGTAGACCCTACCAAAAGCATGATGCTTTACTGGCAGACAACAAGAGGAACGGGAATGCGCAATCATCTTTCCCCAGACAAGAGCGTACCCGCCAACCTTTTGATTACGGTAAGGCCGATTCCCTTTAGCGCAATAGACCGTAAATTTAAGCTGATTACTGTAGAAGACACCAGATTCTACCATTGTGACATTAAGAGCCTGAATCTGATTCCAAGTGTTTTGGCAGCCCAGAAAGCCAAGGAAGCCGGCTGTACTGAAGCAATTTTCCACAGAGGAGATATTGTTACCGAATGTGCACACAGCAACGTTTCGATTATTAAGGACGGTGTTTTCATCACCGCTCCATTAAGTAATCTGATTCTGCCGGGAACCGCCAGAAAGCATTTGCTCACTTTAGCCGAAAAAGTGGGAATTCCGACAGCCGAAAGGGACTATACGGTAGCGGAATTGATGGATGCGGATGAAATCATCGTTTCGAGCACCGGTACTTTGTGCAATGCTGCGAGTGAAATCGACGGAAAAAAGGTGGGCGGCCGCGCTTCAAAAGTGCTCAAAGCTTTACAGGACGCCGCAGTAGCGGATTTTGAGGACTATATGAAAGTGAAATTTGCTGATTACGCTGAATAAGCAATCCATACATACAAGAGCTCATTCATAGGAATGGGCTCTACTTGTAACAAAATCAATCTGTAGATAATGGGGTAATGAATGATGAATCAGGAAGAGTTAACACAGCTGAATGTCGGGCAGAACTTGGATGACATTATGAATTTAGATCCCCGCGGATACGGGGTCTGCCGTATTTTATATGACGCGGCGAGAAAATATACCAAAGAGCCCCTGACACTGCATGCCGCCAAAGAATTGGTTCGTGTTGTGAAAGAAGGGGATTTGGTCTATATTCTTACGGGATTTGTGCTGATTCCATCTCACAGTGCGGAAACGGACGGAATTATCAGCGCTATGCTTTTGGCCAGGGCTTTGGTAAAAGCGTTTAATGCGAAGCCCGTTATTATTTGTCCGGTTGAAAATTTACCTGCTGTAAAGAATATGGCATATGTGATTGGACTGCATTTATATGATACCATTGAAGAGATGCAGCAGTATCCTGTTTCTATGGCAGTGATACCTTTTACAAAGGACAGTGCCAAAGCGCCGGCACAAGCCGACGAAATCATTGCGTCCGGCCTGCCTTCCGCCGTCATTACCGTTGAATATCCGGGGGCAAACAAATTGGGGGTTTATCACAATTCCATTGGGAAAGACATTACGCAGTTTGAAGCAAAGGCGGATATTTTATTTAAAAAGCTTCAGGAGAAAGGCGTTTTGAATATCTCCATCGGAGATTTGGGCAATGAAATGGGTCTTGGGACCATCGGGGAACACTTAGAACAGTACATCCCCTACGCTGGTGCGGGAAACTGCAGCTGCGGATGCGGGGGCGGGATTGCAGTCGCGACGAAGGCAGACAACATCATTACCGCAACCGTTTCCAACTGGGGCTGCGACGGCATGATTGCGGCACTTGCCTTTCTAAAAAATGATATCGATATTTTTCAGGACGGGGAAATGGAAAAAGAGGCAATCGTTACTGCCGCCAAAAGTGGTATGATTAATATGGA
>DBTI01000161.1 GCA_002306975.1 Ruminococcaceae bacterium UBA1320
ATTGATTTTTGGAGTTCAATAAAATCTCCTTTGTATTCGAGCTCGGAAGAAATGGTTAAATCTCCTTGCTCCACTTTGGCAAGGTTGCCTTTTATGTCTGCTATGTAAGATTGTATTGCCTCGAAAGTTTCAGAAAGAGCCGCACCCAGCTGCCCAATTTCATCCTTGGAATCCACATTGATCTGCACACTTAAATTCCCTTCAGCCATCTTTTGGGCGGCCTCTGCCATCTCTTTGACAGGTTTGCTGATACCCCGGGAGATATAAGCGGCAATCAGTAAAGAAATAATCAGAGAAAGAGAAATAGATACAAGGATAAAAATACTAGCAGCCGTTCCCGCAGAAGAAAGTTCTTTGGATACTCGGGTACCCTCCGAGGTGTTCTCCCGAATTAAAGTCTCGATTGAAGCTGCGATCTCATCTGAAACGGGTTCCCCCTGCTCTGTTAAGAGTGTTTGCGCCTGCGCATCTTCATTTAACTTCGCAAGTCCTACTACTTGGTCCCTCACAGTTTGGTACTTAACCATGTTAGCCTTTATGTCATTATAACAGCTTCGTTCTTTCACATTGACCATTTCTTTTTCTATTTTTGCAAAATAGGTATTTATTTTAGCATTCGATGTGGTAAGTTTTGATATATATGTATTCATTGTCTCGATATCGGCGGAGAATAAAATCTCTCTGATAATTGAACGGCTAGCATTGAATTCCGCATGAAAAAGCCCAATATCTCCTTGAGAAAAGCCATAGTCCGTTAAAGCGCTATTATAACTTGTATTCATGTTTCTCATTTCAATAAGACCGACTATTCCCGCAAAGCTGGAAATTATCGTTACTAAAACAAAAGTTAGAATCAATTTTTTGCCGATCTTCATATTTTTTAACATCATTCCATCTCTTTTTCCTATAATTAATAATAGACTAATGAAAACTCGACAAAAAACAAGCATAGCTCATGAGTTTTTTGGACTACATCCGCTCCGGAATCAGGGCGACAGGAACCGTTTTTATCCATGGTTGCGAGAAACGCGTTTAATTTTCTTAAGTCGTTTCATAACATCATTCTCTCCGCGCCCGAAGTAATCCTGCAGAATTTTATACTCCGCAAACAACTGGTCGTAAACCATGGATGCCTCAGGATTTGGTTTGTAGACTATATCCTTAAGGTGTGGCATAGTCTGAGCCGCTTCAAAAATTGTATCATAGCCGCCCTTAGCCTCACCGGCAGCAACAGCTCCGAACATTGCAGATCCGAGTGCAACTGTCTGGACACTGTCGGAAATTTTAATCGGCCGCTTCGTGACATCTGCATAGATTTGCATCATAAAATCATCTTTTGCTGCGATACCGCCGCAGGCGTAAAGTTCATCAATAACAACCTCATTTTGCTCAAATGTCTCTATAATTTCCCGATTGCCGTAAGCGGTTGCTTCAATCAGCGCACGATAAATCTCCTCCGGCTTCGTGGCCAGAGTCATGCCGATTAATAACCCCGTCAAATCAACGTCAACCAAAACAGAACGATTGCCATTCCACCAATCCAGAGCCAGCAAGCCGGATTCTCCGGGCCTTTGCAATCTGGCCTTTTCCCGCAGATACTGATGGATGCTAATTTCTCTGCTCTCCGCTGCTTGCTTGTATTCTGCCGGCACGCAGTGATGGACAAACCAATCAAACAGATCGCCCACACAGCTTTGGCCGCTTTCATAGCCTACAAACCCGGGCAGAACACCATCCTCTACCACACCGCATATACCAGGAACATTAATCTCATTGGTACTCAAAAGTATGTTGCAGGTGGATGTACCCATGATCATTAACATTTGCCCCGGCTTTTGAATCCCGACCGCCGGGACAGCCACATGTGCATCTACATTCCCAACAGCAACCGCTGTCCCCGGCAGCAATCCGGTTAATACAGCGGCTTCTTCGGTCAGTTCTCCCGCTTTACCCCCGATGGGCTTCACATCATAGGAAAGTTTCTCTTCAACAACATGTTCAAAACGCGGATCAAGCGCCTTGAAAAATTCATTTGACGGATAGCCTTCTTGTTTGCTCCAAATTGCTTTATACCCGGCAGCGCAGCTGCTCTTGACCCTGCATCCGGTCAGCTGCATGACGATCCAGTCCCCCGCCTCAATAAAATGGTCCATCGCGCCATAAATTTCCGGAGCTTCATTCAAAATCTGCCATAATTTTGGGAACAGCCATTCAGAAGAAATTTTTCCGCCGTAGCGCAGTAAAAATTTTTCTCCGCGGTCATCAGCTATTTTATTCAGCATATTTGCCTCATCCTGCGCAGCATGATGCTTCCATTTCTTAACATAAGCATGCTTATTGGATCGATACGCCGGTAAAAAGCACAGGGGGGTCCCGTCTGATCTAATTGGAAGTACTGTACATGCGGTAAAATCCACGCCAATTCCAATTACGTCCGATGCAGATACTTTCGCTTGACGAAGGACTTCAGGAATCGTCTCCGCTAACACATCAAGGTAGTCTTGCGGATCTTGAAGCGTCCAGTCCGGCGGCAAAACTTCGCCCGTTGCGGGCAGCTTTTCTTCAATAAATCCATGTTTGTAGTTGCTGACCACACAGGCAACTTCAAGCCCGGTTTCCACTTCGACAAGAAGTGACCGACCGGACAAGGAACCAAAATCAATGCCAAGAGAATATTTCTTATCCATCAAGAGTCCTCCTCTGTCCTATTTAAATTTTGGAACAAACTGTGTTTGCATTTATATATTTGCTTTTTTTACCAGGTTTTTCACAAAGTTATCCGTGCTGTTTATATCATCGTTTTTGGACACGCGTGTCAGATTAAAACCAGGCATCTCAACAATCAACATTTCACAAAGATATAAGGTTCTGCAGCCGAGCTCAACATGGCCACCCCACGCGGCGTTTTGATCGGACACCACGGCATGGATATGAGGCATGCTGTCGGCAATGATACCCTGAATAGACGCTACCTCAAGTGGTTGGTCCTTCCATTCTCTATAATACATTTTCGAGGCATCCTCTAAATGGGTGACAAAGTGCAACGCGCATCGATCCAAGGTTCCGACACCGGAAACAACTACGCCGTCCTTGATGTTCTCTTTCTCAATCAGATTATTGAGGCTGCCAAGGATATCTTCGCCTTTGTCCAGACGCAAAGCAAATGTTCTTCCGAATTTATTGTGTTCAAAGTAATCCATGTTTTTTTCCCTTTCTTGATGATAGATCAAAGGCAATTGATCTATTCTGATAAAATAATGAATGTATTGCTCAATAGCAACAGAATCAGAGCAAAAGCACTGTTCTCCCCAGAGAATGGCCCGCCCTGAGATCGGCCAATGCCTGGTTAATTTCATCCAGAGCATAGGTCTTAAAAATATACGGGTCAATAATTCCATCTTCAACCAACCGGATGGTTTCCACCAGATCCCTTCGGTTGCTGCCCCTGATTCCGATGATTTCTTTCTCTTTCATTGCCGTACTTTGATACTGTACATGAAAGATATCCTCATCATAGCCTACCATGACGACCTTCCCGCCCGGGCGGCATATGTCAAGACTGGTCTGAATGGATGAATCGATTCCAATGTTATCAAAAACTACGTCGCACATTTCACCGGATGTCAACCCTCGGATGGTTTCAAACAGATTTTCTCGGGTTGTGTTAATCACATGATCCGCGCCACTTTGCTTTGCAATCTCTAATTTTCTATCCTGACGGCTTGTGCAAAAAACTTCCGCTCCAAAATGCTTGGCGATTTGCACGCCCTGCAGCCCCAGTCCGCCTACCCCTAAAATGCAAATTTTATCTGATGCCCTAACTTGTCCCTGATTTTTGATCGCATGATACATACATGCCACCGCATCGGGGATTATGGCTGCTTTTTCATACGGTACTTTTTTATCAAACTTAAGCAAATTGGCTGCGGGTGCCACCATGTACTCCTCATGTCCTCCATTGCGCTCGAATCCTAAACGGACAAGATGGGTACACAAATTTCCTCTTCCCGTGGTACAAAACCGGCATGTATTGCAAAGAATGTCAATTGCGACGATGACCGAGTCACCAATTTCAAAGCCATCAACTTCCGCGCCAAGCTCCCACACTTCACCGGCTGTTTCGTGCCCGGGAACATACGGCACTTTGACTGTGGGCAAACGTCCGTCCTGAATGTGCAAATCGGTTCCGCAAAGGCCGCTCGCTTTGACTTTAATTAATACCTCTCCGCGTTTTGGCTGGGGTATCGGTATTTCTTTTATCACAAGATCCTGATGAAACCGCTCCAGTACAGCAGCTTTCATTATGTTGATGCTCATGCTATCCTCCATCGTTCACAGACACATTTGAACTTTACCGAATTTATGTCTATATTATGACAATTCTATTATTTCTTCTTAACATATTTATTTGTATCGATGACAACTGCAATAAGGATGATCGCGCCCTTTACAAAATAGACCAAATACGGATTGACCTGAATGTAAACAAGGCCGTAGCTGATTAATTGAAACAGCAGAACGCCCGTAATAACCCCTTTAATCGTTCCAACGCCGCCGCGCATGGAAACACCGCCGACAACGCAAGCCGCGATGGCATCCAACTCATAGCCCGACCCAAGAGCATTGGTGGCGCTGCCTGTGCGCGCAGCTTCAAGCGCACCGCCGAAGCCATACAGTAAGCCTGCCATCACATAGATGGCCAGCATATTTATAACAATATTCACTCCTGAAACAACTGCTGCTTCAGCATTCCCGCCGATTGCAAACATGTTTTTCCCTAGCTTTGTTTTGTTCCAAATAAACCAAACCAAAGCGACAATAACAATTGCATAAAGCAGAATGAACTGCAGCTTAAAACCAAGAATCGTGATGCCGTTTTGAGCAAATCCGGAGAATTTTTCATCAAGAACGCCGATGGGAGCCGAATGGCTTACCGAGTCAAAATAAACAGACATTAAACCGTAAACAACCATTTGCATTCCTAACGAAGCTATAAACGGCGCTACTTTTATTTTGGCTACGAGATAACCATCCACAAGTGAAAAAAGCGCGCAAACAATCATTGCAAGTAAAATTGGAAGCCAGATTGGCAGCCTCGGCAGGTTTGGAAAAACTCTGCTTACATAATCCGGAGATTGGAGCAAAGATGCCGTGATAAGGCCGGCAAATCCGATTAGTCTTCCCGCCGAAAGATCCGTACCTCCCAGAACAATCGGACCCGCAATCGCACAGGCAAAAATCATTCTGGTAGCCGACTGGCTCAATACCAATCCAAAATTTTTAAGGCTCAGGAAAGACGGATTAATGACTACTATTAATACCATTAATGATATTAAGACAATATAGATCGCATTATTAATGAGTTTGCCTTTCATGTTTTTGGGCTCAGGCAATCTGCCTTTTAAAGTTAACACACTCATAATATTTACATCCTTTCTAAAGGTACTTGGCAGCAAGTCTCAGCAAATTTTCCTGAGTTGCGGTTTTTGCATCCACAATGCCGGCCACACGGCCATTGCTCATAACCATGATACGGTCGGATATTCCGAGCAGCTCCGGCATTTCAGATGAAATAAATATGATTGCATTGCCTTTTGCCGCACAATCTATGATAAGCTGATAGATATCGTATTTAGCTCCGACATCAACACCCCTTGTTGGTTCGTCCAGGAGCATAATGGTCGGCCGCGTCAGCAACCAACGCCCCAGAATCACCTTCTGCTGGTTCCCACCGGATAGATTTTGAATCTTCGACTTAGAATCAGGGGTTTTAACCCGAAGTGCATCAATGACCCACTTGGTGTCTTTTGCTATTTTTTTCTCGTTGAGTACGCCAAATTTATTGGTATACTGATCTATATTTGCAATTATACTGTTAAATGTAATATCAAGTGTCGGAAAAATCCCGGATTGACGGCGCTCCTCTGTCAAAAGAGCAAATCCGTTCGCTATGGATTGTTTGGCATTTCTATTTTCAATTCGCTTATTATTCAGATTAATGGTTCCTCCCTTTCGCTTGCGAATACCAAAAATGGTCTCGACTGTTTCTGTTCTGCGGGAACCCATTAAACCTGCAACCCCAAGAATTTCTCCTTTTTTCAGCTCGAACGATGCATCAATGACAGTCGGCATATACTCACCGGCGAGGTTATTTACTTGCAGAATAACCTCATTAAACGAGTTTTCGTTTTTCGGAGGAAAACGATTTGTTAGTTCGCGGCCTACGATAAGAGCAATCAGCTTATCCATGTTAAGGTCTTCGCTCTTACCTGTATAAATCCATTTGCCATCGCGCATAACGGTAATTTCGTCGGATATCTCCAATATCTCTTCCATTTTATGGGAGATATATATTACACTGCACCCGTTGTCACGCAGATTATTAATAATCTCGAAAAGATGCTTCACCTCGGTTTCAGTAAGGGACGAGGTTGGCTCGTCCAAAACGAGAATTTTCGCATTGCAGGAAACGGCCTTTGCAATTTCCACCATCTGCCTTTGCGAAACCGACAGCGTGTTAATAATTTCAGCCGGATCAATATCAATGGATAAATCCTTGAATATTTTTTTGGTGTCGTTATACATCTTTTGACTGTTTACAATGATACCCTTCATGGGTAATCGGCCAAGCCAAATATTCTCCATTACACTGCGGTCCTGTACTTGATTGAGCTCCTGATGAACCATGGACACGCCGTTGTCCAAAGCTTGCCTTGGATTGTGGAATTCCACGGATTCTCCGTTGAAAATTATTTCACCTTCGTCGCGCTCATAAATACCAAACAGGCATTTCATAAGAGTCGATTTTCCAGCCCCATTTTCCCCCA
>DBTI01000280.1 GCA_002306975.1 Ruminococcaceae bacterium UBA1320
GGTGTTTCCGGCTCCGGCAAAAGCTCGCTTGTCAACGAGATTTTATATAAAAGCCTTGCGTCTCAGCTTAACGGAGCGAAGTGCAAACCCGGGATTCATGGCGGCATTGACGGCATTGAATATCTCGATAAGGTTATTGATATCGACCAGTCGCCGATCGGGCGCACTCCGCGCTCCAATCCCGCTACCTATACCGGAGTTTTTACCGATATAAGAACCCTTTTTGCCGCGACACAGGACGCGAAGATGCGGGGGTATAGTTCAGGGCGGTTCTCCTTTAATGTAAAAGGAGGACGCTGTGAGGCATGTCAGGGCGACGGCATCATAAAAATTGAAATGCACTTTCTTCCCGACGTCTATGTTCCGTGTGATGTTTGCAAAGGCAAACGCTATAACCGGGAGACTCTTGAGGTTAAATTCAAGGGCAAAAATATAAGCGAAGTGCTTGAGATGACTGTCGAGGAAGGTATGGGCTTTTTTGAAAGTGTTCCCCGCATCTATCGCAAGCTTCAAACGCTTTGCGACGTGGGGCTTGGTTATATCAAAGTCGGGCAGCCGGCGACAACATTGTCGGGCGGCGAGGCACAGCGCGTCAAGCTTGCGACAGAACTTTCAAAAAGACCGACAGGCAAGACAATCTATATTCTTGACGAGCCCACAACAGGGCTTCACAGTGCGGATGTTCACAAGCTTATTGAGGTTTTGCAGAAGCTTGTTGACGCGGGCAATTCTGTTGTTGTCATAGAACACAACCTCGACGTAATAAAAACCGCCGATTATATAATAGACCTTGGGCCGGAGGGCGGCGACCGCGGCGGCGACATAGTTATCTGTGGCACACCGGAAAAAGTCGCGGCTTGCGACAAATCTTATACCGGCAAATATCTTAAGAAGTACCTGAAGGGTTAAAATTCGCATACGGCTTGTTTGAAAAATCACCAAAGCGGTACAGGACTGTTCGATATACTTTAAAAATTGGAAGAGATATTATGGTTAAAACAAACGCAATGAGAATGCTCGACAAGGCAAAAATACCTTACGAGGTCGTTGAATATGAATGCGACGAAGACGAGCTTATCGGGCTTCATGCCGCAGAGCAAATTAAATCGATTACACCACAGCAATGTTTTAAAACGCTTGTTGCCCGAGGCGAAAAGAAGGGACTGCTTGTTTTTTGCGTTCCGGTAACTGGTGAACTTAACCTAAAAGCCGCGGCAGTTTGCGCGCGTGACAAAAAAGTGGAGCTGATTCACGTCAAGGAACTGTTTGAGCTTACAGGCTACATACGCGGCGGCTGCTCACCGGTCGGAATGAAGAAAAAGTACCCTACATTTATCGACGCATCTGCTCAAAGTTATGATAAAATCGGGATAAGCGGGGGAATGCGCGGGGTTCAGATAATTTTGTATCCGAAGGATCTTGTCAAATTCACAGCAGCACAGCTCCATGAACTGACAAAAGAGTATAATAATGTTTAAATTAGGTGTAAAGGTATTAAACATTACACCTAACAGCTTTGACATTTTTGCAATTTTCAGTTGACATTTATTAATACAGGGAATAAAATAGCATACATCAACTTTATATTTAAAGGCTGTGAAAGGGAAGAGTACATATATTTCGCATCGCAGAGAAGGGATGGCTGGTGAAAGTCCCTGTTGCGGCAATATGGAAAGTAGCCCCGGAGCTTTGAACTGAAAGCATAGTATAAGCCGTGTGCGTAATAAAGTGTAAGTAAGCTTCAACGGAGTTCCACCGTTATCTTGGAAAGCAGTATCGGCTTAGTGCCTGTACTGAATTGAGTGTGCGCCATTTGGCGTGAACTTAGGTGGTACCGCGAAGCTTTAGCCTTCGTCCTATTTTATTTAGGACGAAGGCTTTTTTGCGCGTTTTATTAAAAATTTACATAATGGAGGAATTGATTATGGAGACAAGATTTGCAGACAGAATAGGGAAGGTGAAGAAATCCTTTATAAGAGAGATTCTCAAGGTTACGGCAGATCCGGCAATCATATCATTTGCAGGCGGATTACCGAATCCAATATCATTTCCTATAGATGAAATTGAAGCGGCGACCAAAAAGGTATTGCGTGAGGATGGCGCAAATGCGTTGCAATACAGTACCACAGAGGGCTATTTGCCTCTGCGTCAGTTTATAGCCGAACGCTATAAAAAACGATTTGGGCTTAGCGCTGATCCGAATGAAATATTAATAACAAACGGTTCCCAGCAGGGTCTTGATCTTTTAGGCAAGGTGTTCTTGAATAAAGGCGACGATGTCCTTATTGAACGCCCCGGTTATCTTGGAGCCATTCAGGCGCTTTCGATTTTTGAGCCGAATTTTCATTCGGTCGCACTTCATGATGATGGTGTGGATATTGAAGCGCTTGAAACAGCGCTTCAAAGGCACAACCCAAAGCTATTTTATGCGGTCCCGAATTTTCAAAATCCGTCGGGATTGTCATATACTGAAGAAAACCGCAGGCGTGCCGCAGAGGTATTGAGCAGGCACAACACTTTCTTTATAGAAGACGATCCTTATGGAGAACTGCGCTTTCGCGGCAGCGATTCACTTTCAATGAAAAACTTTTTTAATGAAGGAACAATTCTGCTCGGTTCTTTTTCTAAAATAGTTTCTCCCGCAATGCGCCTAGGTTGGGTTTATGCCCCTAAAGATATTATGGAAAAGCTGATAACCGCGAAACAGGCGGCTGATCTGCATACTAATTATTTTTCACAGCGTGTGCTGTATAGTTACCTTGCCGAAAACGACATAGACGCCCATATTTCTAAAATCAAAAGCCTATATAAGGCGCAGTCTGACTGTATGACGGAGTCAATCGAAAAATACTTTCCAAGTTCGGTAAAATGCACAAAACCGGAAGGCGGAATGTTCATGTGGGTGACGCTTCCCGAAGGGCTGTCATCACTTGATCTTTTTGAAATAGCGTCAAAGAAAAATGTTGCATTTGTACCCGGCGATCCATTCTATGTGAACGCAACAGGAACAAATTCGCTGAGGTTTAACTATACAAATGCCGATGAAAAAATGATAAAAGAGGGCATAAGGCGTGTGGCGGAAGCAATAAATGAGTTAATGAGTAAATAACGATGTAACGGAATAGAAAAAAGCGGCAGTCTTAAATTATATATTAGATTAGCATTTTTCAGGCTAATATAAAATTTAAGACTGCCGCTTAATCAATTAACTCAGTTAAGATTGAACGCTTTGACAAAACCGTCATAAGCAGCGTCAAAATCAGCTTTAGGCACAAGAATGGAGATATCAATCTCTGAGGTGGTTATAAGGCGAACATCAACGCCAAGCCCTGCGATAACTTCAAAAGTACCGGCTGCAACCCCGGGCATTTCGCGCATAGATTCACCATAAATTGAAATCTTGCTGTTTCCGGAGCTTATGTCTGATTTCAATTCAGGATTTTCAGCCCTTAATGCTGCAAAAAGCTCCAAGAGACTGCCAAGATCATCACCGCAAACGGTAAATGACAGGTTAATCCGTCCACCGAGGGGAGCAGTCTGAGAAATCATATCAACATTAATGCCGTGCTGTGAAATCATTTTGAACACTTTTGCAATAAAGCCCATATCGGCAGGCGAATTTCGCAGCGTAATCAAAGCCACATCGTCGCTGGTTGATATTTTGGTTATCGCGTTCATTGTGTCTAACCTCCTATAGAAGCAACAAGGTCACTCATATCATAGAATCCCGGAGCCTTATCCGATAAAAACATTGCAGCGTTGATGGCACCGGTTGCAAATATCTCTTTTGACATTGCAGAGTGCTTTAATGTTACTATTTCATCTTTTCCTGCAAATATAATCTCGTGCTCACCGGAGATTGTTCCACCGCGCACAGAGTGAATACCAATCTCGTTCTTTTCGCGCTTTTTGCGAACATTGTGACGATCATATACATACTCCGGTTTTTGCGCAAGCACAGAGGAAATGCCGTCTGCAAACATTATGGCAGTTCCGCTTGGTGCATCAATCTTCTGATTGTGGTGCATTTCTATAATCTCAATGTCAAAGCTGTCTGAAAGCACAGCCGCGGCCTTCTTTGCAAGCTCGACAAGAAGGTTGACGCCCAGTGACATGTTGAAGGAAAAGAACACAGGAATCTCTTTAGAGGCCGCTTTAATCTGCTCAATCTGCTCGTCGCTCATGCCAGTTGTTGCGATAACCGCCGGAATATGCCTCGCTTTTGCAAAGGCAAGCAGTTTCGGCAAAAAAGATGGGTTTGAAAAATCTATAATCACATCGGCATTGCCGTCAAACTGCTGTGGGTCTGAAAGAACCGGAAAAGACTCTTTCATTGCACTGTTAATATCAAAGCCGGCGACAATAACACAGTCGTCGCGTCCGGATAATGTCTGCGCTATGACGTGACCCATTTTCCCGTTGCATCCGCTTAAAATAATACGCTTCATTTATAAGCACATCCTATTCGTATTTAGCGCTATTATGTCTTATTTAATCAGTCCGTGCTTTTTCATTTCATCTTTAAGGAAAGCGAGGTTCTTTTCCTGCATAGGCGCAAGAGGCATACGGCCTTCACCAACACCAAATCCCATGAGGTTAAGTGCTGCCTTGGCAGGAACCGGGCTTGTCTCTGCAAATAACGCCTCTATAAGCGTAATAAAATCAAGCTGAAGTTTGCGCGAGCCCTCAATATCTCCGGCGAAAAACTTTGCGCAGATATCGTGTGTCTCATGAGGCATGATGTTTGACAAAACGGAAATAACACCTTTGCCGCCAAGTGAGAGTATAGGTACTATCTGATCGTCGTTGCCGGAATATATGTCGAGGTTGTCACCGCAGAGAGCGGCGGTTTTTGCAACTGAGGAAATGTTGCCGTTCGCTTCCTTTGCCGCAACAATGCGAGGGTGCTTCGAAAGCTCAAGATAAGTTTCCGGCTTTATATCAAGCCCGGTTCTGCTTGGAACATTGTATACAATAATCGGAAGATTGACGCGATCAGCGATGTAGGTATAATGGCGGATTAGCCCCGCCTGTGTGGTCTTGTTATAATACGGAGTAACAAGCAGAAAAGCGTCTACGCCGGACTTTTGCGCTTCAAGCGAAAGCTCAACCGCATATTTTGTATCATTGCTTCCGGTACCCGCAATTACGGGAACGCGGCCTGCTACCTTTTTGACGGTGAAGTCGATTGCCTTTGTGTGCTCTTCATGAGAAAGGGTCGATGACTCGCCGGAAGTGCCACAGATAATGATCGCATCAGTGCCGCCATTTATTTGATAATCTACTAATTCTCCAAGCTTATCGAAGTTAACCGAACCGTCGTCATACATTGGCGTTACAAGCGCAACACCGGCTCCGGTGAATATTGTCTTTTTCATTGATAAAAGCCTCCATAAATGAAGTACTGCAAGTCAATTTTCATAATTTATAAACTAAATCAAATGTAATAAACCCAATTGACTGAGATACTCTGTTAGTCTAAATAACCCTCGGCGCAGATAAGCTCTGCCATAAGAATGCCGCCTCCGGCCGCACCGCGAATCGTGTTGTGTGACAGGCAGACAAACTTTATGTCATACTGTGTGTCAGGGCGCAGGCGACCTATTGAAACAGCCATGCCGCCTTCAATGTCGCGGTCAAGCCTGATTTGAGGTCTGTCGTTCTCTGTGAAATAGTGCAAAAACTGCTTTGGCGCGCTTGGCAGGTTAAGCTCCTGTGCGCGGCCTTTAAAATTAACCCATTTTTCAATAATGTCGTCAAGCTTCGGTTTTTTCTCAAACGATGCAAATACCGCCGCAAGATGACCGTCGGATATAGGCACTCTAATACACTGTGTGGTGATTGATGGGGAATCAGTGAGCTCTATGGCACCGTTTTTAATACTGCCCCAAATCTTGAGCGGCTCTTTTTCTGATTTTTCTTCTTCCCCGCCGATGTAAGGGATTACAT
>DBTI01000156.1:0-14437 GCA_002306975.1 Ruminococcaceae bacterium UBA1320
GTCACGCAAAGGATGCTTTACAAAATGGGTGCGGTTTTTTCAGTTGATGGATTTTCTGACCTTCTCGACGAAGTGGAGCGGATGGCGGCAGCTCCGGCGCATGTTGAAAACGAAGCTTTAAAGGCTGCTGCACAACCTATCTGTGACGAGGCAAAGAAAACTACCGCTTTTATCGACCGCAGTGGAAAGTTGCGTGAAAGTATAAAAGTCGGGAAAGTCAAAAAGGATAGCAATGGTGCGAAATACGTTCTCATCGCCACCGATGATCCGATTGCCCACCTTGTAGAAGAAGGTCACGGCGGCCCGTCTCCGGCTCCTGCACACCCATATATGCGCCCGGCGTTTGAGGCAAAAAAAGGCGAAGCGGTTGAAATCATCAAGGCAACGCTGAAAGAGGCATTGAAATGAATTACGCACAGGTTATTTATGACACGCTCTCCCCTCTCGGTCTGCCTGTGAAAGAGACTAAATATACCGGAGCAGAACCGGTATATATCGTATTCACCTGTTATAACGAACAGGCAGCGGCAACCGCCGCCAACGAGCCAATTGAGCGCGAATATGATTTTATGCTTAACCTTTATCAGCAGGCCTCAAATGCAAGCGCAGACCTTAATTTAATAAAAGAGCAGGTAATTTCATTGCTAGAAAAAGCAGGGTTCTGCAACGTAATAGCGCGCAACCGTAACGACCTTGAAACCGAATATAACAGGTGGCTCTTTGATTGCAGCTACACAGAGAACCTACAGGAAACGCCTTAACCGGGCGTTATTTTTTTACTTAGAAAGTGGACTAAGCAGACACACTTAAAACCGTCTGCAAATCTTATTATACGAGGATTGATTTTATGGAACAGGGAATTTGCGATCTCTATGTTGGCAACACTGTGGACTCTGAAACAGGCCTGTCCGCTTCTAACATAAGGCATATCTTAACACCACAGGAAATCGCCATTAAGCCGAAGGTCAATACAGACAGCGCATATGCCGCAAACCGAAAAGTTGACAGCGCCGTAGTCTTTGACAGTGCGGATGTCACAATGGGTATTTATGACACTGACGCTGACTTGCAAGCGTATTTGCTTAACCAGTCGAAGCCGTCCGAGGGCGGCGTTGTAGAATCCGCAGAGGATGAAGCTGATTATAAGTGCGTATTTTACAAAACGCAATTGCGCCGTAAGAGAACAGCAACAACACGTGTCACAAGGTATGGCTGGCTTTATAAGGCGCAGTTTCAGCCGTGGGATACCGACCTGAAAACCCTTGAGGGTAAACCAGTGCTTAGTGGCGGTGGCCCTTCGATTACCGGGTCGGCTCAGGCAACTGATTTTTCATATGTCAATGAGAAGGGGCAAACGGTTCACCCGTGGCGCTGGTATGTTGATGATGACGATGTGAATTGCCCGGCGGATATTGCTGATACGTGGTACAAGTTCCTTCATGTACCGGGTGCGGATCGCACAGATTTGACAGTAACAACCGCTCCTGCAGATGAAGCGACGGCTGTTCTCGCAACTGCCTCTATTGTCTGGACGTTTAACAAGGTTGTTGACACATCTAAAATTAATACAGCAAACTTTGTTATATTGAAAACTGACGGTTCAACCGTTGGGGGTACTCTTTCGGTCGATACGACAGGAAAGATTGTCACATTCAAGCCGGCGGAAGCTCTTACATCCGGCGCCGCCTACATTGCGGTTGTTACGACCAATGTGACGGACGCTTTCGGCCTGCCTCTTGCATTGGCAAGCACAATCAATTTTACAGTTGCAGTATAACAAAAGAGGCCGCATAGCCCCTTGAATATACGAAAGGAGCGAAGATATGGAAATTGACTTCAAAGGTAAAGGCATGGAAATGCACTTTGATAAAGTTCCGAAATTAATATATTTCAACAATGAATACCACGGTTGCGGAACTGTTTTGCTTGATGGAAAAACAATAAAAGCGTTGCAGACAGTTGATATTCATGCTGTGACCGACAGCAATAAGCCGAGCCTTTTAAGCTATAATATTGGCTTTTACAATCTGGAAAAGCGCGAAACAGAAACGATTGCAATTGGCAAATCTACGCTTGAGACGATATCAATTCCAATTCGCATAATGGATTTAATACCGTTCAACGTTGCAATGGCACATATCAGAGAATTTTTGAATGATAAACGTATTCCGGAAGAAATTCGCAAGGAATATGCGGATAATTTTAAAAGCACGATTACTGGAAGGTCTTAAAACAAGGTATAACAAAAAGCCCCGATTTTTTCGGGGCTTTTCATGTAGGCTCCGCGCGCATGAACGTTGAGCCTGCTCAATATTATATTTTTAGGAGGCTTAAATCATGGAAGACAATAAATTTAAGATTGTGCTCAAAATTAATGGCAAAGACAAAACATTCACAGCGGAACCGACCGGACGAGCCGTATATGACGCTGCGGAAGCGAGCGTGCAGCTGGAAAGTCAACCGTTTGATAATGAATTGCTCGACACCCTGTCTGACTTTGTTGTAAAGCTGTTCGGCAAGCAGTTTACACGTGACGAGTTAATTGACGGGCTTGGCGTTGGTACGTATGGAAAGACTTTACTCGGATATGTGCAGCTCGGCGACGAGAATGGCGTCCTCAATCGATTTTTCCGAAAAGGAGAGCAACTCCCAAACTGAAAAGCGGGGAAAGCAAACCGCTAACCCCGCTTGAATTTATTCAGTATTTTTATGATAGCCTTATGTCACAGGGCTACAAAATGACCGAAATTGACAAGATGAATGTTTTTCGGTACATGGATATTATTGTGATGAAAAACAAGCCAAAACCTAAAGTGGTTCCTTATATGGATGATCCGGATTAAATATTGACATATTTCGCCATGCTGATATAATAATGCATAGGGGGTATGCATCATGTGGATTTTTATTGTTGTTTTAATTATAGTAATTATAGTAGGAATACAAAAAGGCGTTACTGAGTTCAAAGGAAAGCAATATTTAGCAGATCAGTATGATAAAGAACAAGCAATACTTCGTCATGCAGCTAAAATGGCAATAAAGGGTCAAAATGTTAATGATGATATACCAGACCAAATTGAAAAATTGTCAGAGTTAAATCAGCAAGGTATCATAACTGATGAAGAATTTAGCAAGAAAAAGGCTGAATTACTTGCCAAAATGTAATATGTTGATGTAAACTATTATAGGCAAAGGGTAACGTATGGCGGTTAGCTACTCTCCCACGATGGGAGGTGGTATTATGGAGTATTTGGCGGCAGTGATACTTATTATAGTATTCGCCACAGGATACATAAAAACCATAAAAAAATAGCCGCCCACGAGCTCAAACGTAGCGGCTATTAGCTGAGACATTGGGCTAACCGTTTATACGGTGTACCCTTTGCTTTTCTATGTTCATTATAGCTTAAATAAATTAATAATTCAATTAGTTTTTTTTAATTTGTTTTAGTCCGCCAATTTGGCGGACTATTTTTATACCAATTTTAAGGGAGTGATTTTATGGACGATGAAGTTAAAACCCTAGCGGTTAAGTTGGCGCTGGAAGATGCCACGTTCACACAGGGCATAAAAAACTTAAAGCAAAGTCTCAATCTCGCGGACAGTGAACTCAAGGCAGCGGGCGGCACCGTAAAAGGCTTTGGCAATACGATGGACGGCGTAAAGGCAAACGCGCAGGGGCTTACCGATAAGATAAAAACTCAGAACGATATAATCTCAAAATATCGTGAGCAGATGCAAAAAACGCAAGACCTGCTTCAGAAGCATTCCGAATCGCTCGAAAAAAACAAGCAGGCAATGCTTGACGCCGAAAAAGCGTATCGTTCCAACCTCGATACTCTTGGCAGCAAGAACAAAGTGACAAAAGAATCGAAAGAAGCGCTCGATGAGGCAACATCCGCTTATGAAAAAAATAAGAACCAGGTTATAGCAAACCAAAAGGCTATAAATGATTATACAATCAAGGTAAATGAAGCCACCGGCGAAATCAAAAAGATGCAGACGGAACTTGCTAATACAAGCGGATTTAATGTTATTTCAAAAAAACTGCAGACTGTGGGAAGCGGCATTGAAAATGTAGGTAACAAAGTGAGCGGCCTCGGCTCAAAAATGACTACAGGGCTTACCGTTCCGCTTGCGATGGCGACTATAACAATTGGGAAAATAGTTAACGATTATCAAAACGGTATGGCTAAAATCAGTACCATCGCCGACACGTCGGGGGTAAGCCTTGATTCACTCGGTCAAGGCCTTATTAAAATCAGTGATGATACCAATACTGGGCTCGGCGATATACAGGAAGCAGAGTATCAGGCTATATCTTCCGGGGTGGACACGGCAAAATCAATTGATTATATGGCCGCTTCGGCGAAAGCAGCAAAAGGCGGATTTACCGACGTTGCCACAGCCGTTGACGGCAACACAACTGTATTAAATGCCTATAACCTATCTGCCGACCATGCAAATGACATCTATAATGAAATGATTGTCGCTCAGAATCTAGGTAAGACTACGCTCGGCGAAATGGCACAGTCTATCGGACAGGTTGCCGACACCACAGCAAATTGTAATGTAAACACGAAAGACCTGTTCTCTTCACTTGCTGTTGAAACCGCGCACGGTATTAACACTTCGGAAGCTGTGAGCGGCTTGCGTGAATCGCTATCAAATATTATCAAACCGACCGACGACGCAACAAAGCAGGCACAGGCTTTGGGTCTGCAATTTAACGCATCACACCTTAAAAGTGTCGGCTGGGCAGAGTTTCTTAAAGAAATCGCCGAAAAAACGCACGGTAATACCACGGAAATGGGTAACCTGTTCGGCTCTGTGCAGGGTTTGAATACTATGATCACATTAACAAGCGAGAGCGGTTTAAGCCTATTTAACCAGTCATTGCAGCAGATGGGCAGTAATTCTGATTATGTTGGAGATGCTTTTGACAAGGTTACAAATACCAAGGGTGCACAGCTTGAAAAGGCATTTAATGAACTGAAAAATTCCGCTATCGAACTTGGAGACCAAATATATCCGTTGGTTGCTGATATAACAGGCGGAATTAAATCTATTACGTCATGGTTGGAAAAGCTGACACCTGAGCAACACAAGTTATATACACAGATTGCCGAAATTATTGCTATTGCGGGGCCTTCCGTGTTTGCAGTTGGAAAAATAACAAGCGGCATCGGAAGCCTTGCGAGCGGAACAGGAACAGCTATTAGTACAGTTGGTAACTTTGTTAAAGGTGTAAAAGGCGTAGGGGCTGCCGCTGGTGAAACAATACCGACAGCAATGAAATTTGGTTCTACAATAGCATCATTTGGAATGGGCGGCACTATTGGTCTAGCCATATTGGCTTTAGGAACAATAGCAACTGTAATCGGATCAATTGAAAGTCAAGCAAGCGAAGCCAAGCCTAGAACCGACGACCTTATAAAATCACTGCAAGATGCAGATGATAGCTATGCAAGTTTAAAGGAAACTGAAGCAGAGCAGGAATCTTCCAGTTTGGCTGAAATAGACCATGTTGAACGGCTTTATGGGGTTTTGCAAAAGCTTACTGATGCGAATGGTAAAATTATTGGTGACAAAGAGGAAGCCAAAATTGCAATCGACGAAATTAATAGGCTATTTCCGGGAAGTATAAAGCTTGTTGATGATGAACGTATCGCCTATGAAAAGGACGATAAGGCAATCAAAACACTCTTTGCAACCAAAAAAGCTCAAGCTATTTTGGATACAAAGGAACCCGCTTATAAAAAAGCTGTCAGCGACCAAGTAGCTGAGGGACAAAAGAATGCAAAACTTTATAGTGACTTGCAAGATGACCAGGCCAAAATGGATAAAATACGGAAGGAAAATGCTGAAGCTTATGCTAAATATGGGTCAATTGCCGGTGTAGAGGATAATAAAGAGGTGGCGTCTCTATCTTATAAAATTAGTCAAGAGACGGCCGAATATAACAAGAGCACTCAAACCCTTAAAGGATATTGCTCAGATATTCAAAACTATCAAGACCTTTCAGCGGCAATTACAGACGGTGATCAGAAAAAAATACAGGAAGCAATAACGAATACCGACCTTACTTATACCGCCGCAACAGGGGCATCAGAATCACAGCTTAGACAGCAATGCAAGGATGCAGACACTTATTTAACGTTAACGAAGCAACGTTTTAAGGACCACTGGAAAGGTGTCACAAGTGATACCGTGGCACAAGCACAGCAATTGCGTGACAAGGCCTATGCCCAGTATAAGCTGATTGGTGAAAGTGTTGATAATGGCGCGGCAGATGGAGTCAATAGCAAAAAATCGGCTTTGACAAGTGCTGGCACAAACGCCGGGGAATCATTGCTTGATGGATTTAATTTAATCAAAGTATCAATTGCAAATGCCGGAAAAAGCGCTGCGGAAGCATATATGAGTGGTTTTAAATCAATTGGGGACTGGAAAACACTCTCACAAATAAGTTCTATACAAACATCAGACGCCGACAGTATATTTACTAAATACAACGCCGCAAAGAATATCGGTAAAAATGCTTCCGGTACCGACAATTGGCAAGGCGGTCCTACATGGATTAATGAAGAAGGGCCGGAAATTGTTGATCTGCCGGGTGGCACCCGGATTATTCCGCACTCGATTTCAATGGAAATGGCAAAAATGGCGCGCGGAAGCATTGACCCAACGACATATATGCACCAAATGGCGGGAGGCGCGAATTCCGCTTCTGCCTGGGGCGCCGACATGATGAAAGGCTTTGCCTCCGGTATTACGACCAATCAGGCTATTGTCGAGGCTGCGGTTGCCAGCGTTGCAAGCGGCGTACATGCTTATCTACACTTTTCGGTACCGGACAAGGGCGCCCTTTCCGATGCCGACCAGTACGGCCTTGATTTTATGGAGCTGCTTGCCGACACCATCGACAAAAACTCCGATAAACCTAAAGTTGCGGCACAGAAGGTCGCAGCCCTCATAGCTGACAGGATATCAAGCTTAAAGGCGACGACAAAAACAACCGTGGACGATCTGAATAAACAGCTTGCGGCACTCGGCACAGAGGAGACCGCCGCACTCAGCGGTAAAACAGCGGAGCAAAAGGCAGCGATTCGCTCAGAATATGCCGCGAAAGAGCAGGCTGTCAAGGATGAAATCTCACTCGCAAAGAAACAGTCCGCCGCCGAAATTGCCGAAATTCAGAAGGTCGGTAAGATGAATAAGGATGAACTTGAGCAGGAAATACAAGACCGGAAGGATTTTATATCCTCGGTCAACAGCCTTAATGATGAAATCAAGTCTGCCCTCAAGGAAAAATATGATGAAGAGGAAACGGCGGCGGAGGACGCCATAAATAAGGAACTGGATGATCTTGAAAATTGGAAAACTCAATCGGAAGACACAATTAATGATGTTTACACTGCAAAAGAAAAAGCAATTGAGGATTCAAGCACCGCCGCAGTGGCTTCCATTCAGGCTGAAATAGATGCACTTGACGCTCAGACCGCCGCCGAGGACAGAGCGACCACGCGCAAAGGATACACCGACAAAATATCTGATCTGCAATCTCAGATTACTTATTCCCACGATGATTACAACACAGCACAGCTTCAGAAACAGCTCACACAGGAACAGGCGGATTACCAAAAGGAGCTTAATTCCGAAAGTGTAAGCGATCAAAAAAATGCTTTACAGGCTCAAATTACCGCTATCCAAAGCAATGCTGATAAGCAAAAAACAGCGCTGGAAACTGAAAAGCAGTCTCAGCTTGACAGTATAACGGCAATTTACAATGCCCAAAAAACAAGCTATGACAATCAGCTTACGGCGGCTAAAGATTATTATTCCAAACTCACGACCGACGCCGCACTTGAAGCACAGTCTGAAAAAATGATTATGCAAAATAATCAGGCCGATATTATTGCATTGCTCAACTCATACAGTGACACCTATAAATTAACCGGGCAGACCTTAGGGGATAAGCTCGTCGAGGGCTTCCAGCCCGCCATTGACAACATAAAAGGTATGATTGCGTCTATTACCGATGTGATTTCAGCTGCACGCAGCGACGCTTTATCCGTCTTATCAACAGCGCAAGCGGCGGCTTCTGCAGCATCGGCGGCACAGGCACAAACAAGCAAGTCCACAGTAAACAATATTAACGTTAACATTACAAGCCCGGTTAAGCAGACACCATCGCAGCAAGCCGCGACAGCAAAAACAACCGTTCAAAAGGCACTTTTTCAAATAAGTTAAGGAGGAATGACAGGCAAAATGGCAGAATCTCTTGTATTTACTAACAGCCGCGGGCAAAGCCTTACAATCGGTGACAGTCCGCCGTATTTCTTAAATGAGTTTGACAAGGGCGCACCTAAAAGCACGCTGATTACGACAAAGGCACCCGGGCAGGACGGCAAAACGCTTGAAGGTCAGATGCTTGAAGAACGAACGCCGCAGATTACCCTATATATCCGGGCTAACAGCGCATCTGAATTGGCTACATACCGGCAGACACTTTTATCTGTTTTTAGCCCGAAGCTGTCCGGAACTATTCTCTATACCAACGAGGCAAAGGTCACCCGCGCGATTGCCTGTGTTGTCGAGGATGAGCCGACCGCCAAAAAGGCAGTCGGATGCCATCAGCAGGTTTTAATTCAGCTCTTCTGCCCTGATCCTTACTGGCTCAATGAAAATGAGACCGTGCACCAAATTGCTCAATGGGTCGGAGATTTTCATTTTCCAATTGTCATTCCTGCGGATAAAGGCATTATGCTCGGTCACAGGCTGTCAAACCTTATTGTCAATTGCTACAATCCCGGAGATATCGAAATCGGTATGCGTGTCGAATTTACGGCGCTTGCCACGGTGCAGAGTCCAAGCATCCTCAACATCAACACCCGTGAAATCATAAAGGTCAATCGTTCGCTTGCCGCCGGTGATAAATTAATCATCAACACGGCGTTCGACAATGAAACGGTGCGGCTGATCCACGGCATTGAGAACATCAACGCGCTTAATTATATAGATATTTCATTCTTAACTACGCAGGATGATTTATTTTTTCTGCTCCATGAGGGCGACAACATCCTGCGGTATGCTGCTGATAACGGCCTTGACAACCTCGAATGCGCAATTTACTATACACCGAAATATTTGGGGGCGTGAGCATGGATAAAATGCCGATTATGATTATTTCACCCAGCTTTGAATTGCTCGGAGAAATCAGAAATTATGAATCCTTGCAGTTCACCCGTCGCTTTTATACGGTCGGTGAGTTTGAACTGCATATCAATGTTAACAAACCCAACACCGGCGCACTTGTTAACGGCAATCTCATCATGCTTGGCAATCAGGGCAATAAAGCCGGGATTATCCGGCACCGGGAGAATGAAATTGACGAGAACGGCGACGCGACCGACACGCTGATTATTAAAGGGCCGACGCTTAAAGGCGTTTGTGCGCAGCGCCTTGTTGTTCCCGATACTTCCGGTGACGGCTATGACAGTTCCACAGGTGCGCAGGAAACCATTATAAAACATTTTGTAACGGCGCACCTTGTCAGCCCTGCGGATGCAAGCCGCAAAATTTCACAGGTCGCAATCGCCGCCGATCAGCAGCGTGGCGCGCAGGACAAATGGCGATTCCGTTTTGATGTGCTTTCAGATGCTCTTGATACCGTCGGCGAATATTCAAAACTCGGCTGGGACATAACGCTTGACCTTGCAAATCAAGAATGGGTGTTTGATGTTATACCCGGCCGTAATCTCACGGCTTCACAAAGCGTACTTCCGCCCGTTATATTCAATGCCGAGTGGGGAAACATTAAGACCCCGCACCTTATTCAGTCATGGATAAACGCGGCGACGCAGGGCTACTGCGGCGGGCAGGGCGACGGTGTTGACCGCCTTATTCAGCAGGTCGGCAGTACATCAGGTTTAGACCGCATGGAGCAATTTTTTGATTGTTCTGAAGCTGAAAGCGCGGCGGAGCTGCTTTCGACCGGCGCGCAAAAGCTTGCCGAGGCCGCCCCGACAAATACCTTTGAGTTTGGCATAGATCCGTTACGGCCATTTATTTACGGCGTTGATTACGACCTCGGCGATACAGTGACAGCGATATCAAAAAAATGGGGTGTCACGATGGACACTCAAATTACAGAGGTCAAGGAAGTCTATGAGGCTGACGGAAACAGCATTGAACCGACATTCGGTACAAGCACGCCGAGCCTTATATCGTATATCAAACAGCAAGTCAAAAGGACGGTGAGATAATCCTTGGAGAACTACAGCTTTTTCGATTCCATTGTGGACGCTAACGGCAACTACGACAGGCCGACAAAGGCAATCGACTTTGACCGGCATTTCAAAGACCTTTTTACCAACGGCGTGTTTATGAGCCCATCAACAAACCTGCAGGTATTAGCTTCCGGACAGGATATGTATATAGCTATACAGTCCGGTCCAGCATGGATTAACGGCAAAAAATATGATAACGATTCCCCTCTGTATCTTGCCATTGATACAGCCGATTCGGCGTCGGCCCGCATTGACCGCGTGGTGATCCGGTGCGATTATACCCGTCGCGCAGTTTACGCAGCGGTCATAAAAGGCGCTTATGCGCAGACGCCTGCCGCCCCTGCCCTTCAGCGTGACGCCGACGCCTATGAGCTTGCCCTCGCCGACATTGCGGTCGCCGCCGGAGCCACAGAAATCAGGCAGGCTGATATTACTGATCTGAGGCTAAACAGTAATTTGTGCGGTTTGGTTTCGTTTTGCAATTCTTTTGACACGACCGCTATTTTTAATCAGATGCAGGACTGGTTTCAAATGCAGGTTGACAATTTCAACAAAGATCACGCGGATTGGAGCAGCGCCTTATCAGCGGCGGAAACAGCATTTCAGCAGCAGTTTACCACATGGTTTGACGGTATCAAAGGTCAGTTGAGCACCGACGCGGCGGGAAATCTGCAAAATCAAATTACAGCCCTGCTTAACAAAATCACAGCGGATGAACATAATAATCTGCTGTTTACCGATGCAATTAAAGGCACGGTTCAGACCGTTACGCAGTCAAACGGGCAGATCACCAGCGTTGACCACAAAAGCGGTTCCACAGTGATCCGTTCGGATTCTTTCAACTATAGCGACAATCTAATAACTGAAGTTCGAACGCTCAACACAGGTGAAACGGTGACATTTAAATATCACCTTGATACCCTTGAAACGGAGGTAATTTGATTAATGGATATGCCGGTTTACAATAAGTTAAATCAAACCTACAATAGGTTAGATCAAATGGATAGTACTCTTTCACAGTATTTTTCATGGGCAGGCTCTTCTTTTCCCTATTGTGGTGACACGGACGTTACGATAAACAGTAATACAGTATGGGGTGGGGATTTTCAAACTATTAAAGTCTCCGTTTTAATTTCAAATACAAGTAATGGTACCGCAGGTACAGCTATAGCAAGTGTAACTTCAGCACATTGGTCAGGAGATGTAACAGTTAATATCACTGCTGCTGCAGTAGCAAATACTGTAGCTGGTCAATTAGTAACTGCACTTAACATAACTTCAGGTTTTAGTACTTATTTTAATGCTAGATTATCGACCTGTGTAAGCAGCGTTAAAGAAACGGAAATCTATATCACAACAAATTCCTATTACGAAGAAGATACGACATTTAGTATAACTATTAAAAATGGCACTTGTACAGGAATATCAACTGCTACATCTATAGAACTTTTCAAAGGTTCAAATACCTATTTAGATGGCTATGTCAAATCAAAAAAGTTAACTTTAGCTGCAGGAACGACTTTGTCAATTGTTAGAAATCCGTTCTTCATTTTTGCAGATGAAATTAATTTCGGAAGCACCTCATCTATTATTGATGCAAGTGGCAGAAGTGGCTCCAGTGAGCTTTTACCACCACCAATTCATATGGCTGCTGGTGGCATCATTGGCTCTACACAAAATGGTACTGCTATACAAGGTGGTTGCGGTGGTGGCATAATAATTATTATTTGCAATAAGATAACAGGTGCTCAAGGCTGCATCAAAGCAAATGGTGGAAATGGCTATGAAATAGGTGGAGGCGGATCCAGTTCAGGAATACCGGGACAAGGTGCTTTATTAGGTTCGATTATTCCAAGCAACTCTCCTTGGGGTATCCTGACACCAGGAGCTAGGCTTTTAGGCCTCGGTGGTATGAGTGGAGGAACATCAGCCTGTCAAGGCATATATGGTTCCGGTGGTTTCTATGGTGCATATAATAATTATTCTGCAGGTGGAGGCTCTGGTATTGGTGGAGGCTCCGGAGACTCTGGGGCTGGTCATCAACATACGGGACTGACTGTTAAAGACATACTCTATCTTGCTTCCATTGGTTGTACAGGTGGTGGCGGCGGCGGGGTCAGTATTTATAGTCAAAACAGTGGTGGTGGAGGCGGAGGTGCAGTTGTTATAGTTACACATTCCTATGAACTACTACCACAATTAATCGCAAATGGAGGTACTAATATGCATGATGGTAATATTGATCTTACTCCCGGTAACGGGGGTGCTGCAGGATTCACAAGTATTGAATTAGTATAGGGAGGAAATAGAATGACTATTACCAGTCAAGAAAGAACAATGATAACCGGAAGACTGTCGGATGGTTCGGACAGACAGGTGATGACGCTCTATGACGTTACAGTGACAAATGGTTCAGAGGTGTATTTTAAGACCTGTGACACAATACCCACGGAATCAAACATTGACCTTTCCACTTTTCAGGATATAACCCCGCAGCCAACGAATAAAGAAATCCAACAAAATCAGCTTATACTAATGAATGCGATTGCGGATATTTACACGAATATAGCAGCCGCTTCAACTACATCGGCGGGAGGCACTGCAAATGGTTGATTTATATTTCACTCTTATTAAGTATCACATGCGCACCCTGTCAGATGTTCCGGAAGCGTTACAATCGGAAGTCCAAGCAAAACTGACCGCCGCAGGGATTGACGCAAGCGGCAATATAACCACGGCAAGCATGTAAATAATCAAATATTTGTATGAAAGCGTCCGAAAACGGGCGCTTTTTCAGTATTAATATTTATGAAACACCAAATAAAGAATATAAAAGGAGGATGTGAAAACTTTTCTACTGGTGTTATCTTAAAATAAGGATAGGTGTATTTTATGTACAACACAGAAAGACGAGGATTTACCGAGCTAGAAGCAGGCGAGCTGAGCAAATTTGAAAGTTTGAATTCCAATATTGAATTGTTTGACAAGGCAGTTGACCGTTGGGGAACCGCTTCATGGAATGAGAATGTATTGCAGGTAACCTCGGAAATAGCATCGCAGGAACTTTATACAGGATTATCGGTTTCGTTCATGCTTGCAACCACAAACCCAGAAAGTGCAACCATTAAGCTTGACGGTCTTGATGTAAAAGAACTGTTAACATCAACTGGTGAGAGTATGACAGCAGGAGTCTTAACTGCCGGACAGATTTATACAGTAACTTATGACGGCACAGCATTCCGTATCAGTAATGTTGCTCATGCAACTTCCGCAGATACTGCTAAAAGCTCTGATGAAGCAACACATGCGACAAATGCTGACAGTGCAACAACAGCGACAAGCGCAGACAATGCAACACATGCCGCTAACGCGGACAGCGCTACAACAGCGGCAAATGCTGATATGGCTGCTAATTACACTGCAGATGGCGGTATCGCCGCTGAATTTGACAATCTAAGCAATTCAATCAGCAACCTTGCAGGCAGCGGCAGGACTACCGAAACCGTGAAGGATAATGCTGACAACATCTCATCACTTCAGGTATCTCTTGACAATCTCGCAAGGACTTCACTTCCGGCCTCGTCATATACTGCCGCAGATGTTCTTGCAAAGGTTGAAACTGTTGATGGTACTGGCTCCGACCTAGACGCTGACATGGTTGACGGCAATCATGCCACCGATTTTGCAACAGCGGAACAGGGTGCTAAAGCTGATGCGGCACTTCCAGCGGATTCTTATACTGCGGAAGATATTTTGACGAAACTTAAGACTGTTGATGGATATAATTCCGGCCTCGATGCTGACACACTTGATGGATTGGACTCGGCAGCTTTTGCATCTATAGCTGATTTAACTTTCCAAAAAGCAGGTGGTACAGCTACAGTCATAACCCTTACAATGGCAACTTTGGCTGATGGTTACGCAAAAACGTTTATCGCTGCCGCAAATAATAGCGGCACAGCGACCACCATCAACGGTAAACCGCTGTATAAACCCAACACCACGGTTGCACCGAATTTAGTTGCGGGTAAAGCTTACACGGTTTGGTACAATGCCGTCGGTGACTGTTTTTTTGTTAAAGCATCAGCAGAGGGTACCGCCGGCGCCGCTGATGTACTTGCCGGCAAAACTTTCAGCAACGATGA
>DBTI01000156.1:14680-15281 GCA_002306975.1 Ruminococcaceae bacterium UBA1320
CCGGCAAAACTTTCAGCAACGATGACGATACAGATATAATGGGTTTAATGCCTGACAACGGTGCACAGATTGTCACGCCCGGAACAGCAAACATTTCCATTCCAAAAGGATATCACGATGGCACCGGATATGTAAAAGGCGATGCGAGTTTGCTACCTGAGAATATTATTAGCGGTAAAAGTATTTTCGGTATAGTTGGAAGTGCTATTTCTCATAATTTCTATACTGCAAATGTAAATTATATCTGCAGTGCACTTCCTAACGGTCATACAGCATCTTATGATTTTAGTATCACTGGATTGAGTTTTACTCCTCGAACAGTTATTTTAATAGCAATGGTAGGCAATACTGGATTGACTGCGCCAGTTGTAAATGTTTTATCAGTAGGTGATTTAAACAATACTTCAATAACATGTGCTAGTATGTATACCGGATCAATTTCTAACGTAGTTTTTAAAAACGGAGCTTGTACTGGAACCCTTTCAGTATATAATTCCTCCACAGGTCTTTACAATGGGGTTGTCAATGTAAGTAGAGTTATATTACTCTAAAAAATTTTTAAGAAAAATAGACGTAAATAGGAGCATTACTTTTAGCGAAG
>DBTI01000061.1 GCA_002306975.1 Ruminococcaceae bacterium UBA1320
GATAATGGTATTGCTGTAGAGATGGTAGACTGGTGGGTTGTGGATAACAATTTTAAATCAAATACGACCAGCGACAAACGTGACGATATGATATTTGCAAATATTGCTAATAAGCTGGAAACCCTTGATGCGGACTCAAAAATACTGGTTGTTTGCGGTTCCGGTCATTTTTCAGAGCAAGCTGAGCGCTTTCTGAATAGTGGTTTTGAAAAACAGAAGATAAAAAATAAGGCAGTTTACTTTGATGATCTTGATAAAGAATTCAAATATCCTGACAGCGTGGAAAGTGTTTGGGAGCAGCGTGTTTATTTTTATGCCTATACTTTTCCGGAAATTGTAGGACGGGATAATACTCTGGACAATGATGTTAAGGCTGAATTCACAGAGGGAGATCATAATGCCTTTTATAATCAGCAGCTAACGTATTGTGAATTGTTTTCGAATAATGAGTTATACAAATAAAAGAAATTGTATACTGCTTATCCAAAAGAGGCTCGACGCTGATTGACGGTGTCGGGCCTCTTTGGATTGAAAGCTATATGGTAAACGCTGGACACGTCACTGCATTTGTGCTATAATTTGTAAAATCTTGAGCATATATAGGAGCTGCGAAATGGAGACGCTAATCGAAAACAAATACTCTGTTACGAAAGAAAAATATATGGATTGGGTAATGCATCCGGCTAAGAAAAACAGGTTATATGAACAAAAATTACTTTGGACAGCAATTGCGTTATTTACAGTCTACGTATTTATACAATCGATTTTAGGCGGAGACGCATTTTTCTCAGCGTATGCAATATTGATGACAGTGTTTTGCATATACAGGGGATTTTTCAGAATGAAAATTTTGGCTTCTAAGCAATTTGATCTTCTTGCGAAATCGCAAGGAGCATCAGAATGGGAAAGAACGATAAAATTTTCTGACCGGATTAAAGCTGTTGACGGAAATACAACAACTCAATATTTATATGAAAATTTTAAAGAATTGATTGATTGTGGAGATTGTGTTGCGCTGGTAATTGACCCAAAACAAAGTATAAGACTATACAAAAACAGATTTACAAAAGGCAGCTTAAAGGAATTAATTGACTTTATAAAAACTGAACATTCAAATATTGCTGTAAATTACAAAGAATAATCAAAATCGTTGTTGTGCAAATGGAAGAGCATATAGGGAGCACAGGTCGGTTGAATTTATTCGCTTTGCTAAAAGATGTTTAAGGGTATTCAGCGATATCGTCCGATATCAAGCCATACAAAAGAAGCTCGACGCTGTTTCGGTGTCGAGCCTTGTTGCATAATAGATACTTGGAGAACAGTTAAGTTGTAACCGGAAAAACAAGCATGAGATATTATCAGATGTATTAACCTACTTCAAGGAGGAAAAAGGTTTGAAGTCTAAGAAAAGGAAAAAGGTAAGGGCAATAGTGTGCGTGGCAATCGCAATTATTGCGGTGGGTATTGGTGGATTCCTTGCGTTCACTGATTACCGAATGAATCAGGTGCCTAAAATGTCGTTTGATTCCATGCTTAACTATACAACCAAGAATAATGAAAACGCCGTTGTAACAGTTGGTGTTATTCAAAACGGTGAAGCAAGCTTTACTGTCTATGGAAAGAACGCTGTGAAATTGCCGCAGAGCGAGCATGTTTATGAAATTGGGTCGTTGACCAAAACCTTTACCACATCTTTGCTTTTTAAAGCCGGCAGCGAGGGGGAAATAAGTCTTGACGACCAGATAGACGAGTATCTGGATTTGCCAAAAAGAGATTATTATCCGACAATCAGGCGCCTTATTACCCACACCTCCGGATATAAAGCTTACTATTTTGAACCGCAGATGGTTTCAAACTTCTTTCATGCAAGAAATGACTTTTACGGAATTTCCACTGAACAGCTTATTCAAAAAGTTGGGGAAACTAAATTGGAAGACAGGGACTATGCTTTTAAATATTCAAACTTCGGGATGGCTGTTATAGGTGCTGTGCTTTCTGAGATATATAGTAATGATTATACGACGGTTATTAAAAGTTATATCTCAAACGACCTTGATTTGAGCAGCACCAAGATTTCCGATGGCAGTGGGGACTTGGGAAATTACTGGGATTGGGCGGAAAACGACGCCTACATACCGGCGGGTGCGCTGACATCTGACATAACAGATATGCTGAAATATGCACAGCTGCAAATGAACGATACCCCGGAATATTTATCTGCCGCACATGAGGCGCTGGCGAATGTAAACGCAACTCCCGCCAAGTCGGCAAAGATGAATATACACGTGGATTCGGTGGGCGCGGGGTGGATGATTGACGCTGAGAACAAGGTCGTATGGCATAACGGAGGAACAAGCAGCTACAATTGCTATCTGGGTTTTGATTCTGAGAGAAAAATTGCCGTGATCATTCTATCAAACCTGTCACCGAATTACCGCATTCCAGCAACAGTTATGGGCATCAAGCTGCTGACGGACTTGCAGGCAAATGTGGATAAAGCAAGGTGAATTAAGAACATAACTCTAGCCGACTCTGCGGTGGATCTAAAAGAGTTTCATAGACAAGGTGAAATATACATGGTTAATGACAAGGGGGCAGACACTTAAGTAAAAATATGGATTTTTAAACAGCGGAGAGCCTCCAAAAACTGTGCCGCTGTTTTTTGCAGAGCCGCCTGATGAGTTTGAAGGATCTCTTTCCACGTAAACTTCTTTAGTATCCTGACGATATATGTCTTAGCAGATGTTTTTTAAACAGGCTGCTCGTTGGGAGGCGCGTATGAAAAGATTAATTGCAAAAGTTGCTGTCGCGCTGATATTCGTTCTTTGCCTTTCAAGCACAGCGTTAGCCTCCGATTATGAGACTGGATGGGGAAAAGGGCTTGATAATAATGAGGTCGAAGCACGGGCTTTTCTGAAAAGTACGGCGGGCAAGCTATGCAATTCAGGGGACAGCGACTATGAAAAGGTCAGAAAACTAAATAAATATGTTTGTGATAATGCTATATACGATTATGCTGATACGGCCAAGGGCATGGCAGACTTTGTGTATAAAGGCAAGGCTGTTTGCTCCGGATATGCCGAGACACTGGCATATTTATTAGACTGCGTGAATATAAAAAATTTCACAATAACCGACTTTGTCTATTTAGCGGACAAGTCCAAAACTCTGCATATTTGGAATACCGTATATATTGACGGGAAATGGCTTCATGTCGACCCAACGTGGAATGACGCAAAAAGAAGCGCAGTATATCCTAATGGAAAGTATTTTTTAATTACCGGTGCCGAAATCAGTGCCGGTCGGCAAAAATTATCATTTGTTACGACCGAAGACTATAATAATTTTTATGATTTCGTTAGGACTGTCACGGTATCATTTAAAGCCACCAGCACTTCAGCTTTATCAGGTGATGCAAAACAAGACTTAACGCAGTCTGCTTATCAGAAGGAAAAAGACGATACCGAGCCTGCAACTGATAATACGTCAAACACAGAAGTATTTGCGATGCGCAGTGGCATAATGCTGGCACCGGTACGAGAGACGGCATATGCGCTTGGCGGCTATGTTAAGCAGGAAGAGGGCGGTAAGGTAACAATAATTTTGGGTACGAAAACTTTAGAGCTGACAGTTGGCAGCAACGAGGGAACTGTTGACGGTGAGAAATTCACATTTGATGCAGCACCTCAAATGATTAATGGCCTGGTTATGATACCTGTGCGCAAAGTGTTTGAAAAACTGGGTGCGACAGTAAAATATGATAATGCTGCCTCTGAAGTGACAATTTCTTATGATCCTCACACAGCTACATAATAAACCAGAATGCTATATGAGTTATAAACGCCAAACCCTCAACGGTATATGCCGCTGAGGGTCTGTGTTGCCACAAGGGACTGAAAGCGTCCCTTGTCCTATGAAATTTCTGAACAGTTAAAAAGTCCGAACAGCCCTAACAAGGTTGACGTCGGCCCTACTGGTGCCGAACATCTCACCGCCGGTGAATTCCTGAGCCCAGATGAGGGAAGTGGTAGAATCCTGCATGAACGTATAGGAAGCCCAGTAAGCTGCGGAATCAGCAGCAAAACCGCCAATTGCAGTTCTGTTTAAATACAGCTTGTTCAGCTCGTACGGAGAGGGCAGGTACCAGTCGGTATAGCCTCCTTCATTAAGGTTGTCACAGAGATATGCGGCGCCGCTGTTACAACCGCTTTGGGCAACAATTGCAGTCGTGTTTGCTTGCCCGGTACCGTAAGTCCTTTCTGTACCATCGAGAGCGGTGTAAATGTTGCTCCAATACACAGCAGTTACACTCTGGTCTGCTGTTGCAGCAATCAAGCCATGCTGCTTTTTCGCATCGTAGCCAGAGTCGCCGGCTACAAGGATATAGGCTACAATGCCTCCGCCGTTGCTGTCGCCTATAGCCACCTTTTCTTGTGCTGTTAACGCCGCTCCAAGGGCCTCCAGTGCTTGGACTGAGCTTAGATAATCCGCACCGGATATTTCCAGCAGTGCCGCTGTTTTTTTAGCGTCACTTAAGGCGGTAAATCTGCCGACAAATAAATTCAGTGCAGCCGTTTCGTCTGCGATTGCTGTCCCTGAATGCTTCGTGTAGTTCTTTACGCTATTCAAATTATCTGTCAGCATGGTAACAAATGACACATCTGTGAGGGGCTCGTCCGTTGTCGCCGAATTCACAATATTCAATGAAGTCTGGAATACTGTTCTTGTGGCCACAATTTCGTCAAACGCCAGCTTCAAGGTTTCCAGGGTATATCTGCCGACGGGTTTACTGTTATAAAGGTCGTCGCATACCTCGGGCTTGCTGTCGGTTATCAAGGCGTTGTACGCTGTAAGGTCTAATCCAAGCGTTACAGCGTTTGATTCTATTGCTGTCTGCACAGCCGCATAATTTGAGTCGGCTGCCGCGTCATTTACTGCGGCCAGCGCCGCAACATCTGCAGGACAGTCGTCATTGCCGCTGAGATTTGCGTAATTTCCGCCGCTGTCCTTTGCTTCGTCCATCGCCCATGGGAAAAATGCTACATTACCGTCAAATGCTGCCTCGATAGAGGCGTAATCCGTATTACCCCAATAGTTCTCCGCGGCATCCACGGTTTCCTCTGCCGTATATCCGCAGGAGATGCTGACGGGGTTATCGTAAATCGAATTGTTGTGCAGCCCCAATGTCCATCCGCACTGAACTCCGATGTCATTCGAGTAAATCTCATTGTTTGTTATAGTGGTATTAACCTGATTTTCGTAGATACCATAACGGCATCCAGTGATTTCGTTGTTTTCAATGGTTACTGCTCCGGCCATAACGCAGGAAATTCCCGAACCGCCTCTCGGTGATTCCGCTGTTCCGAGACCATTGATATGATTGCCTCTTATGACGATGTCTTCGCAGCCTCCGAGTTCGCCGATTCCTCCGTCAAAGAACTCCTCGGCAGCGAATTCGTTTTTGTTTACAACACCTTCCACAATATTGTTTTCAAAGATAACGTCGTCAGCCTGGATGACTCCAAGGGCGCTGAAGCAATTGTCATCCGGTACAACCCGCTCACCGATAACTTTACAATCGCTGACTGTACTGCCATTAAAATCGCAGCCTCCGGAAAACACGACGCCGGTTTCTGATGTGGGAGTATCTGTTCCGTCTATCTCCACAGCGCGGGCGAGCGTAAATCCGCAAATATAAACATCGGCACAATCATGCACCCAAAAAATTGAATCACAGTGAGTTTGTCCGGCAATCGGAGTTACACCGACAAAAGTGCTTTCATGATAAGTCTCGCCGTTCCAGTAGTTTTGCCCCTTAATCGTCAATGCTTTTGTGACTTCAATTTCACCGGTTTCAATATATGTACCCGGCATCACAGAGATGATGTCGCCTGTAGCTGCGCCTGTTACAGCCGTATGAATGGCCGAATAACGCTTAATACCGCCGACATCCTCTCCGTCCTTGCCGGTATATGCCGCATCGACAATATTCTGTGTTATAGTGATAGCTGCCTCATTCGCATTGGTATCAACTATGACACCGACTGGATTTGTCAAGGCTGCCGACACATAATACGACCCTGCAGCCAGTTTGACGGTTGCGCCGCCAGGCAGCATGTTAACAGCTGTTTGCAAGCCTCTGCCTATTGAAGCTGACATTGTAATCAAAAGGTTTGCTGCGGTTACTGTTGCAAGACCCAGATTATAATATGCATAATATGGGCCTTCACCTTCCAGTGATGATCCGGCAAATTTTACTTCAACATTGCTTAGTGTAATTATTGCTCCTGTGGCTCCCGAAAAACTGATTTGTCCGTAGTTTAATACCGCGTTGCTGAGCGAAGCGGTTTTTCCGGCATTGTTAAAGAAGATTGCGCCGCCCACAGTACTTCCGCTTCTGGGTTCCGTTGCGATATTGCTCAACGCAATATTATCTCCTTCGACGCAAATGGTCTTATTCTCATCATTTGTTGGGACGACTTTAATTCCGTCAATCGAAACGTCATTTCCCAATATATATATTACCTGTTGGCCTGTCAGCGCCCCATCATCGCTGAAAACAAACCCGGCGTCTGAATCTGCGGTAATCGTTGGCAGTCCAATTCCTTGTATAGTGATTCCACTGCTCCTGATGATCATCCTTGAACCTGTGCATTC
>DBTI01000248.1:0-3597 GCA_002306975.1 Ruminococcaceae bacterium UBA1320
GCTGGAATAAAATTATTTCAGCGGGCGCATACCGGATTTTCCCGGCACACGGAAAACCATTTTCTGTTGAAAGGCTAAAAGAAAACATGTGGAAAAACAAAGCCGGAAACATTGTTAAATATAAATAACAAAAAACTGCCGCATCACTATGATACGGCAGTTTTTAAATAGTGTTGAAAGCAATTAAAATGATTGTCCGGTTTTAGTTCATGCCGGATTTTTGAATTCTACCGATTTCCGTGAAAGTTTTCTAGTAAGACGCACCAGGGAAACAGCAGCTAACCCCCCGGCCATAGGCATGATCAGATCAATCCAGAATGTCCGCATGTTTCCTGAAACAAGGGCAGGCCCAATGGAACGCGCCGGATCCATCGAAGCTCCCGAAATATTCATTCCCGCCAGAACATTGATGGTAATCGTAACAAAAATCGCGCCGGCACCGATGATTCGCTTTTGCCCGCAAGTGATAAGAACAACCGCAATCAGCGACAGGCTCAGTAAAAATTCAATCACCGACGCGGCGGCAACACCTTTAAGCGGCAATGTAGCGCCATAGTTTGTGCCATATGGCATCAAAAGTTTCCATAATACACTGGCAAGCACACCGCCCGCAAACTGGCAAAGAATATACGGAACCACGCATTTTGCCTCAATTTTTCCGTCCAGAGCCAAAACCAATGTAACAACAGGATTCATATGTGCCCCCGAAAATCTGCCAAAAAGAAGAATCATAACTGTGAAAACCAAAGCCCAATACACAGCAATCACAATTTCATTGAGATGTAACGAATAGACATCGTTCAACACACAAATTCCTGTGCCAAACAGAACCATCAAAAAAGTGGCGATGAATTCAGAAAAATATTTCATATAGAAATCAACCTTTTACTCATAGCGTTGAGGAAACGATGAAAAAGTTCAACAGTTACTACACTATGCCTTATAAAGCAGATTGAGTATCGGGTCGCCACATTCATCAACAATTTTAAAGTTGAACCCGTATTCCCGCCCGCTAAACGGCTTATCCGTATGCATAGTTGATTTTATGAGCAGATCATTCCACCCTTTTTTGAGCATAACCGGCTGTTCAACCGTTTTATTGAGCACAATTCTATTGGACTTTATGATTTCTTTTTGATTCACCCAGATTTTGCAGCCCTTTTCTGAAGAAAAATTGACAAATCCGCTTTGTTCGGCAGGTGAGAAAACACGGCACTTGGCATAGGAAATACCGCTATAGCTTCCTCCGCTGAACGGGTCGCCGACACTGTTCACGCCATTTTCCCTGAAATCTACATAGCCAAAACAGTTATATTCATTTTGAGCAAGCCGCTTCCAGTAATATGTTTTCCCACCGATTACATAGCAACTGTTCTCTGGTTCCGACTCCACCGGGAAAACGGTGTCGAGGTCACTGTCACTCTTCATCTCCAAACTGCCGATAATCAGCCATCTTGCATTGTACCCGCTCCCCCAGGTCAGCTGCTGCTCCAGCTTTTCAGTCGTACCGTCCGGATAGGATAGTACGGCACTGACTGTTCCAGTGCTCAATAATGGCAATGCGTCCGCCAACGGCACCACATGAAATTCATAAGTGAGCGAATCTTGAAACGCCGTATCATATTCGCCCGGACAATACTGTACAAACCATCCTTCCGCAAGCTCTAGCCTTACATTTGCCCGGGCAGCCGGGTGACCAGCGCTGTTTTTTAAACAGCAATGAACCGTGAGCTCTCCGTTTGGTTCCATATCGCAGTCCGCATCTAATATGACAGAAGCAGAAACACTGCACAGCGGCAACGCTTGCATTTCGGCCGGCTGTGTAAAGGCGGCCTTGATATCTTTATCCACAGGCATATCCCTAAGGCGTATAACAAGCAGGCCCCGTTCGTCATAATTCCAATCGCTGTATGCAGAGCAATTGAGCGTCACCGCGCCCGGGCGCCGAACATGATGAAGATAAAGTGTATAACTGCGGTTTTTCGGCATACCATCATATTGACCCTCGGCTTTGTGAATGATTACGCTATGGCTTTTTTCACAATAGTCAATGACTGTATCTGTACATTTTCCCTGCTCGTATCCATACGTCGTGCCGTCGTCGTCATACAGATCAAAGCTTGCGTCGCTGCCTGTATAAACATGCAGGTCGAGATTTTCGGGCGGTTTCTCATCCACATAATTCATTGCGGGCGCAAGCGGCAAAACAGAGCCTTCCTTAACAAAAATGGGGATACTGTCAAGGGGCGCCTCTACCGTAATCTGCTGGTTTCCACTGAATTTTTCTCCGGTTTGCATGTTATACCAGCTGCCCTTTGGCAAATAAACAATCTGGGTTCTTTTGCCCTTGTCCACAACAGGAGCCACCAGAATACTCGGGCCGAACAAATACTGATGATCATATTCCAGTGCCTTTTTATCGTCACCATAATCGACGCACATTGCCCGCATGATCGGTTTGCCGCTTCTTGTCACTTCAGCCGCACAGCTATACAGATAGGGAATCAGGCTGTAACGCAGGCTGATATATTTTTTGATGATTTTTTCCGCCGTTTCACCGAACGACCATGGTTCATTGCCGGGTCTTGTTCCGTGTGTGCGGAAAAGCGGGCAAAAAGTTCCGAATTCAAACCAGCGGATATATAATTCCGGTGTCAGTCCCTCACCGTAAGCACCCTGATAATTGTTCCCGTACTTCACACCCGAACGCAGTTCACCGGTGAAAAATCCTCCAACATCGGTACACCAGTATTGCTGCCCGGAAAGGCATACGCCCTGCCCGATTACAACCTGGTCTTTTAGCACCTGCCATGTGGAATCAATGTCGCCAGACCACAAAACAGCACCGTATTTTTCGATACCCGCGTAGGCCGTGCGCGCAAGAGAAAAGACCCTTTCATCGAAATCCCTTCTGCCTCCCTCATAAAGCCCTTTCGTCCACATTAAGGAATAAATATTGTGAACTTTTTCACGGGAACCCGCGAAGCTGGTCATTCCTTCGGGGTCAACCTGCACTTCCCCCATATCGGTCCAAAAGCCTTTGATGCCTTCCTCCCGATAGCGTTTGGACTGTTTCCACCATTCTTCTCTTGCGGCAGGGTTCGTATGGTCAAAAGAAGGTCTCTGCTTATAGTATGGGACATCCATTTTCGGAATGTCGTTTAAAAAGCCCTTCTCTTTAAACTCTTCATATTTGAGGCATGTCTTTTCTATAAAAGGATGCTCCGCCAGCAATACCTTAAATCCCATATCCGAGAGCTTTTTTAAGTTTTCTTTTGCGTCCGTCCAGCAGCTCTTGTCCCATTCCATATCGCCAAAATTTTTGAACCAAAGCCAATCGATCACCAGAACATCACAGGGAATTCCTTTTTCACGAAACTTTTTTCCCACATAAAGCAGCTCTTCCCACGACCGATAGCGGTTTTTTGACTGGATAAGCCCGAGTGACCATTTAGGAATCAACGGCGCGTTACCAGTAAGACTTGCATATCCGTTCAACAGCTTATCGGTTGAATCACCGGTAAGAATGAAAAGATCAACCGGACCGCCCTCGAGCATAATAGCGGTACTTTCAGGGTTATTCTCTTCACAGGCTTC
>DBTI01000248.1:3854-13972 GCA_002306975.1 Ruminococcaceae bacterium UBA1320
CTTCACAGGCTTCTTCCCATGGCCATGGCGCGGGCGCAAGATCGTCCCCCGAACCTCTTTGCGCCGTTTTTGCTCTGCCTATTGCAAAACGGGACGCCCATGACGAGTTTGATAAAATAGCATATCCCCTTGATGACATCATAAAGGGCATTCCGGCGTTTCCGCTTCTGCGATGTGTATTCCATTGCTGCCACATACGCCGTTCCTGATCCCTTTTATCAAGCTTTGCCATCGGGTCCTGCCCCAGGCCATAGATTTTCTCATCATCCAAAAGTTTAAAGCGCACTGTTTTCCTGTCGCCGCTTACCTCCAAAAAGGTATATTCCTGCGTCGACAACAGTTCTCGGGAACCGCAATCACAAATTTTTATGCAAAAGGGCGTGAAATCAATCTGCGCTCTCATCTGAGGTGTGTAAATTTCAATACCTTTTTCCGTATTCTCTGAAAAAGCGAATGGCAGTGCCTTTGGCTCCTCTTTCAAAATAACACTGCATTCTTCCGCTGCCGTGTCACCATATTGAATTCGGAGTGTGTCCTGCCGTGCAAACGACAAAAAAAGTTCACCGAAACTGCCTTGCAAAATCAACCTGTTGTCTTTAATATGATACTGCTCAATATTCCTGATTATCATATATTATACCTTCTATCATTACTGCTTTTATATAGCCAACTTATCAAAATTGCTGTGGAATTAAAGTTAAAGTGCAAGAAGTCTCATCAATGTTTCTATCGTCAGGCTGAGATCTCTTTCACAGCGCAGGCGTGCCTTTTCAAAAGGTATCGCTAGCCTGTTGATGCTGATAATTGCAGTGACTCCTTCGTCATACAGCGCGTCAATGCCATCGCCAATATCACCGACAACGGCGATAACAGGCACATTTTTTGTTTTTGCTCTGTGCGCGATACCACAGACGACTTTGCCTTGTGAGCTTTGCCCGTCGATTTTACCCTCACCTGTAAGTATCAGGTCAGTGTCCCCCAGCAGGCCATCGAATCCAACCGTATCAAGAACAGTATCAATTCCCGACTTTAAACTTGCGTCTAAAAAAGCAACCGCTCCTGCACCCATTCCCCCTGCCGCACCGCCTCCGATAAGGCCGCTCACGTCCACACCGATTGCCCGCGTGATTTTTCGTGACAGATGGGCAAGATTTCTGTCCAGTCTGCGCACCATCTCGTCATCCGCACCTTTTTGCGGCCCAAATACGGCTGCGGCTCCGTTTTCACCGCACAACAGGGTTCTCACATCACACATAGCCGTAACAGTACAATGTTCAAGGGGTTTCCACCTATGTGACATGTCGATACAGTCAATCTGATCCAGCGTTTCTCCGAGCGGAACGAAACGGCAACCATCTCGGTTTAAAAATTGTATGTCGAGTGCGGCGGCCATACCGACGCCGCCATCATTCGTGCAGCTTCCGCCCAACCCCAGTATGATTTTATCAAAGCCGCTTCCCACCGCGTGGCGAATAAGCTGTCCCACTCCGTAGGTTGTGGTGGCGGCAGGATTGCGTCTGTCCCCAACAAGCGGCAGCCCCGCAGCCTGAGCCATTTCTATCACAGCCGTTTTTCCGTCCGGCAGCTGCGTGTAAGAAGCATCCACCGGTTCAAAATTAGGGCCGCTGACACGCATGTTCACTTTTTTTCCGCCCATCGCATGGATAAAACAGTCAATCGTGCCTTCTCCGCCGTCGGCAACCGGAATTTTATATATTTGAACCTGACTGTCAAAAGTCCGGATCACACTTTCCATCAAGTCGCAGATACGAACCGCGCTCATGGTCTCCTTATAAGAGTCCGGCGCTAAAATTATTTTCTTCATCAATATATACACCCCAAATCAACTGCCATCACTTTGACGCTTGGAACCTTCACGGCTTCAACAAAAATTTTCAACTTGCATATGAGATTAACCGCATCAATTGTGTTTTTATTTTCCAGCCACTGCCCAGATATTTCTATTTAACAATATTTATAGGCCTTCCAGCCAAAAAGTCCGCAAGATTTTCCACCGCCTGGTTCATCAGTCTTTTTCTTGACTCTATCGGCGCCCATGAAATATGAGGCGTGATGATGCAGTTCTTGGCTGAAAGCAGCGGGTTATCCGGCCGTATCGGCTCGGCTGACATCACATCAAGTGCCGCCCCGCCGACCTTACCGCTGTTGAGCGCCTCAGCAAGGTCTTGCTCTTCAATCAGCGGTCCGCGTGAATTATTGAGAATCATAACGCCGTTCTTCATTTTAGATATGGATTTGCGGTTGATGATGCCCCGTGTACTTTCAAAAAGAGGGCAAAAAAGAGCAATCACATCAGACTGACGAAACAGTTCATCGCATGCTACGAATTTTAGTGTCGGGCTTTCCAGTGTTTGATCGGGATGAGGTGTGAAAGCGACGACTTTCATTCCCATTGCCTGTGCGATAGCCGCGGTTTTCTTACCGATACTGCCATAGCCGATCACGCCCATCGTTTTGCCTGCAAGCTCCACAAGCGGATGGTTCCAATAGCAATAGTCAAGGCTTTCGCACCAGTCCCCTTTTTTCACCGACTCGCTGTGTGCCCCCACATGGCTGCAAAGTTCCAGAAGCAGCGCGATAGCCATTTGCGCAACCGAAGCTGTACTATATGCCGGAACGTTGGTCACTGTGATACCGCGCTGTGCGGCAGCCGTAATATCCACCACATTATACCCTGTCGCAAGCACACCGATATAGCGCAAAAGCGGCAGTCTGCGAATGGTTTCGTCAGACAGCGGCGTTTTATTTGTAATCACAATTTCGGCGTTTTCCGCCCTCTTTACGATTTGCTCCATGCCGTCGTCACACACCGTCCGATCATAAACAATAAGATTTCCGATTTTTTCAAAACCTTCCCACGACAGGTCGCCGGGATTCAATGTATAGCCATCCAACACTACTATATTCATGCAAATTTATCTCCAGATTGTTTTTCTCGACGGAGTAACAGCACGTCATGATTCTGTGTAAATGGGCAAGGACGCACTGTCCTTAAAGAACAGCGGTATCGTATCAATCTCCGCTGCCACCAGAATCCACACGCCGCCGTCAAAAGTCTCGCCTGTTTTCGCATTAGTCCAGCAAGCACCCTTTGGTAAATAGACCCTGCGCTGTGTCAGACTCTTGGCAACAATCGGCGCAACCAGCAAATCGGGACCGAACATATATTCATCGCTGATCTCATATACCTCACCGTCATCATAGAAATCATACAGCAGCGGACGCAATACCGGTGTTCCGTCAGCTGATGCTTTTGCCATCTGCTTCATGATATACGGCTTGATGCGCTCACGCATATGCATATAGCGTTCTATGATCTGATAAGCCTTTTCACCAAAGCTCCATGCTTCATTAGGCCCGCCGGAGCCGCAGTATCCGTCTGGATTTAAAACGTCACGCACGGGATAAGGAAGCCGGAAGCCATGCAGCCTGAAAATAGGACAGAACACCCCGAACTCAAACCAGCGCACAATCAGTTCCCGGAATTCCTCGTCGTCAGGGTCGCCGTTGATGAAGCCGCCGATATCGGTCGTCCACCATGGGATACCGCAAAGCGAAACATTAAGCCCCGCCTTGAGCTGTTTGCGCAGGCTGTCAAAAGTTGACGCGATATCGCCTGACCATAAAACAGCCCCCAATCTTTGTGTGCCAAGCCATGCACACCGCACAAGGTTGCACACTTCTTCGCCTTCTTTACGCAATCCGTCATAAAACGCCTGCGCGAAGCCGTAGCAATAAAGGTTGCTGACCACCTGCCCGTTTCCCAGATACATGCGGACATTGTCATAATCGTAAGGGCGCATTTCGGGTTCCGCTTCATCCAGCCAGAATGTTTTGACGCCGATATCATAATAATTCCGCTTAACGCGCGACCACAGAAATTCGCGTGCGCCTGGATGCGTTGTATCAACGTAAGTCTGTGGGCCAAAGAACATAAAGACTGCGTTGATGCCTTTTTCTGCACGCAGAAAATAGTTTTTAAGCCGCATTTCCTCATAGTTTTCACTGCGCGGATCCACAGTCGGCCAAATAGATACCATCAGTTTAATACCCATGCTGTTCAGTTCGTCGACCATTGCTTTGGGATCCGGCCACTTTTCAGGGTCAAATTTCCATTCGCCCTGTATTGTCCAGTGAAAATAATCAATGATTATCACCGAGATCGGAAGTTTTCTGCGCTTGTATTCACGTGCCACGCTAAGCAGCTCCTCTTGTGTCTCATAGCGCAGCTTGCATTGCCAGAAACCAGCCGCCCATTCCGGAAGCATAGGAGCACGGCCGGTAATTTCCGTAAATTTATAATTGATGTCGGCAGGGCTGTTGCCTGCAATGACAATATAATCAATCTGTTTCGCACTGTCGGCATGCCAGAGCGTTTGGTTGTTTACAAATTCGGCGCGTCCCACAGCGGGGTTGTTCCAGATCATTCCATACCCTTTGGACGAATACGTATAAGGAATGGTGCATTTCCCGTTTTTTTGCAAGAGCTCAACCGTGCTGCCCTTCAGATCAAAGCAGTCGTTTGCATCCTGACCCATACCGTAAAAATGCTCATCGGGGTCGGGTTTAAAATAAAGATCAATCTTAAAATTATCGCCGGAAGTCACGCGAAATTCCCTTGCTCTGCGCAATGGTGCTGTGTGGGCACGGCCGTCAATCCAATATTCTTCCAATAATACTTTGTTTGCCCGGTTATCGGTGTAGGTAACTGTGCCGTCTCCTGTGATTTCAACAGTCAGCTTACCGTTTTGCAAAACACCTTTTTTCTCATCCATGCGTATGCTGACGTTTTCCGCTTTTTGCGGTTCAAGAAGTGTCCAGTTGAGCGTTTCGTCAATACGAAGACTTTTGCTCGAACGAAACCGAATGGCATCGTTACCATATGGCTCCAGATAAACGATCTCACCCTCTGTTTCCCAAACAAGCCTGTTTCCTTGCTGTTTTCCCTCAAATTTTGGCGATACATAATAAGCCACTCTGCTTCACCTCATAGATTTTTTTGTTGCACAGCCGCCGCACTGTTACCCTTTTACCGAGCCGGCGGTAAGCCCTGCGACAATATACTTTTGCAGGAATATGAAAACGATGACGATGGGAATAACAACTACAGCGGCGTAGGCCATCAGCACATTCCACTGTACTCCAAGTTCACCCATTGCCTTGTATAAAATCAGCGACAATGGTTTCATCGCCTCTTTATTGATGAATGTAAGCGAAAAAACCATATCGCCCCACGACATAAACAGTGACATGGATGCGGAAACGATGATGCCCGGATAGGAAATAGGGATCATAATTTTTAAAAATGTACGCAAAGGTCCGCAGCCATCCATACGTGCGGCTTCAGCAAGACTCTCCGGGATTCCTTTAAAATATGTCCTCAGTATGATGACTGAAAATGGAATGGTAATGGTCGCATCCGCCAATATAACTCCCAAATAAGAATTGATCAGATGCAGTTTACTGAAATTGATAAAAAGCGGAGTAAGAATCAAAGAACTCGGCATCATCTGAGCCACCAGAAACACCAAAAGCATGCTGCTGTTTAATTTGCTCTTCCACCTTGCCAGCCCATAGGCGGCGGGTACTCCTAAAATAATGGTAAGAATTGTCGACCCAAAAGAAACAATTACGCTGTTGAAAAGATATTGCAGCATACTGATGCCCTTTTCGCTCTCCATAACAAATGCCGAAAATGTTACATGTTTTGGAAACAGCGTTGGAGTGGCAAATGCCTCAGACTGCGGTTTCAGAGAGGTTGAGATCATCCAAAAAAGCGGGAACAGAAAAAGCAGTGTTACAATAACGCCAATTACGTTATTACGGATGTTTTTATTTTTTACTGACCTTGAAATTTTCATGTCATCATTACCTCCAGGATACTATAGATTCGTTGGCTGCTTTTACCGGTCACTGGTCTTCTTCTTTTCTCACTATATGGATATAAATTAACCCAACCAGGGATAATAGTACAAACAGTACGTTTGCTGCGGCTGCTCCCTGTGAAAAATTGTACTCTGTAAAGGAGTAACGATACGCCAATGTGGAAAGCACTTCGGTCGAAGAGCCAGGGCCTCCACCTGTCATGACATAAACGAGATCAAACACCTTAAAGGTATAAATGAATCCAAGCGTGAGTACCGAAATCATAGCAGGCTTCAAAAGCGGTATGGTAATGCGTGTGAAGCGCTGAAAAGCATTTGCGCCGTCTATACTTGCCGCTTCATAGACATCGGTAGGCATCGTGGTAAGCGCCGTCGCGAGCAGGATCATGTTAAACGGTATACCTTTCCACACATTCGCGATAATAATGCTTGTCATTGCCGTGTCGCCGTTCGAAAGCCATTGTATCGGTTTGCTGATAAGATGAAGCCCAACAAGCAACTCGTTGATTATACCAATATCGCCGTTGAACATATATTTGAAAACACCTGCAACCGCAACCATCGGCACCATCCAGGCAACTACCGTGATACCACGTAAAAATTCGGCCATTTTAAACTTGAGACTATAAAACATCGCCATCGCAAAGCCGAGAGGAAATTGAAATACAAGGCACCAAAAGGTAAAAATCAAAGTGTTTTTTAGCGCTATGTAAAAAACGCTGTTAGTCAGGATAGATTTATAGACATCAAATCCCACAAAGTTCTTCGTTTTACTAGTAAAATTCATAAGATCTACATTTTCAAAACTCATTACGATGTTATAGCCAATCGGCAGAATAATCATAAGCGCCATGAAAATGACAGCAGGCAGTACGAATGTGTATACAGTCAATTTCTGTTTAACAAAATATAACTGATGACTTTTTTTCATATCAAGTCAACCTCAAATTCCAGCTTAGTTTTTTTAAAAATATGGCATGGTCACCGAATAAAGCCCAGCAACCATGCCGTCAATTACAGCGTTTCCACAAAAGAACGAGATGAATAAATCTTATATGGAATTACTGTAGTATTGCTTTTTATAACTTATCTACATATACTTGGCGTCATTTCTTAATTGCGGCGATTTCGTCCGATGCGCTTTTTAGCGCTTGTTCCGGAGTTTTGGCACCTGACAGTGTATCCTGTACCGCAAACTGGATGGCACTCGAAATTTGCGGCCACTGCGGATGAGGTCCTCTTGCACGTGCGTTTGCCATAGACTTTTGATAAACCGAAAGAATCGGATCTGTTTTCCAGATTTCTCCCGCATCCGCCGCGTCTTTTCTCGGAGGAATATATCCTGCCTGTTCACAGTATTTTTGCTGATTATCTTTGGAATTCAGCCATTTCATAAGATCCCATGTTTGTGCCTTCTTATCCTTGGTAAGCATCATAAGGTTTCCGCCGCCGATTGGTGACGCGGTGTTCTTGCCATCGACCATTGGCAATGGTACAGCTGCATAATTCAAATTGGGATTCGCATTCTTAATGTTCTTGGACAGCCAGCTTCCGGCTACCATCATGGCAGACTTTCCGGTTGAAAACAATGAAGAGCACATATCAGCCTGTGTCATTGAGATGAGCTCTTTGCTCATGTAATGACCGGTATAAAGGTCGTTGATTGTTTTAAGACCATCTACCGCTTGAGGGGTATTCAAAGTATTCCAATCCGCACCCGCCTGCCAGAAGAACGGCAGTTCATCAAACGTGCCTTCCTCGGACTTAAACAAGCACATGGTCAAACCGAAAGCATCCGGGCTGTTGGTTTTGTGAACTTTGTCTATAAAATCACTCCAAGTCCAGTCACTTGTCGGATACGGAACCTTCATTTTGTCGAAAATGTCTTTGTTGTACATGATACTGAGGCAATTGCTGTAAAATGGAAGTCCGTAGTATTTGTCATTATACATTCCCGAACTTTTCGGGCCGGGATAAAAGTTATCGATATCTCCCCATGCATTTACTTCAGTTGTAATGTCATCAGCTACCCCCATAGCTGCAAAGGAGACATTGTCTACCGTGTCGCAGAGGGCAAGATCGGGCAGTTGTCCGGCAGCCGTACCGATAGAAAGTTGCTTTTTCATCTCTTGGAACGGTACGCTCTGCGTTTCAATTTTTATATTGGGATTTGCACTCTGGTATTCATCAAGGAATGTTAATAATACCTTTGCCTGATCTGGCGAAATATGGTACCACATTTGCAAAGTCGTGGGCTTGGATGAATCTCCCGACGTAGTGGTTGACGATCCGCCTGAAGACGCACATCCGGTGAACATTGCCGCCGTCAAGATTACAGCGACAGCCGCACTGAGTATACGCTTTTTCAAAATTATTCCCCCAATTTATTTATTTGGCTTCTGTATTTACTATATAACTTTACACCCTAATTTAAAATTCTTGAAATTTAAACTAAGTTCGTAAAATTAAACAAAATGAACTAACTTTAATTCGCGTTTTTATTTTATTTGACATATTAATACTTGTGTATATAATTTGATATAGAAGCGGTAAGACATATATTGAAAACTTAATTGTTGGTACCTCACCCGGGCTGTGTTGGAACCACAAAACGAATCAGTATCATTCTGCTTTTGGAGGATGCCATATTAAATGAAACGATTGCTTTTCTTTCTTAGAAGTAAATTATTTGTTAAAATGAAGTACCAAATGGCATTATTTATTATTGTATCCACTATTATTCCTATATTTTGTGTTCAAAGCATCAATTACTCTTTGACATCTTCCTTCATTTCAAAGAAAAACAGCGCTATTTTAAATGACAATTTAATTCTGTCGAAAAATAACGCCAATAACGTAATCGCAGAGTACCGAAAATTACTTTATCAAATTTCGACAGATGACAGATTCATTGCAAATTTATCCTTGTTTAACGAGTCACAGCCAGAGACAAAGCGGTTCGCCAACTGCAAAGAAGCTATCAGCAACCGTATTTATACACTCTGTCTAATGCACCCGGAGGTACGCGGGGTAGGTGTAACCAATACAAACGGGCAATCTGTACTGGCTGATCAAGGGCTCAAAAAAAACCAACATCTTGCTGGCTTTTTTACCAAATTTGGCGGTTCGCTGAATCAGAAATCTGTAAATCAACTTGATCCTTTTCTAGAAATCATAAAACCGGATAACGAATTCTACGATGAAAACGATCCGGTCTTTTTCATATCCTACCGTATATTTGACCTCGAAACCATGAAGATCCTAGGTTCTGTAGTCATGTTTATTGAGATCAGCAAACTCAACGAAGCCATAAACAACGAAAGCAATGCGACCAGTGAATTCTCAAATAAACTGATTATCACACAGGATAATCAGGTGCTTTGCAGCAATGAAAACAAAAATGTCGGCATTTTTGCAAACAATATTCCCGGTTACGGTGAATTTTCTTTTTCATCCAAAAACAGGCAAACTGAATACAAAGACAAAAACTCGCTCGTTATCATGACCGATTTTGATAACTTTGGGCTGAAGCTTGTGGACGTGGTTGACAACAACAAGCTGTTTGGAGAAGTACATCACCTGTGGCTCTACTCGTTCGGTTTGATTTTTATCGTGATGATACTCACTCTTTTTGTTTCCTATGTTTTTTCCAGGCATCTGGTTCGATCCATTGAACGAATGTCTCTTGCTATGAACGAATTTAAAAAAGACAACTTAAATATTTCCATCAGTGAACAAAGCAACAATGAAATCCGTCTGGTCGAGACTGCATTCAACTCCATGGTGAAGCGCATACGTAAACTCATTTATGAAAACAAGCAGCAATTTGATCATATTGTGGAAATCACAAATGAAACAAATAAGGCGGAACTGAAATCACTTGAATTGCAAATCAACCCGCACTTTTTATTCAATACCATTGATACGATTAACTGGATGGCAATACGGGAAGGCTGCTGCGACATCAGCAACCAACTTAACAACCTGGCCTATATTCTGCGTTACACCGTCTATAATATGAATGGAGTGGTTGATTTTCAGAAGGAGGTTGAGTGGATGGAACGTTACCTTGAACTGCAGCAAAATCGTTTTCCACATCGTTTCGACTATAAAGTTACCATTGACGCCGCCTCTGCCGAATGCTTTACGCACAAACTGCTTCTTCAGCCATTCCTTGAAAACTCCATCATCCACGGTTTTGAAAAAATTCAA
>DBTI01000029.1 GCA_002306975.1 Ruminococcaceae bacterium UBA1320
TGGAATCGTTATGAACGAATTATTTGACCTTTGGAATTATACAGAACCCCAATTGCCCCTTATTGCGCAAGACCTGTTATCCCCTATCACCGAATACGACAACATGCTTTTGTCCGAATGGCGGTACGGGATAAAGCATCCGGAATACAACCCCACAGCCCACAATGTTCTAATTAACACATTTGTTTTCTATTGTGAGAAGCACGACAAGGGGGTTGCATTATGATTGTAGCTAAATTATTCGCGGCGGCATCGGCAACAGTTTTGATTTACGTTGCCGGGAAGAACATCAAACATCACTATCCCCATGATGCAGCAATGCAGATATCCCTTGCGCTAATCATCATTATAGTGGGAGGCATGGCATGATGGAAACGATTTTAACCGTCCACCCGATCAGCGGCGCGGAGTTAACCTATTCGGAGGAATCGCACCAATCTAGCGTAACACTTGGTTTGCAATCCATAGAATCCGCTGAAAACATGTTTTACACTTTTGCACAGACATTGAAAACAGAATTGAAAATGAAACGGTTACACATTTTGAGCCTGTGCTTTAGGGCAATGATTTTTAAGGAGTGATTATAACGGACAGAGAAATAAAATTCCGTGGGAAACGTAATCCCGAATTGCTGAATTGAAAGGGAGTGGTCACTCTGATTTTATCTAGAATTGAAGTGAGGAGAATATGAAATCACAATATAAAAGCAAGGTATACACAGACCGACCAGCATATGCAGATTTTGGCGCTCCTGACAAATTTGAGGCTATAAAAAGCATAATCGTGAAAAGGCTGATTGAGCATCCAAATGCGATTTGCTCCTATTCTGGTGGGAGCGACAGCGACATTATGCTACACCTAATTGAGACGGTTCGTAAGCTCTTTAATCTGCCGCCTGTTCAATACTGCTTTTTTAACACAGGGCTTGAGATGGAGGCAATAAAACGTCATGTCCGCGAGATGGGAAAATTGTACGGGGTCACAATTACCGAGTACCGACCCCAAAAAAATATAGTGCAATCTACAAGAGAACACGGAATACCGTTTGTTTCTAAAATCATGTCGGCAGGGTTGGAGGGTGTGCAAAACAAAAAAATTCCTCTGTCAATTGCTGCGGAATATGCAGACGCAGAGGACAAGGTGGCAAAAAGAGCAGAGTTACGCGAACGCTATCCAAAATGTGAATCAACGCTTAATTTTTTGTGTGGGTGCAATTCTTTGGGAGAGCCGCGCCCGGATATTCAGCTTGTTATAGGTTCTTCGGAATATATGCTTGATTTTATCACTGAAAATCCAATTCCTTTCAAGGTCAGCAACAAATGCTGTACTGATTGCAAAAAGCATTTGGCACACAGCGTTCAAAAGTCGTTTGACATGATAATTACCGGAGAACGCCGCGCCGAGGGCGGCATGAGGTCAGTCCCGCGCAAAGATAATACATCTATGTGCTTTGCCGAGGATGCGGACGGAAAATATAGGCTACGCCCCCTATATTATGTCACTGACGCAGATAAACAGTGGTACAAACAATATTATGGAATTCGCTATTCGGACGCTTATGAGGTATACGGTCTTACGCGTACAGGTTGTTGTGGGTGCTCTATTTCAGCAAGAGCGGTAAAGGATTTAGAAAAAATTCGACCATATGAGCCGAATTTGGTAAAGGCGGCATGGAATGTGTTTGGGGATAGCTATAGATATCGTTTGCGGTACAACGAATACAAGGACGCTCGGCGCAAATCTGAGGCGCACGAACGGCTTGCGAATGAGGATGCACAGTTAAATTTTTTTGAAACGGAGTGAGAAAAAACGCGTAGAAAAATCAAGCACACATTTCAGAAAGTGCATTTTCCCCGGCGATGGAGATTCAGACGGAAATTTTAAAGGAGTGAGTAAAATGTTAACCCCAGCGCAGCAACAATTAGCAAGTGACAATTACGGTCTTGTATTCTCTTTTCTCAAACACTACAAATTAGACATTGATGAATGGCACGGCATGGCGGCAATAGGGCTTTGTAAAGCTGCTGCTGCTTATGATTCAAGCAGAGACGCTACATTTGCAACGTGTGCTTACTTTTATATGTGGAATGAATACTTGCACTACAAAGCAGCAGGGCGTAAAGAGAATTTAAATCAAAAGCAAATTCTTACCCACATCGAAAATCCTTTGAACAATTCTGAAAACCTTGCTTTAGAGGATTGCTTATGTTGTGACAGTGATTTTACCACACCCGAAGTGCAAGAGATCGTTAATTTATTGAATCCACGTGAAAAGACCGTTTTACACTTACGAATCGTTGGAGCAAATCCCGAGACAATTCAAAATGCAATAGGGCTTGGACGCGGTTCAGTATGGAAGGCAAGACACAGCATGAAACAAAAAGTCCTTGCCTATATGGAGGCGTAACAATGAAAGATTTGCAATTATGGGTAATCTGTTTCGGAGCATTATCAGCATTTCTTATTGTATTCACAGTAATTTATAAAATTTGTTTTAGGAGAGATGAATTGTGAAATTAAAAGATGTTAAGGTCGGTATGAAAGTTGTGCCACATGATAAAACAACGGGGGCATGTACTAATTTTAAGGAATGGCAGACGTATCATCGTGAATCTTGCCAGCATTTTAAAGAACTGGGTTACTGTGTTGTAAGTGAAATTCATGATAACAAGATTTCTTTAGAGGGTGACTATTTTAATGCGGCTGACTTTGAGCCATACATAGAACAATTTGCTCTTACCGATACACAAAAACGCTTTATTAATCGTGAAATTGACAAACGCATCACAGAAATGCGTAAGTCAATACCCGAATTAATCCTATCAGAAATGGCAAAGTCAGAACCTAAACAAGAAACAATTAAGGAAAAGTTTGTTCCGCATTTAAAGGCAACATGGTGTAATTCTGAACAAACTGATCTCGGGGAAATTGGTATGCCTACCAACCGCACAGACGCAATAAATAGACCTTTGTTTGTTGGCGATACTGTTGAAAGCTACGATGGTGAAGGTTTAAAACGTGACTTTGGTGATGAAAATTTTGTTTGCTGTGAAAATGGCAGATTCCAGGTCATGGGTTGCTATAGCGAATTTGAAAATCCATCAGCAAAATGGAGATTTTTAAAAAAACGTTCATTTTCTGAGATCAAAAATGGAGAAAAAATTAACGATGTTAAATGCATTAAGGAGGGATAAATTGTGACCTATGAAGAAAAGAAAGAGATTATTTTTATTTATGCTTATGTGCAATCAGCTATTGAAACAATCGAAAATGCTTTAACACCATTAAAAACCCAATTGTTTGTATTAAATAATCTGATTACGGAAAAATCCGCCCCAACTGCGCCAACAGTCGAAGCGGCAAGTGAAAACATTACACCAAAAGTTTATAACGGAAACGGAAGTTTGTCAAGTGTTCCCATCGGAACATATGTGGATACACCGGAAGGTAACGGAACGGTAAAGGGTTGTCTATCAAATGGAGACATTGAGGTAGAGATGGATAGCAGCGTTGAAGCCTTTTCTCCATTTGATATAAAGCCAATTAAGGGAGGACAAAATCAATGATTAAAGGGTATAAAGGATTTAACAGTAAATTGCAATGCAACCCCACTGGCAATAAACCTTTCCAATATGAGGTTGGAAAAACCTATGAACAGGACGGGAAAATTGACCTTTGCAGTAACGGTTTTCATTTTTGTGAAAATCCCCTTGATGTATTTAGTTACTACAATCCGTCAGATAGCCGATTTTGTGAAGTTGAAGCCGATGGAACGGTTAAACAAAGCAGTAATAAGTCGACAACATCAAAGATTACTATAGCGGCTGAAATTGGCTTACACGGGTTGATTGAAGCAGGCGTTAAATTTATTTTTTCAAAAGTGAACTGGAAAGATGATAAAGTTTCCAACACTGGCGATTACAGCGCAGC
>DBTI01000115.1 GCA_002306975.1 Ruminococcaceae bacterium UBA1320
CGCCGCTATCGCTGGCGGCTTCTGCTTCCGTTGCCGATTCCGCTGCCTGCTCCGCCTCGCTCGCGTCCGCCGTCTGTGTCTCAACCGCGCCTTCGCTTTGGACTTCGTCGGTTGCATCCTCCGCCGTCGCGTCAGTCGGTTCCGCCGCGTCCGTGGGCTGCGTTTCGTCCGCCGTTGCCCCCGTCGTGTCCTCCGCAGTCGAATCCCCCTGCTGGGTCGCTGGCTCCGCCGCTTGCGAGTCTTCCTCTTCTGCTTCTGTTTCGGTTGCGTCTTCGGACTGCGGGATAATCGCTTCCGTGCCGGAGTCTCCTGTCAAATCCATTTCGTCGGAATGGACGAAGACGAGAATCAACGCCGATGATTTGACCTCCGCCTCGGCAGAGGCCGCGCGAAGAGGCATCATAAACGTAAGCGCCAGCACCGCCGCCGCCACCACGCCTGAAAGGATTCTCTTTTGCGCCGCCCGCATCCCGCGGCAGCCGCCCTTGCGTTTCATCAAAATGGATCGAGTCACTCTCTTGTGATTTCGTTCGTTATCTTATTAGCGAGCGGCAAGCGCCGCATAGCTGCCCGCCATTTTAAAAACCAAAGAACGTTACAAACCGCTTTTTTACCAACAAACGAGAAAAAACATTGGCATCGCGCGTGCCTGTAACGATTATGCCTCTTTGGGCTTGTTTTTTCAAGTTCCATCTTCACCCACGGCCGCGCCAACTGTGTCCGTCTGCCGCAGATTCCGCCCCGCCTGTCCGCGTTTTGGAACTTCGCTTTTCATTTCTGGTTTTCTTGGTCGCATGCCTGTCATATACTCTCATCGCAATTTGCCGTCAACGTTGCCCTTTCCTATTGTATGGAACTCGTACGCATACTTGCCCACGCTACAGTATTTCTCCCTCCGCCAGCGGATATCAGCTGACCGCGGTGGATGATGTGGTTGGGGAAGTAAGCCGGATTAAATCGCGCGTTACGGGGGCTGTAACTCTAAATAAGAAATCCCCGGAACTTATCGTTTCGAGGATTTTTAAATTGCGATCTGATTCGAACAGATGATGCTTTGGATATGAACCGTAAATAAACACTAATTAATGATGGTTTACTTAATATAGTATTCTATGCTGTTATGTGTCATTATACATGTTTTGTGTTAGTTTTGTGTCGTTTTAACGTATCTATTGACAAACGTACTACGGCTTGATATATTGCTAATAGGCAAGGTTATTCTTGCTCCGACTCATCTACCATGTTGTAGAAGGAGACCAGAGCCGTCGTACACGACGGCTCTTTTTAGTATGCATACTTAAATTGTTTAAAGTCTTTTTCAAGATTCTTCTTTTCATAAATCATGAAAACTGGGTACGCCGTCAGGAGCCGATACATATTGTTTTCGACGATAAAAACGACCAAATAATCCGCGGATCCTTTTTGATACCTAATGTATAGTCTAGGCATACTTTTATCCGTCTTGATCCAGCACTTTATCGAAGGATCTTTTGCATTTGCAAGATTTATTACATCTACAATCCATGGTAATCGACTTGCTCTAAGCATACAAATAGCTCGAGGATCATCGCTCTTATTTACGAAAACGTGTCTTTTCATCGTTTGGCAATTTTGCTCACAAAGTTCGATTACTTCGTCGTTTGTACAAGGCAATATTACTGACTCGACTTCGTTCATGCTAATAAGATGCCAAAATCCTATTTGCTTTTTCTCAATAAAAGGCGCTGATTGGACATATACTTTTTTCCCGAACAAATCTGGTCTTGATTTTAAATCGGCTAAATTGTCTTTAAAATATTCATAGGCAACCTCGATACTTGTGTTGATATCTTCTTGCATGGGTAAAGCAGCAGATAGATTATGTGCCATTCTTCTATTCCTTCAATTCCCACAAAAAAATATCAACTTTTTCGGTGCCCCTTGCCGACCCATCGACAATCCTTTTACCATAATACTCTAATAGTCTATTGAGAACTTCGTTTTTTGCATTACTTGACCCGCTCGCTCCATATCTACCATTGTGATAATAGCCTACTGCTCCAATGATTAGATCAGTAAGTTGAAGAATCTCTGACTCATGAGATCTGATTTGATATATACCCTTTATTATATCTTGATTAAAATCATGCCTTTTATTAGACAAAACATTTTTGAGCATGCTTATTCGCGGACCACCGCACGTATCCTTAACATCGATAAAAACGTTATACCTATCTCCAATTTGAATAAAAGGATCAAGTAAGTAGTAATATGCCTTGTTGTACCATACATCATGATCGCCGTTGTTATATTTCTCGTGGTTTAAACTAGTTTTATTTTTAATTACAACTGCACGAAACGAAAGATATTTTTCTTCATAAAACGTATCTATCAACTCAAGATAGAATGCAAGTTTCGATGGCGATACCCCAGTCCACTTTATCTCACATCGAGATGAGAGACCATATTTAACTTTGATATCTCTAATTGTTTTATATATACGATCTTTATCACGCGCGCTACAACTCATTGCGCCAAGCAACATTGCTTGCGCATCATCGTTCTCAAGATGGCAACTTTCGTCGCAATAAATATTCGTCACCGTATCACCCCACGCATCAGTGTAGTTTGAATCGTATCAAAAATCAACAAGTTAAAAACAAATTAATTGCGCAAATTCAGTAGCCCCACCATTTGTTATCCATTTTAATAGTAAAGAGTTATCTGAAAAATAGTGAGGAAAAAATGATTGTGATAATGTTCGAACACTAGCTAACAAACATGCTAGCATAATTCTTTATTCGAAACAAATAAAAGAAGTGACAATGTATAAATAGTTAATTTCACTGTTAAATCAACAACGAAAAAAGCCCCGAAATCGGGGCTTTTTTGGTAGCGGCGATCTGATTCGAACAGATGACACTCCGGGTATGAACCGTAAACGGTTTGACGTGCATAGAACACAGGAGAGTCAGAAAAGCGCCCTAATTATGCGGGTTTTTAGGGTTAAGAACCGGCAGTGGAAAGGCGGCTTTGAGTGAAGTGGCAAGAAATTGGCAAGAAAGGATATTCGCTTACTTCATTGGTGGAAGCGGGGCGTAATAGTCGGTCGCTAAATCTGGAATAAATACCACGTTCACTTGATATGATACTCGATCTAAAAACCATATTTTCAATTTAAATAGATATTATTTGCGGATCAAGAGGGGACACCTCATTTCTCTTTTTTGGAACGGTCAAGAAAAAGTGGACACAAAGATAAGGTTTTTAT
>DBTI01000302.1 GCA_002306975.1 Ruminococcaceae bacterium UBA1320
CATCGACGTTGTTGTCCCCATAGGTCGTGCCGAGCAGTTGAATAACCTTTTTCCGAATTGACTGCTCATACTGGCTTTTTTGCTCAAGCTGCTCGGAAGCATCGCCGTTTCCGCTGTCGCTGCTTGCGTTGTTCAAAACGTTGCCGTATGTATCCGTAACCGTGACATTGTCCGCCGAAAGTCCGCTGACGCTGCCCGCGACAAGCTTAACAATACCGCTAACCTGACTTTTCGTCAGCGTCACGCCGTCATTCAGCGTCAACTTAACGCTTGCGGTTGTCGCTGTTTTGTCCGTCTCGAGAACATATGTATCGTTACTGCTCTGCGCGACATTGACAATGGCGGTTGAAACGCCGGGAATCGTTTCGATTGTGTCCTGAAGCCTGTTCTGCGTCTGCTGCAGCTGTTTGATTTCTTTATCTTTGTCCGTTTCGGCATAATTGGTGCCGCTGTTGTAGATGTCATAGGTGAGGTTGCCCTGCGGCAGGTTATCCTCTGCCAACTGCATGCGCATCGCGTCGCCCTTGCCTTTTTGAATGTAAATATCGGTGCCATCCACTTTAACGGCAACATTCTGCGCCGAAACGGCGTTATAGATCTGCCCCGCCTCTGATGTGGTCAGTCCGCTGTACAGCAACTCATACTGCGTCGTACTCACGGCGGCCACAACTGCAATCACCACAATCAGCATCGCGGCAGCCGAGCCGATAATTACAAACTGCTTTTTCCGGCTAAACGACTTCCACGTTTCTGCCAGTTTCTGCACGATTTTTTTTAGTTTTTCATCCATCTATCGCCTGACTCCTTTGTGAAACAACCCTGCTTTTTAAACCCGTTTTGAACTTTCGCATAATGTCTGCAAACGAACCTGCGATTTTTCCCTGCGTTTGTCGCAATTTTCCGCTAAAATACGGCCGCGTGCGCGGTCATTCATCGAAGCTGTAGGAATGCGTCAAGCGATCCTGTTTTCCTGCGCGGAATTCCGCACTTATCAGGAGTTTTTTGTAAACCGCCGGAACAATCGTTTCTATGCCGGTTGTTATGCCAGATTATACCGACATCTTGATCACGTCGTTATAGGCTTCCAAAGCCTGCGACCGAACGCTTGAAACCAACTGGATGGCGATATTGGCCTTTGTGCTGTCGATCGTCAACTGTTGCGGGTTGTCAAGCTCTCCCTCGGCGGCTTTTACGATATCGCCCTCAAAAGCAGTGTTCGTGCTGTTGGCGCTGTCGATGAGGCCATTGTATAAATCGGAAAACATGGAGGTTCCATCCGCTGAAGAAACCGAGCCGGCAGAACTGTCGTTTAATGTCGAGCCGATTGAACCGATCGAGCCAATTGAGCCAATCGAATTGATGCCTGAAATCGCTGATATATCCATCTTTTCGTCCCCTTTCTGTTATTTCCCAATCTCTAAAGCCTTGCTGACGACGGCTTTCATCGCGTTAAAAGAAGTGACATTGGCGGAATAGGATTTTGACGCCTCCATCAGATTGGTCATTTCTGTAACGGTATCCACATTCGGCATGCGAACATACCCTTGTGCATTTGCACTCGAATCAGTCGGATCATATTGAAGCTTGAAATCTGTCTGATCCTCGTTGATGGCCGAGACCTCAACGCCGCCGGGAGAATCGGTCTGTGCGTCGAGATACCCCGAAAAAGTCGTTTGGGTGCGCTCGGCAAGTTCGACCGATTTGCGCCTGTAGGGCTGGCCGTTACCCACATTTGTCGTATCAACATTGGAAAGATTCTGCGAAATCACATCCATGCGCAGCCTCTGGGCGGTCAGCGCCGAGCCAGCAATGTTCAGACTGTTTAAAAACATGGTTATTTACCTCCGCGCGCGGCAGCTAACAGCATGGTCAACTGATCGGAAATGCCTCTTTCAAGGTAACTATATTGGTATTGGTTCCTCGAAAGACTGACCATCTGATCCTCAAGGTCGACGCCGTTTGCGTTCGCTCCGTATGTGCCAGAATCCTCGACCTCGGTCGGATTAACACTGGAGAGCTGCTCCTCCGAAATGCTGTTCCCACTGAGTGCATTAGACAGCTGATTTTCAAATTCGACAGATTTTGCCTTGTAGCCTGTTGTATCACTGTTCGAGATGTTGTTGGATATCGCGTTTGAGCGCATCCACATCGCATCCAGTGCTTTTGTGCCAATATCCGTAACGATATTTCCGATTGCGTCAGGCATAATTCGCCATCTCCTTTACCGATCATTACCGTTGTTTTAGCCAAACATCTCATAATTCGACAAATATTTCTGTCGAATTTAAACATTACAGCAAATCTTTAGGATTTTTGTAAATAAATTAGACGTCATAGGCACTAAATTTTAATATTACAATTATATCGTATTGTACAATCTATATCAACTGGAAAACTTAAAATTGAATAGTGATAATATCAATAAAATTTCTAGCCTACTTAGTCAGATTGATTACTATTAGACAATTTCTTACATAGTAGTGATTTTGTCATTCAAAAGCCGCACCGTTCAGCTGCCGCAAAACAAAAACAAAAGCAGCGCAACAACCCAGTTACCTGCTTTTTGAATTTTGCAACTGGCTGCCATAGGAATGCTTCCTTTAGGCCCTTAGCTTTGCGTCCTTGTCTTTAGACAAGTTTGCTGAATATTCATTTGTAACTTTTATGAAGCTTAAAACAAGCACTGGTGGTTACAAAAAAGTAAATTCATATGTACTATTTGGATTTCTTCAATGAACAAGCCGCCATTTTGACCGCGTAAACAATGCCGAAATAAGGGCCGATCGTTCTTCAACAGTATTATACAATGGATATAGCGCAAAGTATATAATATTCCTGTAAATATTTTTCTTTTTTCTATATTTGAACGCGCGGTTTGATCAGCAAAATTTCGTTTACTTGTTTATTAAATTCTATTTTATATTATATCATTTATTTACAGATCATCAATAAAAAAATCGAACATTTGTCTTTTTAAAGCCAATAATACGACGATTATTTTGATTTTTTTTATGAATAGTGACAACAATTGTTTAAACGATCTGCGCAAAGCAAAAAACCTCTGCGATTTTATATTTTCTGCCTTTACTTTGCTAGGAACGGTTATGCGCTTGAAACTTCATTTTTTTGTTGACAAGCGTTTATAATAAGCCCCGTCGTAAAAAATAGTTTCGAGGCGTAGCTCAGTTTGGTAGAGTGCTTGGTTT
>DBTI01000194.1 GCA_002306975.1 Ruminococcaceae bacterium UBA1320
ATCAAAACCGAAGTTGCCGCGATTGCCTCCAGTGTCGGTGTCGGAGCCACAAACTTCACTACCGGCCCAGTCCTGAAAGATCCGATTGTTCTTACTATTCAGTCGCAGGTATTAAACAATACCGGCACAGCTAGAACTGCATTTGTAAGATTATTTAATACTTCAACATCCCCTAAGAGCCTACTTTCATTGGCAACACTTACAATTCAAGCTTTTTCCGCTTCTGTTACAGTTTTTTCAATTGTCACGCCGACAATGTATGAAGTACAATTCTCAGGTATTGGCCAAGGTGTTTATGCTTATACTGCAGGAGCAAGCATTGCGTCAGTCTTGTCTCCATCCAATACCTTCCGTCACAGTGAACTTGTTCAGCTTATTGGTTCATGATTTTAAATCTATAAGTGAAAAGGGCAGAGCCTCGTAAAAGGCTCTGCCCGCTGCTTAACCTCTACTTATTATGTACGCTTTATCGTTTATATAAATTTTTTTGCACTTAATTATCGGTTTTACTGCAAAGTTCATTTTGCCGCCGCAAGTAAGCTCCTTTATTTGTATTTACGTCACGCGGAATGGAGGTTAAACCATGGTAACAATTAGCCTTTGCATGATCGTTAAAAACGAAGAGTATACTCTGGGCAGATGCCTCGAGTGTGTTAAAGATATCGTTGATGAAATAAATATAGTTGACACCGGCTCTGATGACAGTACAAAGAAAATTGCCGCTCGATATACAAAGAATGTTTTTGATTTTGAATGGATTGACGATTTTGCTGCCGCCAGAAATTTTGCCTTTTCAAAGGCGACAAAGGACTATATTTTCTGGCTTGACGCGGATGACATTTTGCTTGACATTGATATTGTAAAGTTCAAACACCTTAAAAGCGCAATTGACCCATCAATCGATGTCGTTATGTTTAAATACAACTTGGGGGTTGACAAAGAAAACGACCCAACTTGTACTTATTATAGAGAACGCCTTTTAAAAAGGAGTATGGGCTTTGTCTGGAACGACCCTGTTCATGAATACATTGCAATTGACGGGAAAATTGTTTCCACTGATATTGCGGTAACACACAAAAGAATACACCCGGTGACGGATAGGAACCTTAAAATTTTTGAAAAAATGATTAATGACGGTAAAGCGTTAAGTGACAGAAACACATTTTATTACGCACGTGAACTTTGCAGTAGCAAAAGATTTGACGATGCCATCATCTATTTCAACAAGTTTCTTGATTCGCAGGGCGGGCTTATGTCTAACTATGTTGACGCAAGCATTGACCTTTACAGTTGCTATAAAACAAAAAGTGATATGAAAAATGCCCTTCGCGCCTTGCTTCGCAGCTTTGAGCACGGAACACCGCGGGCAGAAGTCTGCTGCCAGATCGGATACTATTATAAAAATCTTAGCGACTACCAGACGGCTATTTTCTGGTTTAAGCTTGCCGCGGAAATAGAAAAGCCTGTCGGCTGGGGATCGGTGTTGCACGACTGCTACGGCTATATGCCAAATATGGAACTTTGCTCCTGCTATTATAGAACAGGCAAAATTGAAGAAGCCTTAAAATACAACAACAAAGCCGGAAAATTCAAAAAAGGCGACCCGATGGTTTTGCATAACCGCGAGTTTCTTAAAGGTTTATTGAGTATAGAAAAAAATTAAAATTTGCATTTTCCGTTTCAAGCAAGAGGTTATCTCCCCGCCGAAACAGATGATCTCCGGCAGGGAAATATCAAAACTATTCCGCTCTTATTTTAAGCGGTGAAACTAAAAAAGCAGCCGCGAACCTGTTTTTTCGCGGCTGCTTTTGATTTTATGATTTCATGCTTACTAATTTGCCGTCTGATAATTCAGAAACCGGTCCGTGGCCGCCACAGACAATGCAGGGTTTGTTATTCTTCTTTGTAATGTCAAAAATCAACTTGTTCGCCTGTTTTCTCATTTCCTTGGCCTTTTGGGAATCGACATTTACGCTTTTCATTAAATACGGCGCGAGGGAATTAAACTCCGCCCTTTCCTGAGAAAAGCCGTTTATATTAACGAGAATATCCCCTGTGAAAACCACGCCCGCCTTTTCGCAGGCGTAGACCATCTCACCGTTAACATGACCCCCGCTGCCCTCATAAATCATAAATTCAAGATCACCAACCGTCATTTTCGCTATGTTAATAAGCTCATCGTGTTCCTCCGGCGTACCGCTGTCAAAAATTTTAATGCTGTCAATTTCCGGCGGCATATATCCCGATATTATACGGCTGACTTTACTGTAGCCAAGGCGCAGCTCGGTGTTCTCTCGATAATCTGGCAGCCCTTGAACCTGTCTTTGCAGGCTCTGGGCGCTTTTTCGATTTAAATAAAGCGGTGCGTTTTTTATTTTAGACAAAAGCCCACAGTGATCAACGTCGGCGTGGGTTATATATATGCGTTTTTTCCTGTTATCCCAATCTGCAAAAAGCCCCTTGAAAACCCGCTGCATTTCATCGGCGTATATTGCGTACCCCGTGTCGATCAGCACAAGCTCGTCGGGCACTTCAAGCACATAGGTATTACTTCCGCAGAACGGCTCGATACTATACAATATTACCGCATCGCTGATTTTCAGCTTTTCGATGTCAACTTTATAATTTTCGCCGCGGTTGCTGCTTACAAAATAAGCGAACCGCTTAATATAGTCAAATACCCTGCCCGCGTCCTCGCCCTCCGCCTGAAGCACCTGAAGAATTCTATTTGATTCTGAAATAAATTCCATGGTGTTTTCCGTGCTCAGATTAAGCAGCTTCTGCATCTCGTTGGCAAGCCTGATATAAAAAACGGTGTTATCGAGGTTTTCTTCCGAATCATCGCATTCTATAATGTCAATCTGATAAATTTTACTTATTTCATCAAGCAGGGTTTTTATTACCTTTGGATTTTCTATCAACATACCAATTTTGAAATTTTGATAAGCCCCGTCTGTTGCGCTGGAGTTCAGGTAAGATATATTAATTTCATATTTATTCAATATTTCAAGCACAGGCATAACTGCGCCTGGTCTGTCCGGAATTTTTACCGTGACCTCAATGACCCTGATCTCTGTAATCTTATCGTTTATATATCCGATTTCTAGCAGAGCGTTTTCGATATCGCCCAGATTTTCTTCGGTTGCTACAACATCTATAAAGAGCATATGCAGGTCTATCGCCTTGTTATAGCTCACGCGTACAATGTTACCCTTGCTTTGCGCAATGATTTTTGACGCAAGAAGAAAAGCACCTGCTTTATCCGGCATTGTTGTGACAAAAGACTTTCGCGGCATTTTAATTCCCCTCTGAAATGTAATTCTTTTATCTTGATTATAGCACAGCGGCATTTCAAAATCACAATTATATTTAAATTTATCGGTTTCCACAAAATTTTCGAAGTAACTGCCTTTACAACTCACACTTTACAAGGGTAATCTGTTTTGCTATAATTAGGCTTGTGCTATTTTAAATATTTGCGTCTGTAGCTCAGTTGGATAGAGCGTTAGACTCCGACTCTAAAGGTCGCAGGTTCGATTCCTGTCAGGCGCACCACAAGCAATAGCCCATGAAGCCACATAAATCTGGTCTCATGGGCTATTGCTATTTCTTTACCAGTACCACGTTTTATCATGGCCTTTGCTTTGGCGCACATTTATTCAAAAGCATGATAACAACCTTTAATCCGATTACCGTCAGGCACACCACCAGTTGCACTGAAGCCACATTGTGGCTCGCGCCCATAGCATTGTGCTATGGGCGTTTTTTGTTATGTAAAAATAAAAACACATTATTTTAAAAATTACTTTGACAGGCAGAATAATCTGTGATATCATTATTCTATCAGATAGAGTAATGTCTGATAGTGCTCTATCAAACAGTAGTATTTCTGACAGAGCAATTAAAGGAGGCACGTTATTGATTAGCAGCGATATTATAAGAGGGCATCTCGACGCGATCATCCTGCGGCTGATTTGTGAAAAGGACCGCTATGGCTATGAAATTTCAAATGAAATTGCAAACCGAACCAATAATGAATTTCAAATCAAGGAAGCGACACTCTACGCAGTTTTCCAGCGGTTGGTGAAAAAGGAGCTTATAGAGTCTTATCTTGGCGATGTATCACTTGGGGGCAGACGTCGTTACTATCGAATTACCAGCCTTGGCAGGGCTTATCTGAATGAAGAAATTCGCAACTGGCACAATGCGCGTGATATTATTGATATTTTTATGGAGGGCTTGCAATGAACGACATTGAAATGCAGATAAATAGGCTTTTTGAAGGGATACCGGAAAGCAACCGCAAAGAAGAAATCAAGCAGGAGATAACTCAAAATCTCAATGAAAAGGTATCTGATCTCATGTCAAACGGGCAGTCGCGGGAAGAGGCCGTCAAGATGGCTATTGATAATTTCGGTGACATTGAGGATTTGAAACAGGAATTGGCAAGCAGCGCGAAACTTGTAAAAAGTAAAAGAATAGGGCTATCCCTCGCTTTCTCCGTTTGGGGCTCGATCCTGATTATCGCTCTTTTCCTGTTTATTAATTTTTATTACACTCCGGATGTGATCTGGTTTGTTTATCCCACATTTGCTGTCGTCTGGTGGCCGATGACAATGTTCTTTCATTGGTTTCATAATAAGAATGATCGACCTGTCGGCCTTGCCTACTCTGTTTGCAGCTATGTACTTATTATAGGTCTTGTGTTGTTTATAAATATGTATTATACACCGGGAATCATCTGGTGTGTCTACCCGGCCTTTGCTGTAATCTGGTGGCCGTTGGCTATGTTTTTTCACAGTCTGCGCCAAAAAAGCAGAAAGGATGAAGGTATAGATGATTGAACCGAATAAACAAGTAAAAAGCCGACGCTATTTGACCGGTTTCTCCGTTGTCGGAAGCCTGATCACCATACTGTTTTTTGCGTTTATCAATTTTTCTACAGGGGTTCGCTTCCCCTGGTTTATATTTCCGGCCTATGCGGTGCTCTGGTGGCCGATTTTGACAATCTTTATCGGTCGGCATTCCATGAAAATGCTTTCACTCGTCGGCAGCCTCGTTACCGTTGCTTTGTTCGTTATAATCAATTATCTGACCTCATGGGGTTATCCATGGTTTCTCTTCCCTTCCTTTGCAATACTCTGGTGGCCTATCGCTATGCTGTTCGGTACAAAGCATCGCAAGGTGTTATCGATTGTCGGAAGCATCGTGCTCATCGCGTTCTTTATCATAACAAACTATATCACATCACCCTCCGTCATCTGGTTTTACTACGCTGTGTTTGCTGTGATCTGGTGGCCTTTAAGTGTATTATTCGCAGGCACGCACACAATCAAAGGCTACTCGGTAATCGGAGCACTCTTCATTATTGCTTTTCTCACTTTAGAAAACATCACAAAATCGCCGTTTTGCCCGTGGGCTTTGTTAACCTATCTTCCGGTCTTGATGTGGCCGGCAGGAGTGCTGTTCGGGCGACGATTTGGTAAGCTCAGCACAGCAATATTATGCAGCCTTGCCGGTATTATTTATTATGCGGCATTGAATATTTATGTTTTCCACGGCTTTCCGTGGGCCATTTTCCCTGCGTATGCCCTATTGTGGTGGCCGCTGGCAATTGCCTTCGCAAAGCGCGGGCATTCATTGCTTTTTTCCGCCATCGGATCTCTTATGAGCGCGGCTCTGTTTATTGCAGTCAACCTGCTTGCCTCACCGCACAATATTTGGGCGATCTACCCCATCTTTGCGCTCATATGGTGGCCGCTCACAATCTATTACTTTGTATACCGCCGCCATGAAGTCGCAAGTTAACCGGTTGCACCGAAGGCAAATCGCGCACACACATAAAACAACAACCCGTCAAGTAGACAGATAAAAAAATAAAAATATTTATGAAAGAGGGCTCTGGTAACGGAGCCCTCTTTCATAAATATTTAACTTTATTATTTATTGTCAGTTATGAGAGCTATATTAAAGGGTATTACTATATACAACTGAATAAGGAATTAATTCAAATATATCAGTACTTTCATTCCTACCATCTTTCTTTTTCTGGATTTTGAGGTCATTATGATTATTTCTCTTAGCAATCCAAATGGTCCGAAAGCAATTTTTTTTGCTCAGTGTCTTCGATTTTTGTTTCAGGAGGTTTTGTTCAATGAAAGTAGCCATTATGGGTGCCGGAATGTCCGGCTTGTCCTGCGCAATAGCGTTGGAAAAGCAGGGAGTAACCCCTTCGATTTTTGAAAACAGGGGTTGCGTTGGAGATCGGTTTGTCAATGCGGAAAGTATGTTTCATGTCTTTAACAGCCCGGTTAAAGACTGCCTGCATTATCTTAATGAAGAATATGGAATAGCTTTAAAGCCTGTAGCAGAGGTGCGAAAGATTGTTATCCACTCAAAAAACGAAACTGGAAGCATAACCGGCAATATAGGATATACAAATATCAGGGGGCGTCAAAGCGACTCTTATGAAGTTCAGCTGAGTAATCAAGTAAAATCCCGGATAGAATTCAATTCCAAATATGAATATGAGGAGCTATGCAAAAACTATGATGCAGTTGTTCTGGCAACGGGAGATTCCGATTATGCTTCACATTTGGGTAATTTTCGGAATGACCTGAGCTGTACTGTCCACGGTGCTACAATTGAGGGAATTTTCGAAACCGACACACCACATGTCTGGTTTGATTATGAGGTGCTTCCAAAAGGTTATGGATGGGTAATCCCATATTCCGATAAAGAAGCGAATATTGTAATGCTTTATCCTGATTACCCCAGTATCACAAAAATGGATATCAATGAAATGTGGTCTAAATACTATACCTTGGCAGAGAAAGATCTAAATCAAAGTTTCAGAATAACCGATAAATTTGAGGTTACGAGATACATGGTCGGCATATGCAATAAACCCAAACTTGACAACACCTATTTCGTGGGGAATTGCTTTGGCGCTATCTCTCCCGGATTAGGCTTCGGTCAATTCACCTCTATCTTAACGGGGATATACAGCGCTCTTGACATATGCGGGCTGGGAAAATACGAGGATCTTGTAAAACCTCTTTTTGCAAATTATGATCATTCGCTTATATTCAGAAGATTTTTAGAGAATTTAAAAGATACCGATTTAGATTTAGCAGTCAAAAACTTAAATGTTAAATTAATAAAACAGTTCATTGATAAAGCTTGTAATAAAGATAGCAAACTGCAGTTGCTGAAGGATACAACACCACTTATGGCTATCTTCAATCAATTTAAAAAATCAAGGGAATAAGATGCTCGTTCATCGCAATATACAGAGTTATCCATGTTGCCTCACAGATAGCGTTACGTATGAATAAAACCTTATTTGCACGTGGAATAATAATGGGAATATGGATTGGCTATGCAGTGAGAGAAGGTAAAATTGATGGATAACAAAGACGGCAATCAACCGACATTGACAGTTGATTTAAATGCCAATATCGGGCTCATTAAATCCATCTTTAAAGACGACGAATCTCTAATTACGCGATACTTTGAGAACCAGACGTCTGCAACAATCAAATGCTGCGCTTTTTACATCGACAGCATGGTGGACAATAAGCTGTTCAATGAAGATGTCATAAAGCCGCTTCTCGAATATAACTTTACACGAAAAGGTGACGCTGAATTTATTGATATCGTAGCCAAACAAATCACATTATCCAACAGCGTTGATAAGACGAATGACTTGAACAAGCTCATTCAGGCAATTGTCTATGGCGATACCGTTCTGTTGGTTTCCGAATGCAGCGAAGCCTTGATTCTGAACACAAAAAGCTGGCCAACGAGGGCGATTACAGAACCTGAGGATGAAAAGGCCTTGCGCGGACCGCGTGAAGGGTTCACGGAATCCATTATGAATAACCTTTCCATGCTTCGCAGAAGACTGCGGACACAGGAATTAAAAATGCAGTTCAAAACATTCGGATCCCGGTCACAGACCAAAGGATGCATTTGCTACATTGATGGGGTTGCCGATAAGGATGTGCTGGCCGAGCTTGAAAGACGGCTGAATAAATTTTCTCTTGACGCTGCGCTGGATGTCAACTATATCGGGGAATTTATATCCGATGAACCGTATTCCCCCATTGAAACAATTGGCAGCACAGAGAGACCGGACGTTGTTGCGGCAAAACTGCTTGAAGGAAGAATCGCGCTGTTTTTAGATGGAACTCCGGTCGTTTTAACCCTTCCCCATCTTTTTATTGAAAATTTTCAAAGTAACGACGACTATTATTTGAATTACCTCTTTGTGTCTATGAGCCGATTGCTTCGGCTGCTGGGTTTCTTTATTTCAACCAGCACCCCCGCTATATATGTAGCTTTGGTAACATTTCATCAGGAAATGCTGCCGACGTCGCTCCTGCAGAGCATTGCCATGTCACGGCAGGGCGTTCCGCTGCCAACTGTGCTCGAAGCAATAATCATGCTTATCGTATTTGAAATATTGCGTGAAACCGGTTTGCGGATGCCCAGCGCCATCGGACAAGCGCTCAGTATTGTCGGAGCACTTGTCATCGGGCAAGCCGCGGTTGAAGCAAAACTGGTGAGCGCCGCTATGATTATTGTTGTGGCGATCACCGGAATAACCGGTTTAATGATACCGCGGATTAAAGGAAGTATCATTATTATACGTTTTATCCTCCTGGTTTTATCATCAATCATTGGTTTGTACGGCTATATTTTCGGTATGATGGGCTTGCTGATCTATCTATTGAACATCCGGTCATTTGGCATCCAAATTATGGGTATGTCAAGCACCGGAGGTTTGCAGGATCGAAAGGATTTGTATGTACGCGCTCCGTGGTGGTTTATGATCAATCGACCGAAATTCATGGCCTCCGATAAAAAAAGGAGCAATTCAGATGGTGATCCCGAATGAAAAAAGTGGTCGTGTTTCTGCTTATTCTCATGACGGTTTTAATGACCGGATGCTGGAACTACAGAGAAATCGAAACCTTGTCGATTGTCGCCGGTTTCGCCATAGATAAAGGAAACGGCGGCACCGGATATCACCTGACGATTGAAACACTCGATACTTCCGGAGGAGGGGGCAGCGGCAGCCAGACTTCGGTAAAATCAAAAATAATTGAAATGAATGGGGATACCCTATTCGACGCCGTCAGGAACGCCGTAGAAATATCGGATAAAAAGCTTTATTGGGGTGACTGCAAAACCGCCATTATCAGTAATCAGCTCGCAAGTGAAGGAATTGATCCGATTTTGGACTGGATCGGCAGGGATTCGGAGCTCAGGCTTACTCAGAATATCTTTGTTTCAAAGGAACAATCAGCCGCAGAAATCATAAAGCAAAAAAGTCTTGCCAACCCGATCACCTCTTACGCCATCAATAAAGCAGATCAAAATAATCAGCAGTATTTATTAAAATCACCATACATGCAATTATATAAAGTAAACGATACATTGGGAGCCGAGGGAGAATCTTTATATCTCCCTGCTTTGGATATAAGCAAACAAAATGAAAATTCCCCGGAACTTGCCGGAACAGCAATATTCGAAAAGGACAAGCTGTTGGGTTTTCTCGGAAGCGAGGAAACAAAATATCTGCTTTTTATAAAGAATCAGGTTGCCGGCGGGCTGCTTCTCGTGAATGAAAACTCTGCCGTCCCGAATATAACGCTTGAAATCAAAAAAAGCAGTACAAAGATTTCAACAGTTTTAACCGGCAAAACGCCGAAAATAGAGATTTCAATAAAAACTGAAGCCAACTTGGGGGAAATGGAAACAGCAACTGATTTAAAGTCGGTAGCTTTTCTTAAAAAGGTTGAAAAGGATGCGGGCAGTACATTGGAAAACAAAATAAAGCAGTTGATTTCAAAGGATCAAAATGAGTATGGCAGTGATATATTTGGATTCGGGAACACTATTTATCAGAGTAACCCCTATTATTGGGACCAAATCAAACCAAAATGGAATCAATTATTCAAGTCGCTGAATGTAGAGGTTTCGGCAACTGTGGAAATAGGAAACACCGCGCTGTCGAAAACAAAGGTCAAGGGCGGTGAATAATATATGATTTATTTAATTATCTGCATTTTATTTTATATCATTGTTTTCATTTTTGATATTGTGCCGCTAATCAAGGCACGACGAAAGAAGACTTTACTTGTTTATCTGCCCGTTTTTTTATTGACGCTGGTTATCAACATCCTGTTCGGACTAGGGGTGAAGATACCAAGCCCAATGCTGCCTATAAAAAATGCTGTCAGCCTGATCTTCGGAGTAAAATAGAGGTAAACGCATGGATAAAAAAATCATATCATCAAAACAGGCAATCTGCATTTTGATTATGTTTCTCTGGGGTAACACGCTTATGATCAGCGGAAAAGCAAAACAGGATTCATGGATTGCACTGATTATCGCACTATTCCTGTCTGCTCCCTTTATGATGGTGTATGCAAGAATTGTGAGCCTGTATCCGGGTCAAAACCTTTATGACGTTATTCTTGATGTATTCGGGAAGCTGTTTGGCAAAATAATAGTTTTTTTATATGTGCTTTATGCAATCCAACTCGGCGCGTCATTAATGCGATTTTTTTCAGAATTCATGCAAGTGGTTGTCATTCCTGAAACACCGCAGCTGGTCGTTTTACTTTTCCTTTTTATTTTTAGCGTTTGGATGGTAAGAAGCGGCGAGGAAACATTGGGGCGATGGTCGAAATTTGTCCTTCCGTTAGTGGTTCTGTCGATAGTGATCACACTTCTTATCTCTATAAGATCTTTTGATCTTGATAATATCAAGCCTGTCGCCGGCACAGAGTTCAGTGTATTGATAGGCAGCTCGTTTAC
>DBTI01000237.1:0-2661 GCA_002306975.1 Ruminococcaceae bacterium UBA1320
ACCGGTCGGAAGCTGTACGGATCTTTCCGCCACCATTATGCAGCCGTTAAAGCAAAGACTTTCTGAGGAGATTCTTCTTTCTCCGCTGACGGTGCTCATCGACCCAGAAAGGCTTAAAGATATCTTAGACGGCGGAAACGCGGGGCTGCATGCAAGCGCGGCATATATTATACGCAAACAGCTGGAAGAAGCAGATATTATAGCAGTCAGCAAAATAGATTTGCTGTCGTCCGAGGAAGCACAAACCTTAATGGCGCGTACAGAAGCTTCTTTCCCGTTGGCAAAGGTTTGCCTGTTGAGTTCAAAAAACAGTGAGGGAATAAATGAATGGTTTGGTATGGTGTTAAACGACAATGCCGCCGGCACACATATTACAGAAGTGGATTATGACGTATACGCGGAGGGTGAAGCAGTGCTGGGCTGGCTTAATAAAACATACCAGTTGTCCGGCACATCTGTTGATTGGAACGGCTTTGTAAAAAACTATTTGCAAAATCTAAAGCGGAAATTGGACGATATGCATTCCGCTATTGGTCATGTCAAACTATTCATGGAGTCAGGAAGAAACATACTGGTCGCAAATCTGACAGGCAGCAAGGAAACCTTAAGCTTTCGCGGCAGCGTGGGAAGCAGCAACAATATAAAGCTTATCGTCAACGCACGTGTGGAAATGATTCCGGAAAACTTGGAGCAAATAATCACTGAAGTATTAGATGAAGAATGTGGAAAAGACATTGTCCAGAAGGTTATCGCCTCAAAGTGTCTAAAGCCCGGAAGACCAAATCCTACCTATAGATGTCATACAGTAGCTTAAATCATCACACGCTAATTTGTTTTTAAAAAAATCAAAAATGAAAATATATGCAGCAGCGACTATCTCCTTAACGCAAAGGTTTAGACCAAGTCATTGAGATAATAAGAATGCTCTCGAAAGCTATATACACGGCCTGTTCGACCCGAATGGGTTTTGCATGGGATTGTATAGTGCAATTCTAACGTGAAGGCATTGACGCCGTATATACTGAAAAAAACTTCTCATTTTTTAAAGCAAAAAGGAGGACTAAAAATGGCTGATAAGGGTCTTATACACATCTACACAGGCGATGGAAAATGAAAAACCACTGCAACCGTTGGACTTGCCTGCCGGGCCGTCGGAGCCGGCAAAAAAGTTCTTATGGCCCAGTTTTTAAAAGGGTGCGGAACTGGCGAACTCAACTCTTTTGAAGTTCTCGGTATTAAGGTGATTCGTACCGAAATCAAAAAATTTGTTTCCTACATGACCAAAGCAGAAAAGACTGAATGTAGCGTCGGACAGCGAGCGTGTTTACACGAATTACGTGAAATGATGACGAATTACGATCTAGTGGTGTTGGACGAAATACTCGGTGCAATCTATATGGAAACGGTTGAGATTGATGATGCGATAGATCTTATCCAAAACAAGGCAGAACCGATCGAGTTAGTTCTGACCGGTCGCGGGGCGTCAAAGGAGCTGATTGCACTGGCAGACTATGTTTCAGAAATTCAGTGTATCAAACACCCTTATGGGAAAGGTATTCAGGCACGACGAGGCATTGAATTTTGATAGTGCAAACCGCACAATTCAAAATGTACTTACACGCCGACAGATCTTTCGTCGACACAATAAAAAGTCTACTTAAGCACCGTTTTTCGTTGAATACTTTTCAAAGAGAATCGAGATTAAGGGAGGGCCGAGATAGATGACGTTCTCATTTCTTTCCTGCTCTTCCATGTCCAGTAAACCGCACAGGAATGTTGCATAGGTCATTTCGTGTTGGATCGCTTCCTCAAGCCTTACATCCAGCAGTTCTGCCGCTGTAGAAAGCCCGAAATCACTGAGCAGCTTACGGCTGCGCTCTAATTCAACCATGAGCAGCCACCCACCGATCTCGTCATAAACACTCAAGTCGCGTGCTTCTACCTAGTTGCCTGCAATTTGCTTCGCATAGGAGAATAGAACCGCGATTCCGTACGTTCGGCAAGCCCCCTGGTATTGTCCCGGCAGCCAGGTCCACCATAACCCCTCTGATTGGCTAATTTTTAGACTACAATAATCTACAATGCGGCATAATCACATAGCTGACAGTCTTTGCTGTAGCACTGACACTGTAACTTTTAAAAATGTTTTCGAGTGAGTTTTCAAAGGCTTTCGTAAAAGCCACAATGGAAATTTCATATTGGATGTGAGTATTAGACTTTTATTGCAGCTATTTATCTGAAGGCTTTCCGTTACCATTGACTTTACACCTTCTCACTTTGATTTTTAATACACTCTTTCAGCCCCCTGGACAGGAACGATTTGAATGTTAAATGGAAAAATTAATTTATTCGATTCCTGAGATGGCAAATGTTCTGGGCGTGAGTCGACCAACTGCGTATGCTCTTGCGAATTCAAAAGGTTTTCCCGTTCTTTCAACCGGGGAGCGTACTATTTTGTGTATTATGTGTCTGTGAATAGGTTTGCTATTTCAAAATAAACGGCCCTTTTGCAACTGCACCAGAGTATGGGGCAGAATTACCGCAAAAGAGCCGTTTTTAACTGAGTATGGGGCAAAACTCGAAATTCAAAGAAAACAAAAGTACAAAAAAAGCCACAGTCCTTGACGGGCTGCGGCTTTATGATGGTTGCGGAGGCAGGAT
>DBTI01000237.1:2962-3184 GCA_002306975.1 Ruminococcaceae bacterium UBA1320
AGCTACCAGGCTGCTCCACTCCGCGATATTTAAACTTTTGCACTGTTTCTTAAGTGCTTAGTTATTATAATATAGTATTACCGAATTGTCAAGCACAAATTCTAAAAAGATAATTTTCAATGATGTAAATTATTGGAAATCAGATTTCTTTGCTTTTATTATTTACAATTTCTTATAAATGTTCTATTATATAAATAGGTGATGAGGCTCACCATAATGCAT
>DBTI01000237.1:3422-7218 GCA_002306975.1 Ruminococcaceae bacterium UBA1320
GGTGATGAGGCTCACCATAATGCATTAAGTGCTGACGGCTTCTACTTTAAAGTTTTTTAAAGCAGAGGTCTATTTTTTTGTCTATAAAGAAATGGGGTTTGGTTTTGAATAAGATACTCGTTGTTGGATTCGGTGGTTTTTTAGGAGCCGCTCTCAGATATGTCGTATCCCTTTATTGTGTCAAGTGGTTTGGCGGCTCCTTTCCCGTTGGTACACTGCTCGTTAATGTAGCGGGTGGACTTTTAATGGGATTTCTTATGGAAATTGGAACAAATGTATTTGTAATGCCCGAAAATGTAAGAATATTTCTTACTACCGGAATTTTAGGCGGGCTTACAACATTCTCTACCTTCAGCTATGAAACCGTATCACTTTTTAATGATGGAGAATACGTAAAAGGCGGCTTGAATGTCGGAGTCAACCTCACTTTGGCACTTGCTGCTGTTTGTGCGGGTAAGTTTTTAGCAGGTCTTATAAAGCAACCGGTTAAGATTTAAACTTATCACGGCGAATGAGAATTCTCAATGAGTTTAATACTGCAAGAAGCGCTACGCCGGTATCGGCAAAAACAGCAGCCCAGATATTTACAATACCCATGGTGTCTAAAATCAGCACCGCAAATTTAACGATAAGCGCAAAAGCTATATTCTGCCGAACGATCATTCTTACATAGCTTGAAATGCGTATTGCAGTGGATAAACGCGACGGGTCGTCATCCATTATTACAATATCAGCGGCCTCCACCGCCGCGTCGGAGCCTATGCCCCCCATTGCAATGCCTATATCGGCGCGTGCAAGAACAGGCGCGTCATTGATACCGTCACCGACATATGCCGCAATGTGAGTGCCCGAAACCGCTTTTTCAAACTCTGAGACCTTTTCGTCAGGCATCAGTTCAGCGCGCACATCATCTATTCCGACCGCTTGCGCGACAGCTTTCGCCGCACTCTCGCGGTCGCCCGTTAACATTACCGTTCTCTTCACGCCCAGTGATTTGATGCTCTCAATTGCCTTTTTGGCTCCGCTTTTTATGATGTCGGAAATTATAATACAGCCGAGATATTTTCCGTCACGCGCCACATAAACAACCGTGCCTTCCTTGGGGCACTTTTCATAGGATATGTTTTCACGCGCCATCAATTTGTCGTTTCCTGCGGCGATCGCTCCTGCGTCTGTTACCGCAATGACACCCATACCCGCTATTTCGCTGAAATCTTTAACCCTTTCCCTGTCACTTTCACCACCGGCAGCCTTGATAATTGATTTTGCAATCGGGTGGTTTGACATTATCTGGGCAAGCGCGGCGGTTTCAATCAGTTCTTTGGAAGTGATGCCTTCCGCGCAAACCGTGTCCACCACCTCAAATACGCCTTTAGTAAGTGTTCCCGTTTTATCAAAAACAACAGTGTCAACCGATGCGAGCTTTTCAAGGAAATTGCCGCCTTTTACAAGTATGCCGTTGTGAGACGCCGCGCCGATCCCGGCAAAGAACCCGAGCGGAACGGATACGACAAGCGCACACGGGCAGGAGACAACAAGAAAGATTATTGCGCGGTAAAGCCATGTCGAGAAAGGCTGTGCAAATAAAATCGGCGGCAAAACGGCTATAAGCAGAGCCGCGCCCGTTACCGTGGGGGTATAAATACGCGCAAACTTTGTTATAAAGTTTTCGGCTTTTGCCTTTTTGCTGCCCGCGTTTTCTACAAGATTGATAATCTTCGCAACTGTAGATTCGCCATAGTCCTTTTCTACCTTCACCGTTAAAAGACCGTCGCCGTTTACAAAGCCGCCCGTCACACTGTCGCCCTGTGATATTTCGCGCGGTGTCGGCTCGCCTGTAAGACCGGAGGTGTCAACAAGCGAGTGCCCTTCCAAAACAACGCCGTCAAGCGGCATGCGTTCACCCGGCAATATCTCGATAACATCACCAATTGTAACATCAGCAGGTGAAACCTTTAGAATGCCGCTATCAGTTTTAAGGTTGGCATAATCCGGGCGAAGATTCATAAGATCTGAAATTGATTTTTTTGAGTTATCGGTCGCGAGGTTCTGAAAGAATTCGCCAACCTGATAAAAAATCAGAACAGCCGCGCTTTCTTCAAACTGCCCAATTGCAAAGGCTCCTATCGCGGCAATAGTCATCAGTAGGTTTTCGTCAAAGACCTGCCCGGTTGTAATATTCCTCACAGCCTTTAAAAACACATCTTTACCGGAAATAACAAGGCAGGCCGCGAAAATTATTATAAGCGCGGATTTAGGCATATTAAGAAAAGCACTAATTACACCGACGGCGAAAACAGTTGCCGCTAATATAAGCCTTACAAGCTCGCCGGATAACCCTTTTTCAGTTTTCTCGTCTTCCTTACGCTCTTTTCCCGTTTCCACAAAATCAATATCAGGTTCTACGCTTTTTACCGTTTTTTCAATTTCACTTATAATCTTTGATTGTTCGACAGTTCCGTCGGTCGAGAGTATCAGCTTTTTTGAAACAAAAATAACGCTCGCCGTTTTCACTCCATCAATCGCTGAAACCTTTTTTTCGATTTTCGCGGCGCAGTTTGGGCAATCCAGATTTTTTAGCAGAAAGCTTCTATCGTTATTCATAATTACCTCAGATGAAAAGCCGCATAATCAGCCCTTTTCATTTTTCTCATTAATATGTTTTTTACCCTGATTGAAGATAAGGTTTATATGTTCGTCACAAAGCGAATAATAAACTATTTTACCCTCGCGTCTGAATTTAATTACCCTTGACGCGCGTAAAATTTTCAGATGGTGCGATATTACCGACTGGTTCATGCCGATCAACGCAGATAGATCGCAAACGCACATTTCTGAAAGCATCAGTGCGTTGATAATTTTAAGGCGTGTACCGTCGCCAAACATCTTGAAGAATTCCGACATATTTAGAAGATTTTCATCGTCGGTTATTTCTTTTTTGACTTCGTTAATGATATCCTCGTGGATTACTGTACAGTTACAAAAAAATGAGTTTTCATCATCCATTATAGTATTCCCCTTTTATCCTAACATATTATCATATGTACATCCGTAAATATGTTTATGCTTATATTATAGCAGTGGATTTTAAAAATGCAACAGGTTTTTTAAAATTATTTTTTTATTTGTTTATAGTTTTTGTTGTTAGATTTTCTATAAAATGCTTCTCTTTTTTGTTGACTAATTTATTATCTGCAGAAATTCGAATTAATGGAGCATCTCAAGGCTGAATTCATCGGCTACCTTGATTAGTACAACAATCACCGTACTAAACAAAAGCTAAGGGGTCTGCCACCTGCTTTACACAGGCAACAAACCCTCTTAGTTGCATAAACATAGTATTTGTTGACTTTTTGAGGTCGATTTATTTATTGTCCGTTCACTTTTTCAGATATAGATAAATGAATATTATCTATAGAAACATTTTTGACACTATTTTTAATCAGTGTTTTGATAGATGATTGTTGTTCTGAAGTAAGTTTCTTGCCCGAAGAAAGATTGATTATAACAGAAACGGAAGATTGACTTTCCCCCGTACCGACGTTTATTGTCACAAACGAATCACTGACTTCGTCCAACGAATCAATCTGTTTTTGTAATACATTCTGCAAATTTGATGTCATAGTTTCGCTCTTATTTAATGTACCGCTCTGCTGACCTTGCTTTAACATGACCATCTCTTGATTTCTATCTTTTTGAGAGTGTAGCGATATAAAAATAATAACACAAGCAGCGACAGCAATTGAAATAAATATGAGCAATATTATTTTTTTCTTTTTTATCACATTTTTTAAAG
>DBTI01000095.1 GCA_002306975.1 Ruminococcaceae bacterium UBA1320
AAAAATAAGCGGCATATTTCGGGGGATGTTTTGCAAGATCTGTAACAAAATCAACGCGCCGAAACCATAAACAGGGCAAAACGGTCCGTTTAAAAAACCCCGGTTGGTGACTTTTTTGAATAGAAACGAACAGTATATCGTCTCGCACACCCAACCGATAAAACTGTAACCCGAAAAATATATAAAAATCGTGCTGAATTCATCCATGAATAACACTCCATGTCATTATCAGATGATGTGATTGCAATTTCAATTATAAACGGAAAGTCAGGACGTTACTCCCGCAGCTGAGGTCATCCTCTTCGGTGGGGGAAATAACAATGCCATCGCACTTTAAATGATATTGCTATAATATTATTATATACTTTTCGGCCTTTTAAGACAATGTACCCCTTTTTACCTAAAAATGTAACCGCCGCAAAGTATCTTTGCGGCGGTTTAATCATTCATCTTTTATTTTTTATTAAATAATCTTTTCGTATCCTCAGTTTAGAACTCTTCGAGCAGTCATATACCTGTTGGAATAATAGGCGCTGTTGATACTGTCGTACGTGATGCAGTGCGGACGGGCTGACGATGCATCTATGAAACTGCCGCCGCCTACATAAATACCAACATGGGAGATATTGTTGTGACCGCCGTTTGTGTCAAAGAACACAAGGTCACCGGGCTGCAAATTACCTTTGCTCACATAAGAGCCATAGGCAGACTGCGCGGCCGCAGAGTGCGGAAGAGATACGCCGTATTTAGAGTAAACATATTTGGTAAACCCAGAGCAGTCAAAGCCGGAATATGAACTTCCGCCCGATACATAGGGAACGCCGAGCGCGTTTCTTGCCGCGCCTAAAATTCCGCCTGAATAAGTTCCGGAATAATCAGTTGTTCCGCTGCCGCTATCTGAGCCATAGGAATAGGTGCTTTTCTTTGTTCCAACAAGGATAACCTCGGTAACAGGATCTTTTACTGTAGTGGATGAGATTACATCCTCATCAACTTTTTCACCATCTACATAAGTTACCGCCGCGACAACCTGTTCAGAACCATTTTTCCCATTTACTGAAACTTTCGTTTTACCTTTTTTAAGAGTAGCCGAATTCGTCTTTTTGACTCCGTGCGGAATTGATTTCGTGTAAATCTCATTTTTAACAACTTTTATCGTCAGTGTCGGCTGAGAACTGCCTGTAACAACAGTATCATCCTGACTGATTGAATCGTCGCTTGAAAGGCCCATCGCATATAAAGGATCAAGCGAAATACGGAAAACTCCCGATGACTTTAGTGAAGTAACCTTGCTGTCGCTTGAATCTGCTTTGTTCTTTGCTGTGACTGTTTGTTTTATCTCCCCTATTGATTTAAAAACGCTTTCGGGGAATACTCCGCTCTTAACTGCAACGTCCTGAGTAAAGCCGACGCTTTGAACCTGAGGATCTGCTTTATAGCTCGCAGTCATGTCGTTTAACATGGCCTCGATTGCGCCGCTTTCGTTTGTCGCACCGGCAAGACGGTTGTCAACATAAAGCCCGTAACCTGTCTTGACGCCATTGCACGACTTCATTACAATATTATTATATATTTGATCTTGATCGGATAAATCAGACTTTTTGGCAAGCACCATTTGCAATGTAACCTTGCGGTTTAATTCAAAGCTGCTGCCCGAAGCGTCTGAAACATTTTGTTCGACTTGATCAGCCGCATCGCGGAAGGTTTTTTCAGATGCGACAACGCCAAGGCTTTTTCCGTCATAAGACACCGAAACTGCAAGACACGCGTTTGACCAGAAATAAACCGTAATCGCAAGCACCGCAATGGTTGCAAGCGGCGCAATATAGTTAATAGCCGTTTTTTTGCTTGCAAAAAAGCGAGCCGCACCGCGACGGATAACTCTGCCCGTCACAGCAAACCCGCTGCGGAAACCGCCCCGGCCAAAAGCCTCGCGGCAAATACGCAAGGTGTTGCTTATGCCTTCACCTGCGTTCATTATCCCTCTTGTTATTGAAACTTCACCGCGACCGGCGCGTGATCTTTTAAATTCGGAAATGTTTCTTGCAAGGTCTCCTGCTCCTCTGAAAATTTCTGAAAGAGCAACATTAAACACCGACGCACCGCCGTCAGCGACCTTACGCGCTGTTTTTATGGCATATTTGCCGGTAAAATAAGAAATACGGTAAAGAAAACGGCCAATCCGCGTTAATGAAGGCACCGCGCTTTCTTTTGATTTATCGCCATTTTGCATATTTTTTTTGTTCAAAGTGGGTATCTTTAAAGTCAAAGCGCTGTTCCCCTCTCTTTGATATATTAAAACTTTAATTCAATTATTACAAAGTAGTTACAATATTATTATACTCATAAGGGGGTATGATTGCAAGTGTTATTTTCAAGATGATCCGTTTTATATGCAAACTTTGTTGAATACGCGGTTAATTTTAATTAAACTTATGTATAGTATGCACAAATATTAGTTAATTGGTATTATTTGTTCGCCATACTATTTCACTTTGTAAGTGTAACAACGTATTTAAATTGTAACAAATGAACCTTTTTGACGCTCGCGATAATATATAGATGAGGTGTTTTTCTTGAGAGCGAATGAAATGCCGCTTTTGGTTGATCGCTATGGCGACGCACTATATGGCTTTTGTCGAAAACTTGAACGCTCAAAAGACGGCGCCGACGAGCTTTTTCAGCAAACCTTCCTGCGTGCGATGGAGATTTGTGAGAAAATAGATATGCAGCGAAACCCTCAGAGCTTTCTTTTCGGCATTGCGGTTAAGATGTGGCAAAACAGCCGCAGTAAAGCCGACCGGCGCGGTCGCCTTGCGCCTATGGTTGAATATGACGAGTCAGCTCTTATCTCGACAGCGCCTTCCGCCCTTGACGAGGCTCAGAACAAAATGTTAACGGAGCGGCTTTCTAATCTTACAAACGAGCTGCCCGAAAAACTGCGTATCCCAATGCTTATGTTTTACGGCTGCGATGTGCCGCTCAGCGATATTGCGCAGGCGCTTGGGCTTCCGCAGGGCACAGTAAAAAGCCGACTGCACAAAGCGCGGCTCTTAATTAGAAAAGGATTGGAGGCTGACGGCTATGAATCATTCTAATAAAAAGCGCATTAATATGGAAGAAAGTGAGTTCGACGCTTTCTTAAAGCAGGCGTTAAGCTGTTCTGAAAAGCTTTCGCCTCAATTAAAAGAGCAGCTTTTCGCGGCTATGCGGCAGCAAACAGCGCATAGTCACGGCCTTGAAGGCGTTTCACTCTGGTGGCTTCCCGCCACCGGTTCCAGCGTTTTGACCCTGGCTATGTTCGCGGTTCTTCCCTGCTTTTTGGCCGGCTCAATATTTTTGACGCTGCTTTTCGTTATAATGTCAATTTTCTGCGCAAACACGTGGCTTATGACTATAATCGGGTTAAAGCTGTTTAATTTGAAGGAGGTCTCAACACTGTGACTTCTGTAACCTCTATGTTTTTTATATTTTTGATTATCCTTATTTTCCTTTTCGCTGTTGCAATTAAAGTTTTTCTATGTCTTTTTATATACAGCGATGCCAAAGAGCACAGCGAATCCCCCGCTCTTTGGGTTATTCTCGTGTTATTTATTCCGGATTTTATCGGTGTGCTTATTTATTTTCTGCTTGGGCGCAAACGCGTTGTTATCTGCCCCGCATGCTCTGCCCGAATGCCGGAAGGTTCGCGGTTTTGCACTGCTTGCGGGTGTGACGCGTCGGCGGCGTCCATTTTAAAAGGCTTCTCCAAATCGACAAGACGCTATCTGATAGCGCTTATCGTAACACTTGGTCTTATTCTGGCATCTGTTGTTGCCTTGGTCATCACAGCACTCAGCGGAATCAATTTCTGATCACAGCAATTACAAAATTAAACCGGAATAATTTTGTAATCTCCTCCGCCTGAGCCACAGAAGATAACATTTCGCTTTACCAGTTCTATTTGTATTGCAATAAATAAACGAGGAGGAATAACCAATGTTTACTTCAATGTCGATTCTTATATCAAGCATTGTCGCATGCTGCGTATTTGGCGTTGCTGCGTTTGTTTTTTTTATTTTATGGATTTTATCTTTTCTTCGGGGCGGTCTGCAAAAAAAATGCCCCAAATGTGCGGCCTTGGTGCCACGAGCGGCATTATACTGCAACCACTGCGGCAACCCTGTCCCGGCGGAAAATTCGCCGCGCGGCGGGCGCAAATCTTTCTTCACTGTTTTCCTTGTTTCGATTATAGCCGTTGCAATCTCGGTCGCAGGTATCGTCTATGGTGCGGTTTCAACGGGGATCGGGGTGTCGGAGTGCGTAACGGTCGCGTTCAATCTTGACCAACAGAGCACATCAAACGGCTGGAATATAACTTTTGATACTGTTAAAAGCGGTTGGCTGGAAAAGAATATTGTTATAAAAAATAGCAGCCCGAAAGCACTGCATTTTCAGTCCCATCTAAAGAGCGGCGACATGAGACTTGAGGTTTCACAGGGTGATGAAAAAAGCTCTGTTGAACTTACCGATGCAAATATTTCATCCGTAGACCTGTCGAAGTTTGATAATGGCAGAGTTGCAATCAAGGTTGTTTTCGATAATGCAAACAGCGGTGGCGTCAGCTTCTGGTGGGAGTGAAAATAAACCCTTTATTCTTTAACAGACCCATTAAGCGGGATTGATCCCCCCGCCCACGGCGAGGAAACAACAAAACTTATTCCACCTTGTAATTTTCATAGAATTTATTGGGAAACAAGGCTTTTAACATGGTTCTAATTGCTGTGTTAAAAGTCTTATTTTTTTAATATCTATTTATGTATAAACAGAAACCCTATCAAGGCGAATATAAAGCCATAACAAAGTAATAATGATTATTAAATAGTTCTAAAACCACAGGAGGAAACATGATGGCCTTTATAAACGTCATCTGGCCTTTTTTAGTAAGTACGGGACTTATAACGCTCAATGAAATGGGTGACAAGTCACAGTTCCTTGCTATGGCATTTGCTGCCCGTATGAGGCTTCATAAGGTTCTGATTGGCATTCTCCTAGCCGTGCTTGTATTAAACGGTCTTGCGGTAGCTGTGGGCGCTCTGCTGGCAAGTGTGCCAGGCTGGCAGGGTTGGGTGCATTTTATATCGTCTGTGCTTTTTCTCGTTTTTGGTTTGTGGACTTTAAAAGGCGAAAACGCTGAAGAAAACCAACCAAGAAGAAAAAATCGGCGCCGCGGCGGGGATCTCCTCGTTGTGTTCGCTTCATTCTTTTTTTCTGAAATGGGGGACAAAACACAGCTTGTGACCATCTCACTCGCCGCTCAGTATCCCGCGTCACCGATTATGGTGCTTTTAGGAACAACGCTTGGTATGATGATAGCTGACGGAATTGGTATTTTTGCGGGTGCTGTCGCGCATCATAGACTGCCGGAACAAGCCCTTAAAATTGCTTCCGCATCGCTCTTTATACTTTTCGGAATCGTCGGAGTGTGGCAGTCACTGAGATACACCTTGCTGTTATCTCCTGCTTTAACCTCAACCTTAACCATCGCCACTGCAATTGTCACAGTCAGTTTTGGCTATTTTCTATACCGCAAAAACCATAAAAATTTAAAGGCAAAAAAGATTTAATGTAATTCGAAATAAAAATTGGAATGCCGGATGTTATCTCCTCGCCGGAAGCCATCCGCTTCGACGGGAAAGATAGCAAAGCTATTCCGCTCTTATTTTTAGTTGCTATAATGTGAAATTTATAATCATCCAATTTATAAACACATTTTATCTTGACAATGCCCTTTCTTGTTGTTATGATTATATCCTGAACAATATAATACACAATATATTGTACGTATTTCTGCTATTTTTAATTTTTTTACGTATATATTGATGCAAGGAAGTGTAACAATGCAGTTGTCAGAAAATGCGCGTGTAGTGTTGGAAAAACGATATCTTGTACGCGACGAGAACGGAAAAACTGTAGAGACAGCAGACGAACTTTTTGACCGTGTTGCGGATGCTGTCTCCAAACCGGAGCTTAGCTATGGTGGCGAATCCGACAAAGCAGCGGCAAAAGAGAAGTTTCTTTCCATGATGCAGAATCTTGAGTTCCTGCCCAATTCCCCGACTCTTATGAACGCCGGCAGACCGCTTGGCCAGCTTTCCGCGTGTTTTGTTCTTCCTGTTGAGGACAGCATGGAGGATATTTTTGAAGCAATAAAGCGCGCCGCGCTCATTCACAAAAGCGGCGGCGGCACAGGTTTTTCTTTTTCACGCCTTCGCCCAAAGGGCAGCACAGTGAATACCACGGGCGGTGTTGCTTCCGGCCCAGTCAGCTTTATGCGTGTTTTTAACATGGCGACCGAGGCCGTAAAGCAGGGCGGCACTCGCCGCGGAGCAAACATGGGTATCCTTCGCATCGACCATCCCGACATCCTTGAATTTATCGACTGCAAGAAAAACAACGCGGATATTACGAACTTCCACATTTCCGTGGGC
>DBTI01000019.1 GCA_002306975.1 Ruminococcaceae bacterium UBA1320
TTAAATCGTATTTCTTCACGGACGGAAGAATTCTGTAAACCGACGGACGAGCTTCTCCGCGATAATTGTATTCTGTACGACCATATTGTATTAAACACTGCGTACGGGGAGCAAATACTTGTAACGACCGCAAACTGAGCGAGCCGGATACGGCTATTGCAATGAATGCAGAACGGGACATGTTTGGTGAGATTGAAATGGAGATAGATGAAAAACTATATAAAAACCGGATTTGGTCTTTAACAATACAATAAAAGAAGAAGAGAATTTGTTAATGAGTATTCCTGCTGTTTACCTCAAAATCAACCTTAACACAGATTTTGCTGTTGAGTGCTTTAACCACTGGATAAATATCGTTGAAGCATTAGGATCGGATTATTATATTGTTTGTGACAAAGAAGAATTAAAAGAGAGAGTCATAAACGACAAAAACAAAGACAAATTTATGCCCACTTCGATGCAAGCAAAGCAGATGCTCAGAAATATTGTTGACCCATCTTGGCTTAACGCGGGAGCGGCCTTGTTAACACCGTTTATTCACGCTAAAGAAAACGGTCATGATACCTTTTGGAATATCGATGCTGACGACACAGTAATCTGTGCCGAAGCTTTCAAAAGCGCCCATATGCTGGAGAAAGTGCAGGAATATGCCGACAAAATTGACGTTGACTGTTTCAGCCTGGATATGCACAGCAGCGCAATGGATCGTTTGTACCCACATTGGACTTTCGGCGTTTGTTATTGCAAATCATCCACTGACTATATTTCAAAGTTGATTGGTTTTAACGAATTTTTTAAAAGTGAAAATTTGAAGCCAAATGACTTGTTTGGCACTAATTTAGATGAAGTATTCAGCGTTTTAGGAAAGTATTCGCAAATCAAAACAGGGACTTTTTATATTGAGAACTTGTATTTTAGACACAATGATTTTGAAATTCATTGTTATAAAAATCAAAAATTTCTGTTTAGAAATGTTGCACAATTTACCGAGATTTACTGGAGGATGAATAGCAGCGAAGTGAGAAATGGGCTGGAGATACCCGAGCGGTTTGTTAAGTTCGACGTTGGGCTCACACAATCAGAAAGCCTTACTTTTCTGGAAACCAACGCTATCTTTAATAATTTTGTCGGCAGGGTATTCAGCAATTTTAAATTCGATTATATTGCAAAAAAGGTTGCCGACGAAAGGAAGAAAATTGTATTTTTTGGTGCCGGAAAGGACGGATTGCATGCTTTAGTTACTTTTAGAACATTATTTAAAATTGAGCCTTATTATTTCTGTGATAACTCAGCGAAAGTTGCAGGCACTGAAATACGAGGAGTTAAAGTTATCAGTTTTGAGCAATTAAAGGCCTTGAGCATGGAGGAAGAGATTAGTGTTCTAATCACAACTTCGGCGTTTTACAACGAAATCAGGGCGCAATTATCCTTGGTTAATGTTGAAGTATTAAATTAATTAAATTAATTCAAAGTCATGTTAGACTAAGCTAAAACAAAATGAATAAGGATAATATTTAACATGGAAAATCTTGTTAAACAGGCAGAGAAGGCAAGAAAATACTGGTTTGAAAACTTACTTGACGAATATGATTATATTCTGCTGCTGCCCGAAAATGACGAGCGGATGAATAAAATCATGTGCGGCGCGTTTGAAAGAAAGCTGAAAGTAATAATTGATGCTAATCGTGACAGAATACCGAAAGCTGTTGTCCTGTCACGTGCTTTACCAGAGACCAGCATGTATTGTGCTGCAGTTACAGTATCCGAAGAAATTGCGGAGGGTCTCCTTTCGCTTTACTGTATGTTTGAATTTACGGACAAGCTAATAATCGGATCCTTTGACTTGCCTTATGGAAGAAAGTTAAGAAACCTTCTAAATAGCGGTATTACTTCCGAAACAGAGCTGATTAATAGCGTTATATTTCAAAATTAGGTAAGACTAATTCTTGCGGAATGTTGGGAGGGTTCAATGGAAAAAAAGTATCTTCACGAAATGAAGGATAATATTGATTACCTGATTAGAACCGACAGCCTAACCGGCAAGGCCGTTTTTGCTTTCGGCCATTGCAACGCAACTGAAGAATTGATTGATTATCTTTCAGCCAATAAGATTGATGTGAAAGCCATTTTGGACAACAATGAGTCAAAGCTGGGATTTGTTTATCGGAGTGTTCCGGTTAAAAGCCCCTCATTTATTCAAGGATATGATGCGTCGAACAGTGTTGTCCTTATAGCTTCAAAAGCCTTTGCCCAGATGGCAGAGCAGCTCAGGTGTTCGGGCTATAATGGTGAAATCGCAAGGGTGGTTGATTACAATTCTTTTGCGGAATACTCCCTATCGGAGGATACTTTTTTACATAAAAAAGAGCGTTTGCTTCGCGGAGCCGCTACACTGAAGAGCTTAAAGGAGCAGTATCCTAAATCGCATTTTGTTATTTGTCCTCATAATGCGTTGGGTGATGTTTACTGGGCACTTGCTTTTCTTCCGGGATACTGCCGCAAAAACAGAATAAGCGACGTTGCGGTTTTGGTAATAGGGAATGCATGCCGTCAGGTGGCCGAGCTATTCCAAACATCAAACGTGATAAAGCTCGACCAGACGGCGATGGACGAGCTGGTTCAGGCTGTTTTGTTCTGCCGTGAAGAAAATTGCATTATTGCTCATCATGACCGCCCATACACAGACAATATAATCAGATATCTGGATAAGCACGAGTTATCATTCATCGACTATTTCAAATGCGGGGTCTATGGCCTTGGAAAAGACGCTGAGCCGTCCTTGCCGCTTGGCAATGCGGCGTTCACAAATACAGATGTTTTAACAAAAGGAAAGACCGCGATATTATCTCCATACGCCAAAAGTGTCGTGCAGTTCCCAAACACGTTTTGGGAATCGCTTGCCGAGAACTACCGGCAAAAAGGTTATCAGATTTGCACGAATGTAATAGGTGATGAAAAGCCTATTACAGGCACGCAAGCTTTATCTGTTCCGATAAATCAAATGATTTCCGCCGCCGAATATGCCGGACTGTTTATCGGCATTCGCAGCGGCCTGTGCGATATATTAACCACCGCCAGATGCAGAAAAGTTGTGGTGTTTCCGGATTGCATCTACAGCACAACTAATTTAAAGGTAGCCACGTTCTTTGACATGCCGGGATGGGAAAAGATAATTGAGACGAGTAATTAAAGAACGGACCGAACCATGACAAAAATCAGGGTTCGGTCCGTTCCGTATTGAGGTAAAGCAATTGTTCAGTGCAACAATACTTTTTCCAGACTTACATAGGAAGACAGGGTAAAACCGTTTTTCTCGTAGAAGCTTGCGTCCTCGGATATGGTGTGCAATTCGATTTTGGCAATGCAGCTCTTTTTCAGTTCGTCTTGCAGCGCGGCTATAGCCATAGTGCCGCAGCCCTTGCGCTGATAATGGGGATGAACAAAAATTTCATCAACATAAAAGCTCTCACATTCAGCCAAGGTAATTACTCTGCCAAAAAGATATCCGATTATCTTTGTTTCAATTATCAGCGCATAACCCTTCATATGAGATCCGGAAAGGTATGATGATACGCGTTTTTCGGCACGCTCAAGCGACCAGTTTTCTTTCCATGGCGCTTCTGCATATACCCTGCACAGCATCTGAGCGGCGTTTGGGATATCCGATTTGTCACAGGCTCTTAAAAATAGCATAAAGCTCACCTCCATTGTTATTATTATAACATACATTTTGTAATAATTAAAGAATTAAATTATAAAATTATAATTAATTTGTTATTTAATTCACGCAGACAAATTATAAAGGGCTGCTCACTTGTGAACAACCCTTTGAAAACTATTTATCAGTCTTTTGCGGGGCTGTCCTCTTCGTCTTCGATGCTTTCAAGGTCGAATTCAAGAATCTCGCCGCAACTGGGGCATTGAATCTTTCCAAGCGCCAGAACATCCTCATCAACGGTGATGGTATTGTCGCATGCGGGGCAGGTTACCTCATAAAAGACATGTTCCTTATGATTCCCGCAGCAGCACTCGTGGTCATCGTGGTGATGTCCGCCGCAGCACTCACCCTCATATTCATCATCGTCACAGCATTCGTCGTCGTATTCATCGTCGCAGCACTCATCATAAACAACGCTCTCAACTTCGGCAAGGTCGTCTGAGATAGCGTCAATTTCGTCGCCCAGGTCGAGAGCGTTCTCTTCGATATCCTCAATTTCCTGTGCGATGGTGTCCAAAACGTCGATGATAGCGGCAAGCAGTTTATCCTGCTTATTATCCTTGTCAAGACCCAAGCCCTCGGCTAAGCCCTTTAGGTATGCTACTTTTTCAGATGTTGTCATAATTATACCCTCCTTAGGTATCTGTTTGAAGCACCGGACACGCTATATACAATGCCCGGTGCCTCATTGGATTATTCTGCCGCTTTTGACGGCAATTATTCGATTGTTTTGTAATCAGCCCTTTGCGCGTTCAAGGTACTCGCCGGTGCGTGTATCAATCTTTATACGTTCGCCGGGCTCAAGGAACAGGGGAACCTTGATTTCGGCGCCGGTTTCAAGGGTGGCTGGCTTCGTCGCGTTTGTAGCTGTGTTGCCCGCAAAGCCGGGGTCTGTGTCCGTTATTAAAAGCTCGACAAAGTTTGGCGGCTCAACGGAAAAAACCTTGCTCTTGAAGGAGGAAACTATGCATACCATGTTTTCCTTAACGAACCTGAAGCCATCGGATAAAACGCTCTTGTCGATAGGCAGGAGCTCATAGGATTCGGAGTCCATAAAATAATATAAGTCGCCCTCCGAGGAGCTGAAT
>DBTI01000102.1:0-2505 GCA_002306975.1 Ruminococcaceae bacterium UBA1320
ATATTATTTAAAGCAGGCAACAATCAGTTGCCTGCTTTAAATAATATACCGAATGGTTACAGCCGATATATTTTAGAGGTAGCAACCCAACCATCGTGGCACGCATGCTTTTTACATGTGCTCTCGTTTTTCAGTGGGTATACTATTTTTATAGCAAGTTTTTTTCGGAAATATTTTTACAAATTTACAAAAACAATCTATAATATACTGTGACTATTCTGTTCATACAGAAATCAAAAAAATTTCATATGATGCCTTTGTGATGTGCGATGGATATCATGGTCAAAAAGCTATACGACAGGCAAGAGTATGGCGTTATTTTTTCTGCGATGATTCGCAAACAAATCATCCGTCCACGAGAAATGGGTTCAGGTTTACCGCATTATGCAGACAACGATATATCGCTTAATCTGTTGCAGGGCGATAGCCGATTTATTGCATTGTATGAGGCATCGTCATAGTCGGTCGAAGGGATTAAGGGCTTCTTTTTAAAATTTATGGAATAATTCTTTTAGCTCTTAAAAAACGACAAAATTCGACCTCATTAAAAAATCCGTTTTCAGACAACTGAGCAGGAGCATAGATACCTTGAACTGTAATTCGTATTTTGTTACATTTGGTCTCAATTGCATTCACCACAAATTCATGAGAACTTTCAATCCTGCTTGTGTTGGATAAAATATCCAAGAATCATGCGATATCTATATGATAATTGGTTTTTTCCAATATGTCAATAATTAATTGGAAATATCTTAATTTGTTTTGTGGAGATGAGAATATGATCGACCGTATATTATATTTAATTGGAAAAAACAATATAACAGCGTCAAAGTTATGTAAAGATTTATCTATTTCTGTAAGTTCTATTACAGACTGGAAAAAAGGCAAGGGGACGCCGTCTGTTGATACATTAATAAAAATCAGCCGTTACTTCAATGTTACATTAGATTGGTTAATTGCCGGTCAAGTGAATAATGTCCAATTTTCGGTTGAAGAGAGTGAAATGTTAACCAATTTTCGCCAATTAAGCCTGTTAGGAAAAGCTGAGTTTAAGGGCTTTCTACAAGGAATTTTAAGAAATAAAGAGTGCGTTGATACTGCGGAGTCTCGCAAGTCAAACAGTTGATTTCTATTGCCGGAAATTGCGGTAAGTTAAAATTATTGTATTACGAAACAGTCCTATAGCTGTAACATAAAGTTAACAGATGCAGGTCGAGGTGAAAGTTGATGCAAATATTGCGGCACAGGAAATCACGCAGCAAACGAAAAAACCTGCAACTGATAGTTTTGGACATTCTTATAAATGAAGAAATGCCTGAAAATGGAAATCGAAAGGACAAGTGCAATGAAATCAAAAAAAGGTTCTTTAACGCCATTCATGGCGATCACAGCGGGATATTTCGGCGACTGCTGTGATCGCCAATGCATCTCTGCCTAGAATACTTCAAAGTCGGCCATCCGGGTGCACCCGCTTCGCCCATGCGGTTGATCTGACTGAGTATGCGCATTCATTCCGACTAATATTGCAAATGCTGCTGAGCCATACCCGATTTGATGGAGAGGCCAGAGTAGTGTAGAATAAAAGCACTACGAAAGGATGTTCGGGATGGGAAAGAATACCGGGAACAGATACAGCGAAGAATTTAAAGAGGGCGCTATTAAGCTTGTACGGGAGAACAAACAAAGCGTCGCGGAGGTGTGCCGGAACCTTGGTGTATCAAGGAACGCAATGGATAGATGGCTTGCCACCGAGGCAGACAACAATGACGATGAGAAGATCCGGCTGCACCAATTGGAAGCCGAAAACAGGCAGCTCCGTAAAGACAAGGCGGATTTAGAAGACACGGTAGAAATACTAAAAAAAGCAGCGGCCATCTTCAGTCAGAGCCAGAGAAAAAATATGAAATAATTTGTAACAACAGCGAGGAGCATTCTGTGGCGAAGATGTGCCGGATTTTTGAAGTCTCTTCAAGCGGATATTACACCTGGATGCGAAATCCGGAAAGCGTGACAAGGCAAGAGAATCAGGCAATATATGAAGTTCTTAAATCCAGTTATGACCTCAACAAGGGACGTGCTGGGTTGGATAAAATGCTTGATGATGTAAGGCTCAAATTTCCTAAATGCAGCCGGAATCGCCTTTACAATATTCAGAAGGAACATAAACTGTATTCTATCCGCAAGCGCAAATTCAAGGCCACCACAAATTCAAAACACGATTTTCCTGTGGCACAGAACCTGCTGAATCAGAACTTCCATGTCAATGAGCCCAACAAAGTATGGGTAACCGATATCAGCTACATAGGAACGGACGAGGGGTGGCTGTACCTTGCCACCGTTAAGGATTTGTTTGACCGGCAAATTGTCGGCTTTGCGACCGGCAGCCTAATTAATACAGAACTATGCAAACGGGCGCTACGCTCGGCAATTCGGCGATACAAGCCGGGATTTGGATTAATTCATCATTCAGACCGTGGCGTTCAAGTGCGACAAGAAGTCGCTTAA
>DBTI01000102.1:2840-2966 GCA_002306975.1 Ruminococcaceae bacterium UBA1320
AGAGACATTTTTCAGCACGATAAAGCTGGAGATGATCTATCATGAACACTACAGAACAAGATCACAGGCGCAGGCCGCAATCTTCGAATATATTGAAATCGATTACAACCGTCAGCGTCGCAATGC
>DBTI01000308.1 GCA_002306975.1 Ruminococcaceae bacterium UBA1320
AGCGCGGGGCCGATTGACCGGTACGGAAGGTTTACACAGGACGCGGACGCCAAGCCGAACAGAAAAGAATATCTGTCTTTGCTGGGGGACGGCCTGTTCTGGATGATGCAGGGGGTGGCCTACAAGTTTATTGCCGCGTATGCCATACAAAAGCTGTGGCTTAATATAATTCCGCTCCATTCTGCCGCACCCTTGAATAACCTGATGTACATGTACGCATACAGCCTGTATTTGTTCTTTGACTTTGCAGGCTACAGCCTGTTGGCGGTGGGGACGGGCTGCATGCTGGGAATACGGACGCCGAAAAACTTCAATCTGCCGTTTTTGAGCCGGGACATACGGGATTTTTGGAACCGCTGGCACATTACGCTTTCCTTTTGGTTCCGGGATTTTGTGTACAACCGGTTTGTGATGGCGGCGCTGAAAGGTAAATGGTTTAAAAACAGCCATACGGCATCCAACCTGGGGTTTATGATAACAATGGGGGCCATGGGCCTGTGGCATGGGCTGACTGTTTATTATATTTTGTACGGGTTGTATCACGGCTGTTTGCTGGTGGCTACCGATTGGGTGGCGAGAAGGAAATTATACAAAAGGTTAAAGGAAGGGAAGTGGTTCAGGGTTGTTTCTGTATTGATTACGTTCCACTTGGTTTGCTTTGGATTTTATATATTTTCGGGTTATTCGTTTGGCTAAAGGAGAAATGCAAATGGAAGAAGACATGGTTTTTGGTATATTAAAGGACATCACGGGTGAGGATCTGCACGCTGCGGTGGACGTGAATCTGTTTGAAAGCGACCGGCTGGATTCACTGGGGGTCATACGGTTTGTGGTTGAGTTGGAGGAAAAGGCGGGCATCCGCATCGATCCTTCCATGGTGAACCGGAGCGATATTGAAACGCCCATGAAAATGATCCGGTACGTACAAGCCTTTAAGGGGCAGCCCTCTTGAGAAAGGCCGCTGCGTTTGCAATCGCCGTTCTTATCTGCCTGGCTGCGTTGTATCCCCTACGCTTGTGCCTGGAATACAGCATTGATAAATCGTACAGGGAAGCGGCGGCGCTTGATCTGACGGACGGCAAGTTTAAGAGCATTGTGCTGCAAAAAGTAGCTGCGGGCAGGGGGGACGCCATGCTGTACGGTTCTTCTGAATTTGAGGCAACCGAAGGGTATTCCACCCACCCGTACATCTTTTTTGGGCCAACGGATCTGCATGTGAACCTGATTGGCCGGGCCGGGTTCCATTCGCTTGTGCACACGGCGGATCTGGGATCGCTGGGGAACAGCCTGCAAGGCAAGAGGGTCGTGTTTTTTCTTTCGCCGCAGTGGTTCAATCAGGCGGGCCTGGATTCTAACACGTTTGACGCAAGTTCTTCTGTGGTGCAGATTTATGGGCTTTTATTCAATCCGCACCTGACCGAGGAAACCAAACGAGCATTTGCGGCCCGATATGCGGCCATCTCCGCAAAAGTTTCGCACGAATCATTTGGGTATGCGGAGAATTTTTGCACCCTATATGCCAAGACCGATTGGGTGAGCCGCGCCAAGCGCGTTGTTTTTACGCCTTTTTACTGGACGCAGTACCAGCTGCTGCTGATAAAGGACGACTTAAAAGCCCTGCAGTTTGTGAACNGCAGCGCTTCGGGTAACGCGCAGGAGACAGGCAGGGTTGACATTAAAGACATCAACTGGTCTGCCGTGCTGCAAAAGACGGAGGAGGAGGCTGCCGCAAAATCCAATAACAACCCGTTTGGCATGGAGAACGAAGCGTACAACGGCGCGAAGAGTATGGCGTTCCAGAAGGGCTATCCTGATTCACTGCGTTTAAGCCCGCCCGGGCAATCGCCTGAATACCAGGACTTTGCACTTCTTCTGGACGTGTGCAAAGAAGAGGGCATAAAGCCCCTGATTGTGAGCGTACCCGTAAACGGCAAATGGTACGATTACGAAGGTATTGGCGTGGAGGAGAGGCAGGCATACTATGCGGCGGTGCGCAGCATGGTGCAATCTTACGGATTTGAGCTGGCGGATTTATCCGGGCATGAGTACGACAATTATTTTTTAAACGATCCCTATCATTTGGGATGGATAGGATGGGTGTATGTGGATGAAGCGGTTGCGCGCTATTGCAGCGAAAATGAAAAATAGTGTGACATGGATGGTTGTGCTGTACCTGGCAATCATACTTGGCTGCGTTTTTATTTTTTTAACCCAGCCTGCCGAGCCTATAAGCTTTATTTACAACCGGTTTTAGGCTGGGCTTTTTCGGGGCTTTGCCCCGCTGCCCCACTTCCTTTCTTAAAAGAAAGGAAGACAAAGAATTTTAATGTTAAACATGCCATCAAGATGGCATGTTTGGGGATATACAGGAAGATGCAATGAGCGTCTTCCTTTTTTGTGTGCGGCAAAGAATTTTGGAATAATATGGCGAATTATAACTAAATGAGATACTGGTTTATAATTGCTATAATCAGCAATTGGCGAAGCAAAATTTTAACCTGCTACTAATGGCTATAATCGGAAGCTGGCTAAGCATAATCTCAACTGCTTCAAGATTACGAATTGACATTATTTTTTGGAGTTAAAAGTGTAAGTAAAAAATTATGAAGAAAATTATAATAGAAAGTATAAGAAATATTGGCAGACTGGAATTTGAAATACCTACGCCTGGACTATATATTATTACTGGAAAGAATGGAATAGGAAAAACAACGTTATTTACTTGCATAAATCGTATTTGTAATAATAATGCTTATAGGTTAGGATTTCCGTCATCAAACATCAATACGTTTGACGTTTTTTCTGGAGCCATCAGCTATACTGTTAATGAAGATACCGTAAAATATTCAAGGAGGGCAAATGGAGAATGGCGTCCTGATAAGAATTCTACAGTGCTTCAAGATTTTGGATATCCTCAAGTTTTTAATATTACAACAAAAGACGAACGTATTTTTTCACAAGCAGCAATCAATCCCAGACAGAGGAATGCCCCTGATACTTGGTTGAATGAAAAATTGAACACAATTTTTGATACTACAAGATTTACACATATGATTCGAATAACTACTGGAGATCTTCGTCATGGTCGCGTAAAGAGGAGGCGTAATATAGCATATGCCATTCCTTTAGACAATAACCGATATTATACTGAGCAAAATTTTAGCTTTGGCGAAATAGTAATGTTAAATCTTCTTAATGATATTAAAAATGCAGTAAATGGGTCGATTATACTAATTGATGAGCTTGAATTAGCATTACACCCCTCCGCTCAAATTCGGTTGATTCTTTGTTTACGTGATTTAGCAAGTGAAAAAGGGCTTACGGTAATAATATCAACGCACTCTTCTAGCATTATCAAAGCTGAAAAAAGTGTAATTCTATTGGAACAGCGTGCAGAAAATGTTATTGATGTTATATATCAATGCCCACCAGCCAAAGCAATAGGTGCAATTGGTATGAGAGAGGATACAATGCCTGATATTATTGTCCTTGTTGAAGATAAAATGGCTAAAAGTTTATTTTATGCTTTGAAGCAGCGATATAATGAATTGCAAAACGAGGAAAGCTATTTAGATATACGTATCTTAGAAATAGGTGGCTTTTCAAATGTGGTTAATTTCTATGTTGAAGCTAATAATTATGTATTCTATGATAATATCTATGTTACAGCTTTTATGGATAAAGATGTAGAGACAGATATAATTCCCTACGTTAGATTTGGAAATCAAGACTTGATAGCTCAATATAATGAAAATTCATCTTACTTAAAGTTTTTGCCATATACGCCTGAAGTGTTGCTAGTCAAAACATTTATCACGCAAAGAAATGCAATTTTGACTGAACTTTCTTCTTTATATGATAATCAGCAGTTGCAGTATAGTGTGCTAGAAATATTTGATTTTTACGAATATGAAGCGCCTCTACCAGATTTTCAAGAACAAGATGAATATAACCGTTGTATAATTGCACGCGGTGCATTCAGAAAAAGGTGTAAGAATGAAGCTGAAAGAATAGCCAAAACGCTTGGGGATCAAGTTAACGAACCACCTGATGTGATATACAGGTTTTCATATAAAATTGCAGTTACGAATATACCAAATACTGAATTGAATATTCGAACTTTTCTTGCGCCAACAATGAAACGTCTAAGGAGATAATTTAGATAGTTTTGTGCTTTCCATATTAAAGGCGTTTTGAACTTGAATTGAAAATTGCGATATTGGGCAATGTTGGTACAATACTAAGGCTAGCGCCAATTGCAGGTGCGTTAAGAGAGGAGTATAACCGGAAAAGCTATTATAGCAATAATGTGTAAATTAATGATAGGGGTATTATGAATAAAGATAAAGAAAATTTAAAAATAGCAATCGAGGGCTGGTTAGGCGCAAAATATGAATTAGTTGAAAATAATAGGTTTTTCCCAAAAAATATGGGGAAATTTTATGAGCTAATAGACTTAATTCGTAAATCTTCGATGTTATTTATTAAACCGGCTACAATTCTATATAGGGCTCGAGTTATACATGATGAAAAGGAGCTATCAAATACAAAACCTTTTCTCGGATATAACAAAGAAGGTTCGTTTATATCTCCAAGAGGAATAACCAACGATGGAAGAGTAAACCCAAGATTAATACGATATTTATATGTAGCAAATGACGAAGTAACAGCTGCAATGGAATGTAGAGCAAAACTTGAAGATAAAATAAGTATTGCTGAAATACAATGTTCAAATATGCTTAAAATAGCAGATCTAGTATATTATAAAGAGCTTGAGGGTGTTGATGAATGTTTTCGATTTTTATTGGCAAGAGAGTTTTC
>DBTI01000034.1 GCA_002306975.1 Ruminococcaceae bacterium UBA1320
CATCATGGACTTCACCGATTTTGTGCGTTTTCCCCGTATAGAAAAGAATACGCTCGGTGGTAGTCGTTTTGCCGGCGTCGATGTGGGCCATTATGCCAATATTTCTGGTTAATTCGAGTGGGATTTCTCTTGGCATAGTGTCCTCCTTAAAACTACCTTACTAAAATATATACGGCGTTTAATACGCGCAACCGCAACACAACAGGCTTTAAAGCCTGCTGACGCACGTACATGCGTTTTGCGCCATATATGGGGATGGATTCCGGCCGGAGAGCACTTTTACCACCTGTAGTGAGCAAACGCCCTATTAGCCTCAGCCATTTTATGTGTGTCTTCTCTCTTCTTGACAGAGCCGCCGACGTTATTGATCGCGTCGAGAATCTCTGCAGAAAGCCTTTCACGCATTGTCCTTTCGGATCTGGCACGTGAATAGGATGTCAACCATCTAAGACCGAGTGTTTGGCGTCTCTCGGGGCGAACCTCGATAGGAACCTGGTATGTTGCACCGCCAACACGACGAGCCTTAACTTCAAATGCCGGCATAATGTTTTCCATCGCCTGCTCAAAAACTTCGAGCGGTTCTTTGCCGGTCTTTTCTTTAATAATATCGAAAGCGCTATATACGATCTTCTGCGCTACACCTTTTTTGCCGTCTACCATTATATTATTGATAAGACGAGTGACGAGCTTTGAATTATAAAGCGGGTCTGGCAAAACATCACGCATAGATACGGAGCCTCTTCTTGGCACTTCGCTTCCCTCCTTCACATTATGAATTCACAGGTACTCGAAAGCGTACTTTTCCCAACAATATGGGACAGCCGCGTCATCGTGATGCCGGCAGAGGCAAACTATACATGAAACAAAAGGCAAAGCCTTATTCCAAAAATATATTTTAACTGCCGCTGCATGGCACGATCATTCGAATTTAAGAATTTACTTCTTGGCTGCGCCTGCCGCAGCACCTTGTTTCGGTCTCTTCGCACCATACTTGGAGCGACCCTGCATACGTTTTGCGACGCCCTGGGCATCGAGCGTACCACGGATAATGTGATAACGCACACCAGGAAGATCCTTAACACGACCGCCACGAATCAGAACAACGCTATGTTCCTGAAGATTGTGACCGACGCCCGGGATATAAGACGTAACTTCAACGCCGTTTGTAAGTCTGACTCTCGCAACTTTACGAAGCGCTGAGTTCGGCTTTTTCGGTGTCATTGTCTTAACTGTTGTGCAAACGCCACGTTTTTGCGGTGAATTCTGGTCTGTCACCTCATGCTTCTTGGTATTTAAACCTTTTAAAAGCGCTGGTGCCTTCGCCTTCTTACCGATGTCTTCTCTGCCTTTGCGTACAAGCTGGTTAAATGTTGGCATATTGTACCTCCTTACTCAAAGATTTTTGCCGGAAAACCGGCTTTTATGTGAAAACGGAAAAAATCCGCTTATCACGCCAATTATTTATCCAACTCTTCTCCTTTATATAAGGAAAAGTATTGAACTGATGAAAAAGCGTAGCTCTGCAGAGCCATTCGCTACCTAGCCAATGTTGCCGCGGCAGCCGTCGGCACATCAATAAAACATGCCGCGCCAAGCTCGCGCATAGTCACTTTTTCAATCGGAAGCTTTGCCTCTGCCGCCGCTTTTACAACAGCGGAAAAGATTGCCGGATCAATGTCTTTTGCCAAAAAGACCTTCACCGCACGCCCTTGCTTTATTGCCCTGAGCGTTTGCTTGTAGCCTGCGACTCTTTTAGAGTCTGACAATTCTGAAAGCATAAAACCTCCCACACCCAACGACCATTGCCTTTAAGACGAAAGATTTTTAGCATGTTGCCCAGCCAGAAGCCACAACCGGCAAATTCTAAAACAGGTTTCTTTAACGCAGAATGATGCGGCGCAAAGCTTTAATCCTCTAACGATTATGGTTTTCAGCCGTTGCGCCACATCTTTATTACGATAAAACACTTATTTCAGCGGCAATCGCCGTAATGCGCGTCGGTTTTAACAGTCAACCTTTAGAATTGTACCATTAAGAACCGCATTTTGTCAAGACTGTTATTCGATTTCTATATCAATATCGCGATAGCACTCCATACCAGTGCCTGCCGGAACAAGTTTACCAATGATTACGTTCTCTTTAAGGCCAAGCAGTGGATCGGTTTTACCCTTGATCGCGGCTTCGGTAAGAACGCGTGTTGTTTCCTGGAACGATGCGGCTGAAAGGAATGAATCGGTAGCAAGCGAAGCCTTTGTGATACCGAGAAGTGTCGGCACAACGGTGGCTTCATGCACATCTTCCTCGCCGTTTGCGATGCGCTCACGCGCCGAGCTGTTTGCTTCATAAAGTTCAGCACGCTCAATAAGCTCGCCGGGAAGAAGTGTAGTGTCGCCTGCCTCGTCAATCTTGAACTTGCGCATCATCTGGCGAACAATAACCTCGATATGCTTATCGTTGATATCAACGCCCTGCATACGGTAAACGCGCTGGACTTCCTGAATGATATAGTCCTGCACTTCCTGCGCGCCCTTGACTGCGAGGATATCGTGTGGATTGACCGAACCTTCTGTCAGAAGGTCACCGGCGACAATCCTGTCACCCTCGGAAACCTTGATGCGCGAGCCGTACGGAATGGCATAGTTCTTTGCTTCGCCGGTTTCACCGTTGGTGACGATAACCTGACGACCCTTTTTATCTTCATACATGCTAACTGTGCCGTCGATTTCGGAGATGATTGCAAGGTGCTTCGGTTTGCGCGATTCGAAAAGCTCTTCGACACGCGGAAGACCCTGTGTGATATCTTCGGCACTCGCGATACCGCCGGTGTGGAAAGTACGCATTGTAAGCTGTGTGCCAGGCTCACCGATTGACTGTGCCGCTATGATACCGACTGCCTCGCCGACGTTAACAGGCTCGCCGTTTGCAAGGTTTGCACCGTAGCAGTGAGCGCAGACGCCGTTTTTCGCTTCGCAGGTAAGCACTGAGCGGATTTTCACATTCTCAATGCCCGACTTGACTATGCGGTTGGCGACCTTGTCGTTTATCATAACATTTGCCTTGATAATTACATCTTCGGATTCGGGATCTATAATATCCTCGGATGGATATCGACCGATAAGCCTGTCTGTCAGCGGCTCTATCATTTCGTTGCCATCCTTGATGGCATAAACAATAATACCTTTTTTTGTGCCGCAGTCTTGTTCGCGGATAATAACTTCCTGCGAAACATCGACAAGGCGGCGGGTAAGGTAACCTGAGTCAGCCGTACGAAGAGCGGTATCGGCAAGACCTTTTCTCGCGCCACGGGAAGAAACAAAGTATTCCAAAACGTTAAGACCTTCACGGTAGTTAGCGCGAATAGGAACCTCGATTGTACGTCCTGAGGTGTTGGCGATAAGTCCGCGCATACCTGCCAGCTGACGGATCTGATTGATGGAACCACGGGCACCGGAGTTTGCCATCATGAATATCGGGTTGAATCTGTCGAGGTTGTCTGTCAGCGCGTTCGTAACCTTTTTGGTTGTTTCGTCCCAAATCTTGATTACGTGGTCGAAACGCTCCTCTTCTGAGAAAAGACCGCGGCGGAACTTCTTGGTGATATCCTCAATTCGCTTCTCGGCTTCATCAATCAGTTCTTTTTTCTGCGGCGGAATGACGGCGTCGGAAACCGCAACCGTGATTGCGCCCTTAGTGGAGTATTTATAGCCCTGCGCTTTGATCTTATCAAGCACGACGGCTGTTAATGAGGTGCCGTGCACCCTGATGCATTTTTCAATAATCTTGCCGAGCTCTTTTTTGCCGACAAGGAAAGCTATTTCAAGGTCAAGCTTGTGCTCGTCGTTGGTGCGGTCAACATAACCGAGATCCTGCGGAATCGGCATGTTGAAAATGATGCGGCCGATTGTTACATCGATGATACGCGAAATCATTTCACCGTCAATTTCACGCTCTACACGAACCTTTATCGGAGCATGAAGACCGACAACACCCTGATCATAAGCAAGCAAAGCCTCGTTGTTATCGCGGAAGTATTTGCCTTCGCCCGGCTCACCCGGCTTTATCAGAGTCAGATAGTAGGAACCGAGAACCATATCCTGTGTGGGAACGGTAACCGGGCGCCCGTCTGACGGTTTCAAAAGGTTGTTGGCGGCGAGCATCAGGAAACGCGCTTCCGCCTGTGCTTCGGAAGAAAGCGGAACGTGAACAGCCAT
>DBTI01000222.1:0-866 GCA_002306975.1 Ruminococcaceae bacterium UBA1320
TTGGTGCCGGAAATTCCATTCGACTTTCAAAAGGACATTATTGAGCGGATGCAGTATACCCAAAAGACAGGGAAAAAGCATTTTATTATCGTAGTAGCCGAAGGTGTCGGCGGGGTGGATAAGCTCGCAAAAAACATTGAAGTTCAAACAGGTATTGAGACCAGAGCAACAGTGCTTGGCCATGTGCAGCGCGGCGGTTCGCCGACTTTGCGTGACCGCGTTGTCGGCAGTGAAATGGGTTACTATGCAGCGGAACTTCTTTACAACGGCAGGAGTAACCGCGTTGTAGTTATGCGCGGTGGTCAGATTGTTGATTTAGACATTACCGAAGCGCTCAATATGACGAAGGAATTCGATAGACGTTTGTATGACATTGCTCATATGATTTCTATATAAACATCAATCGCTAAAAAAGCAAGCTACGATTGAAGTTTTTCATCGTCGCTTGCTTTCTTATTTTATTCATTGAAGTCAACGCATTCTTTCAAACCCGTGGTATCATGTATTACATCGAGTCGTTTTGTAATTACCTTCGCATTTACAGTCAAAACAGGGGAATGATTATTGTGGTTCCGTTGGCTCAATCCCTTGATTCCTTTCTTAATGATTGTGGCGGATACGATGATAAACCCTACAATCACTGCAAACGAGATAAAAGTAAATATTATATTTGGCGTAAAGCATGCTCGACCATCCAAATGTCCCCCTCGATAACTTTATTTTAATTTATTCGGCATCCGGGCGGCAACATAAGAACCTGATTATTCAATTTTATGCAACAGATTATTTTTATATAAAAAAAAGCCCGGAAATCAGCATTCACGCTGAATTTCCGGACAAATATGGCAGGGGCAGAAGGACTTGAA
>DBTI01000222.1:1044-3641 GCA_002306975.1 Ruminococcaceae bacterium UBA1320
CGGCCCTCTGGTCCCAAACCAGATGCGCTACCAAGCTGCGCTACACCCCGTAGCAAAACGATGTTATGGCAGGGGCAGAAGGACTTGAACCCTCGGCACGTGGTTTTGGAGACCACTGCTCTACCAACTGAGCTATACCCCTAGATCTTGCGGTTTCTCTGAACCGCGGTTATAATATTATCATTTTCTTGCTTTTATGTCAACACAAAATTTTTTTACTATTATTCAAAGTTCCGACATTGGGCTTGACAGATCAAGGCAGGTTATGTATAATTATTTTTATGTAATATGACTTACTAATACCCCTGCCGTATGGCGGATGGGAGGGAAGATAAATGGCTGAGATTAGAATTAAAGACAACGAATCCTTGGATAGCGCTCTTAGAAGGTTCAAAAAGCAGTGTGCTAGATCTGGGGTGATTGCTGAAGTCCGTAAGAGAGAAGCATATGAAAAGCCTTCTGTTAGGCGCAAAAAGAAATCCGAAGCAGCACGCAAGCGTAAATTTAAGTAAAGTATTACAGCAATACGATGTATTTGGGAAAGCGGGCTTTTAGCCCGCTTTTTTAGCTATGATTCGTTCTTTCAACGGAACCGTGGTTCCCTAGAAACGGAGGTATTCGTTTGGCGCTGTTTTTGCCTACTGTTGCTGTAGAAAAAGTTACGGATATCACACCCAATCTGATCCGCAAAATGAAAGCCAATGCCGTTATTCTCGATGTGGACAACACGCTGGCCATTCATGGTTCTCAAGTGCCGCTTGAAGGTACTATTAATTGGGCAAGATATATGCGAAGTCAAGATATTAAAATTATTATTGTATCAAACAATTTTAAAAAGCGCGTTGCTCCGTTTGCAGCTAAATATGATCTGCCTTTTCTGTCGTTCTCTATGAAGCCTTTTCCGCCGGCTTACTACCGCGCTATTCACAAGATGGGCGTTCGGCGTAAAGATGCTGTTGTAGTTGGTGACCAGATTTTTACAGATGTAATTGGGGCGAATTTATCGTTTATGAAGTCAATCCTATTGGTACCGATGCAAAAGGAACAGTCGCTTTCCTTCCGCATTCGGCGTGGATGTGAGAAGCCGCTCAGATACCTTATGAAGATTTCAAAGCGCGGCGGAAAATACTTTGATTAAGGGATGTTTCATATGGGCAAAAAAAAAGTTCTTGTGATCTTAGGTCCGAATCTCAATATGGTTGGCGTGCGGGAGAAAGGTGTTTACGGCGATGAAACCGCTGAAAGCATCGAACTTCAGATTGTTGAAAATGCAAAAAAACTCGGCTATGACTGTGATGTTTTTCAGTCAAATCACGAGGGCGAAATCATCGATAAAATTCATGGCACGAAGGGCGTTTATGATGGTGTGGTAATCAATGCCGGCGCGTTGACCCATTACAGCTATGCACTGCGGGACGCAATCGCTTGTGTGCGAATTCCGTTTATAGAAACTCATATGAGCAATGTATTTGCCCGTGAGGAGTTTCGCCACAAAAGTGTGATTTCAGCTGTGTGTGCCGGGCAGATTACCGGATTTGGCAAAAACAGCTATTTGCTCGCTCTTTCAGCGCTCAACGATTTAATGTAGATGAAAAAATCTCTTGAAAAAAAACGAAAAATATAATAAGATAATAATAGGAAAAAATTATTGGAGGATTATACCATGATATCTGCAGGCGATTTTAGGAATGGCGTAACATTTGAAATGGACGGAAACGTAGTTTCTATTATAGAGTTCCAACATGTTAAGCCAGGCAAAGGTGCAGCCTTTGTTCGGACGAAAATCAGGAATGTGATTACGGGCAGCGTTGTAGAAAGAACATTCAACCCTAACGATAAGTACCCGACCGCTTTTATTGAGCGCAAGGATATGCAATATCTTTACAGTGACGCAGATCTATACTATTTCATGGATTCTGAAACTTTTGAGCAAACTCCGATTAACAAGAGTGTTTTGGGGGATAATTTCAAATTCGTGAAGGAAAATATGGACTGCAAGGTACTTTCTTATAAGGGAAATGTTTTTGGCGTTGAGCCGCCGAATTTTGTGGAACTCATTATAACAAAGACCGACCCGGGTTTTAAAGGGGATACTGCGACCAACGCAAACAAGCCTGCTGTTGTAGAAACAGGTGCAGAAATAAGGGTTCCTCTGTTCATCAATGAAGGTGAAAGAATCAGAATAGATACTCGTACAGGCGAATATATGGAGCGTGCTTAACCAACACTATGTGTGCTCACATATTACGACTAAAAATAAAAGGGAGGCACAATCATGACAAATACAGAAAAGGTTGCTTACATTCGCGGTTTAGCAGAGGGTCTTGAGCTTGACGAAAGCAAAAAGGAAGTTAAGGTAATCAATGCAATCATCGATTTATTAGACGACATGTCGCTTTCCGTTTCCAATATGGAAGATGATATGAATGACATGGCCGATCAGCTCGATGCTGTCGATGAGGATCTCGGCTCTTTGGAAGATGATTTTTACGATGAAGATGATGATGATGCAAATGACGAGGATGACAATGAAGATGACGAAGGGGACTGTTACTACGAAGTAACCTGCCCAAACTGCCATGAGACAATTTGCCTGT
>DBTI01000054.1 GCA_002306975.1 Ruminococcaceae bacterium UBA1320
TTCTCATGCTTTACTTCAAAATTGCCTTCGGAGATATCGGCGAATATGTAACATTTGGGCGCCGCGATGTGCAGGTTATGAGCGCATTCGGTCCCGTTTATGAGGGCAAAGGCAAAAACAAAAAGCCGGTCATGAAAACTGTAAACTATGTTGACTTAAGCGAAATGGATTATGTTGATACCAGCCTTATATCAGAAATTTCGCAGGGGCGCGAGGGTGTTAAGATAAAGCTCCATGACAAAATGAAGGCTATGGAGTTCTTGGCAAAGTATTTCGAGCTCAATCCTATGGATATGCATAAGGCCGAATATGACAGGGCAAAGCAGCAACTTGAAAGGGAAGTTTTCGAACATCGTAAAAAACAGGATGAAGAAAGCATCTGGTGATAAAGTGGCTCAATATGCAATTTTAAAGGCGTTCTACAATTCAGATAAGTGGTTATCGTTTCGGAATGTGATTATCGCAGAGCGTGGCCCAATATGCGAGACATGCGGGAAAGTGATAGCAAACCCGAAAGACTGTGAGGTTGACCATTATCCAACAGAGCTGACACCAGAGAATGTGAGTGACGCAAACATATCGCTTAACCCTGCAAATGTAAAGGTGCGCTGCCATGACTGCCATAACATACGACATCATAGGTTCTGCCGTCAGTATGAGCATGGCGTCTATCTTGTGTTTGGTCCGCCATTGAGCGGCAAGACATCATTAGTCCGCGAGAACATGGAACGTGGTGATCTTGTAGTTGATATGGATGCGCTGTTCTGTGCTGTGTCTTTGCAACCTGAATATGATAAACCTAATCAACTGCTCAACAATGTCATAGGGTTGCGTAATCAACTTATAGATAACATCAAGACGCGATATGGTAAGTGGGCAAGCGCGTGGGTTATCGGTGGGTATGAAGATAAGTACAGGCGTGAGGCATTAGCGGCGGACATAGGCGCTGAACTTATTTTTTGTGATGTGAGTAAGGATGAATGCATGCGGCGCTTAGAGACAGATGTTGCAAGGCAGTGCCGCAAGGATGAGTGGAAGCGATACATCGACCGTTGGTTTGAGCGTTACGTGGCGTGATGCCCCCCTATCGTTTTACTTTATGGGCGCTAGGGAGACCGAACCAAGGGTATACCTTTGATACACGCCTTAAATTTTGAAATTGGCCGGAGGTTTTGAAAAACATGGAAATACCCCTTGAAAATGCGGGAAACACCGAGAAACAGGCCAAATATCAGGCTGAATTTGCAAAGTTGACCGCCTTGTTTGACGATGTTGAGCCTGCACAGAAAGACCTTGTAAGCGGCCTTATCCATGATGCGGCTTTTCTTTACGCTGAAAATTGGGCGCTGCGGCAGACTCTTGAAGCCACCGGTATGATAAAAGTACACCCGCAGCACCCCGAAATGCAAAAACCAGTTGAGGCGGCGCGGCAGTATCGACAAAATGTCGGTGCTTATGCCGTAATCATCAAGACACTCAACGGCGTGTTGTCAAAGAATGAGATCGAGGATGACGATGATATGGGGGATTATGAATGAAAAATCAGGTGACAGTGCTCTTAAAATCAGGGGATAAAGTCACATTTGATGTTGACGGCGCTGAAGCTATTGCCATACGGTCTCAATGCACGGGTACAAGCTTTTTAACTGCATCCGACGGTGTGACTTACAATTTTAGCACCGATGAAGTCGCCGCAATGATTATAGCGCCATATACTCGCTGCGAGAACTGTGGCTCAGATGTTTTTCCAGATGTCGACACTGCCTATGCCGGAAATAAACCCATCGATGTGATAAAGACGTGCACGGTCTGTGGGGCGAGCATGAATGATTGACCTCACTACCGGCACATACAACGCCGGGTCACCCGCCGTCGATGAGCATTCATGGCTGTTTGAATACATAGGCAAATGCAAACGCAAAGAGATCATAGTCGGGCATGAGCTTTTGCAGATGTTTGACATTCTGCTTGATCTTTTCGACGATCCCGAAATCAGCTTTGAACTGGCCGACGGACAAAAGCGGATTAGCTTTATTGAAACAAAATGCAAATTATATGAAGCGCCGTATGATGGCAAACCTTTCATTCTTGAGCTGTTCCAAAAGGCTTTCATTGAAGCTACGTACAGCTTTAAAATCTTTGATGAAGAAATCGGCCGGCGGATCCGGTTGTTTCAAGATGTGCTTTATATGGTTGCAAGAAAAAACGGCAAAACGCCTTTGGTTTCCGCTATTTGTTTAGCGGAATTTTTTTGCGGAAATAAAGGAACAAAGGTTTTATGCTCATCAAATGATTATGACCAGGCAGACTTATCTTTTCAGGCTATAAATTCAATGCGCGAACAGAGCCCCTCACTTGACCGCCTGACACGTAAAAACATCAAGGGCATATATTTTGGGAATCCCCAAAAGCCAAAAAAGCACGGCAAGTTCAGTTATGAAAATCACGGATCCATCCGTAAAATATCGGCAAAGACGGGTGCCAAAGATGGTAAAAACATTGCTGTAGGGCTGGTTGATGAAGTTCATGAGATGAAAGATAACACATCAATTATGCCAATCAGGCAAGCGCTCTCAACACAGGATGAACCGCTTTATTTTGAACTCACAACCGAAGGCTTTGTCAATGACGGATATCTTGACGACCAGTTAAAAGATGCGCGCAGAGTTTTAGCGCGTGAACTCGATCGCCCGCGCTGGCTCATATGGCTTTATACGCAGGATAGCGAGGCCGAGGTTTGGCAGAATGAAAATTCATGGTTCAAGAGTAATCCCGGGCTTGGAAAGTTCAAGAAAAAAAGCGCGATAAGCAAGCTGATTAATGAATCCAAAACCAGTATGAAAACCCGCGCCTCTACTCTTGCAAAAGATTTTAATATCAAGCAGAATAATGCCGCCGCATGGCTGGCTGAAGACGTTTTAATCAATCATGCCACTTTTGACATGAAATTTCTGCGCGGGTGCTTCGGAATTGGCGCGGTTGATTTGTCTGAAACGACCGACCTTACATCGGCTAAGATGATGATTATGCGACCTGGCGACCCACACAAATATATATTGCAGATGTATTTTATTCCTACGCCGAAACTGGATGATCACGACGATGGCGTAGACTACCGTGAATGGAAAAAGCTTGGATTTATAACCGAATGCCCCGGCAACGACAATGACTTTTCGTTTATCACAGCTTGGTTTGTTAAGTGCGTCAAAGAATATGGCATAAGGCCTTACAAAATCGGCTATGACAATGCCCTCGCTAAGTATTGGGTTAAGGAAATGGAGGATATATTCGGTGATGAATGCATGGAGCGCATACCTCAAAAGCGCGAGGTTATGTCTGGCCCGATGAATTTACTAGAAGCAGATCTCCGCAGCAAGCTGGTGGTTTATAACGACAACGAGATTGATCGATGGTGCCTTAAAAATGTGGCACTTGATATGGATAAGCGCGGTTTAATCATGCCGGTTAAGGTACAAGGTAAACGCGAAAAGCGCATTGACGGCGCTGTGACTATGATAATTGCCGAGGCAGTTTTTCAGCAATACAAAACCGAGTATTTGAAATATGTGGGGTGAGAAAAATAAAAAATAAAATAACCATTTTACAGTGCCTTGCCGCATGGCTGGACGTTCTTTTATTACTCCTCGGCATGGCATTCATAGTGACCGGCGCATTCCTTATCTTTCAACCGGTCGGATATATCGTTTTAGGCTTGTGCTTTATTGCACTTGCCTTTTTTATTGCCAAAAAACAAGCGATAAGAGGTGATAGTTAGTGCTTTTGGATGGGCTTTTTTCAAAAAAACAGTCTGAAGGGCTGAGTTACGCAAAGATGCTTAACAATTCAACGCCGATATTCAGCCAGTTCGGGCGGAATATCTACGTTTCAGATGTCGTGCAAAACTGCATTGACTGTATTGCCTCAGAATGCTCAAAACTGCAGCCAAAGCACATTCGGCGCGGTGACGATGGACTGATAACAAATTTAAAAGCAGATCCGCTTAATCGTCTGTTTAAATTCGGCCCGAACCCGCTCATGACAACGAAGGACTTCCTAGAAAAAACGATATGGCAGCTTTTTCTTAATTACAATGCCTTTATTTATCCGATGTATGACATTAAGACGGACTCACGAGGACTTGCAAGCCGCAATTTTACAGCCTTCTACCCGCTTAACCCGACACAGGTTGATTTTTTGGAGGATAAGACCGGCACGCTTTTCATCAAATTCTATTTTGCGACCGGATATATATCGCCGGCGATTCCATATGCCGAAGTCATTCATCTTCGAAAGAAATTTTCTCTTAACGACGTCATGGGTGGCGGCTTGAACGGGCAGCCGGATAATGCAGCGCTTTTGAAAACCCTTGAGATCAACGACACAGTATTGCAGGGTATCGGGAAAGCCGTCCAAACAAGTTTGGGTATCCGAGGAATTATAAAAATCAATACAACGCTCGAAGATGACTTGCAAAAGCAGGAGCGTATTGCTTTTGAAAACAAGATTGCCGATAGTGCGACCGGCATTTTGGCAGGCGACTTCAAAAGTGATTTTCAACCGATAAACTTTGACCCGAAAATCATTGATAGAACAACGCTTGAATTTCTAGAAAACAAAGTGCTGCGGTGGTATGGCGTGTCGCTGCCAATTCTGAACGGTACTGCCACAGACGATGAGAACCAGGCCTTTTATAATAAGACGCTTGAGCCTATCGTAATTGGCATGGGGCAGGCGTTTTCACGCACGATTTTCACTCCGACCGAGCAGGCGTTTGGAAATGAAATTGTATTTTACAATTTTTATCTTGAAAGCATGAGCGTGAAGAATAAGCTCGCCATCATGGACGGGCTTGGTAACAGGGGCGCATTAACAGATAATCAACTACTTTCACTGTTTGGCTTTGAACCATATGAGGGCGGCAACGTACGACACGTCAGTCTTAACTATATTGATAGCACATTGGCAAATGCATATCAGTTGGCGCGCGCAGGGATAGACGCACAAACACCAGCGCCAAGCAATTCAAGAACTGAAACAGGGGGAAAATAATAAATGTCAAAAAATCAATTGCCTCAGACTGGCTCGCGTGAAACGCGGGCTTTTTCTATGCCTGATTTATCGGCAGAGGAAAAAGGAAATACAATCGAAGGCCACGCGGCGGTATTCGGGCAGACAGTAAACATGTATGGTTGCTGGAATGAAACAATCGCGCGCGGAGCTTTTGACAAAACAGACTTTTCAGACGTTTTGTTCACAGTAAATCACGATTTTTCTTCTTTGCCGCTTGCACATAGCAGAAATAACAGCATCAATTCCACGCTGCAGCTAAAAATCGATGATACCGGGCTTTTTACCCGCGCTGCACTCGATTTAGAGAACAACCCGGACGCAAAAGCCCTTTATGGCTCGGTGCAGCGCAGCGATATTCCCGGTATGTCGTTTACATTTCGCATCGGAGCGGACGAATGGACGGGACTCGACACCGATATGCCGTCAAGAACTATTACGAGTATAGCCAAAGTTTATGAAGTATCGGCGGTATCAATGCCGGCTTATGACGGCACTGACATAAATGCCCGGAGCCAAACGGCACTGGAGAGTGCTAAAAAGACGCTGGAGAGCGCCCGGGCTCGCGCACTGGAGAGTACGGACGAGCAGAAAAGCACAGATTTAGAAATTGAAAAACTCAAAAATCAGATTTTAACGAAAGGTTGATTAGTACATGAAAAAGAAATTCATGGCCATGCTCGCAAAAAAAGAAGCCCGTATGGCTGAACTCAAAGCCAAGGCGGCAGCATCAACGGATGTTACTGAACTCCGTGGTATTAATGCGGAAACTGAAACCCTTGATGGGGAGATCACCGAGCTGAGAAGCCTTATTGCAGAAATGCCGGATGAACCCACAGCACAAACCGCCGCACCTGTTGCACCCGGAACAGAAGCACAGAGAAGTGCAGAAGTTTTGGCCGCAGAGCAGCGTGCACAGGGCCTTAACCCGATTGCCACAATTGCTGTCGGCGTGGGTACAGGCACGCAGGACACACCGGAAGCACGCGAAGCAACACTGAAAGCAAAGTTTGAGCAGCGCGGCGCGGACCTGAAAGACAAAAAGCCTGTCATTTACACCCTGCACGAAATTCCTGTCTCACGTTCGATCACCATTGATACCGCAGGTCTTGTCATTCCCAGCCAGTTCAGTAATACCCTCAATCCGAAATTCAACGAGGTTTCATCCATTGTTGACCTTGTTCATGCGGTGCCAATGAACGGAGGAGAGACCTATGCCAAAGGCTTCTCAAAGCCTATGTCAGCAGATGCTGATTACACTGCCGACGGTACACAGCACAAATCCACGGAGCCAGTAAACGACTATGTGACCATTGCAAAGACATTTCTCACGTCTTATGCGGAAATTTCTAAGCAGGCTTCGAAGCTAACCAATATTGACTATCAGGCGCAGCTTGGCTCGACCGTAAGAGAAGCGCTCCGCAAAAAGATGGCGCGTCAGATCATGATCGGTGACGGCGCCGCAGGCCATTTCACCGGAATTTTCAACGCTCCTGCAAATGTAATTCCAGCTGACAGCGACCTTTCAATTTCTAAAATTGACGCAGATACGCTCGACAAAATCGTATTTGGCTACGGCGGTGACGAAGATGTTGAAGCGGCTGCTTACCTTATCCTTTCAAAGTCCGACCTTGCAGCATTCGCAGCAATCCGCGCAACTGATGGCAAGAGGCTTTATAAGATCGTTACTCACGGCAACACCGGCACGATTTCCAGCGAGGACAGTTTCAGCGTAAACTATGTGCTCAACAGCATTTGCCCGGCACTGACGGCGACAGGCACATCGACAGGCACCTACTGCATGGCGTACGGTGTTTTGCAGTATTACGAAATGCCTTTGTTCAGCGATATTACTGTCGAAATGTCCACCGATTACAAATTCGGCGAGGGCATGATTGCATATGCTGGTGAGGCTTACGCCGGCGGCAATGTAGCGTCATACAAGGGCTTTACCCGGATCAAAAAGGCTGCGGCGGTCTAATTTAAGCAGTGAAAGGGTTGCCTCAGCATGGGGCAGCCCTTTCCTTATTAATTGTGGAGGTATTCGATATGTTAAAAGAAAAAGAGAGTGGAGCAGCGACCGAGAACCCCGCTGAAACGGTAGATGCTGATGCTGAAAAGCATACAGATCCGGAAGTTAAACCTGCAGCAGCAAGCGCAGCGGCAACGCCGGAGCCCACAATCGTCCAAA
>DBTI01000043.1 GCA_002306975.1 Ruminococcaceae bacterium UBA1320
TTCTTCAGCATCGGCACCAACGATCTTACCCAGTACACGTTGGCGATTGACCGGCAGAACCCTCATCTGGACGCATTTTTCAACCCCTATCATAAGGCTGTGCTCAAGCTCATTGAGCTTACGGTGCGTAACGCGCACGAAAACGGGATATGGGCGGGCGTCTGCGGAGAACTCGGTGCCGACCCTGCCTTAACGGACTTTTTCCTGCGTGTCGGCGTTGACGAACTGTCCGTTTCGGCTCCCCGGATTCTCCCGTTGCGCAAAAAGATACGGGAGACCAATTTTGCTTTCCTGAAAAGCGTTTTATAAAAAGACGGCAGCTCGGCGCGCCGTCTTTTTAGGAGAGGACTGTATTCACAATGAAAATTTCCGAGATCATCAAGACGCTTCAAAATTCTCCAAGCATAGCCCAGGGCGGACATACAAAGGACAATCTGGAATACGGCGACCCTGAACAGGATTGCACCGGCATCGTGACCACATGCTTTGCCTCGGCGAACGTCATCCATGAAGCGGCGGCCAAAGGCGCGAATTTCATCATTTGCCACGAGCGGACATTCTACATAAAGCCCACTGAAACGCCGTGGCTTCAAGAGGACGCGGTATTTCGTGCCAAAAAGAAGCTGCTTGACGACGCAGGCATTGCCATTTGGCGTTATCATGACCATATTCACGGCGGCTGTCCCGTGCCCGGGGTGCTTTCGCAGACGGACATGATCTTTTACGGCGTCATGAAGATTTTGGGATGGGAGCCTTACCTGACGGGCGACTCCGCCGCCCCCTTCACTTACAGACTGCCGGAGACGACGGTGTGCGGGTTGGCCCACGAGTTGATCAACAAAATGAATCTGAACGGCATCCGGGTACTCGGCGATATCAATGCCAAGGTTTCCACCGTATTCATTTGCGGTCACCTGTTCGGCACCCCTGAGGATCACGAGGTCGTTCGGCGAGCGGCAGCCGGAAATTATGATGTTTTGCTCCCTCTGGAGCTGGTGGATTACACACTGGGCGAATATGTCCGCGATTCCGCGCGCCTAGGCATGCCAAAAGCAATTCTGAGCATGGGGCATTTCAATCTCGAGGAGCCCGGCATGCAGTATATGGCCGAGTGGCTGCCGCAACTGACCCGTGAAATTCCCGTAAGCTTTGTCGCGTCCGGTGACGGGTTCCAATATATCGTGTGACGCTTATAATATTGGCATAATGGGGATTTGCAATGGCGTTATAACATGAAAAGAATATGGAACGCTTATACAAACGCTCCATGTGCGGGTTCATCCCCCGACACATGGAGCGTTTTTGTCTTGTTAGGTAAATAAAGATGCCGGATAAAAGGCAGGCACAAAATAATATGCGCATGCAAAACTACGGGAGCGGGCGCGCCATACCTTCATGGCAATCTGTCCTGTTCCTTAAAAACAAATGAATCAATCACTTTATCAACAAGATTCGCCCGCTGCTGCTCATCATTAAAATCAAATCCGATTTCTTCTTCTAATGAATTGGAACGCAGAAAAACTGTCTGCAGCGTCAGAGTCAGCAGATAGGTTTTTTCCTTTACTACTTGATTACTCATAGAATCCGGACAAACCTTCCGAATCAGTGGAAAATACGCCGTTACCGTCTGAAAAGTGTTATCTTTCAGCCTATTGTTATTTAAATCAGATAAAATTGATATTCGCGAGATGTTTTCATGCGATACAAGATAGGAGCAGGTCGATTTTGCCATAAATCGGAGCTTTTCTTCAGGTGTCATATCTTTCAGTGCGTTATATATCGTGTCAAATTTTCCTATGACATTTCCAATAATCTTTTGAACACATTGGGCAATTAGATTTTCTTTTGTTTGAAAGTGATAATTTACCAGACCCGATCCGATTCCGACTCGTTCGCATATATTTTGAATCGTGACGTTATCCGTGTTACTGCCATTTTCCTCAATTAAAGCAATCGTAGCGTTTATAATTTGATCTTTAATATCTTTTCTCATAGCGTTTTTGTTTTTGCCCCCCTATTTCGCCAGCAGGTAACTAAACCTGGCGATAGTCGATTTTGCAATCATGCAAACCGCTAGGATAATCAGTGCTGTACGTGCATCTCCTATAAATGGGAGCTTCCATCTAAATATTTGCGACAAAAAGGCAATCATTGCGACAATCCCAAATATGTAACCAAGAATGGTTAATGGATGGGCTGGCGCAGCGGATATGAATTTACCAACACTCAATGTGCAGAGGAGCATACCAATGATACCAAGACTAATTGTCCCTGAACGTGGACCCAGCAGAAAAAGTATCTTGCGCCCGGAAAGTCCAAACCACACCATCAAACCGGCAATCACAATTTCAAAGATCAAAACCTGTATGTTTTTCATATTAGTTGCCACCCTTATTAGTAAATTGAATCTCATTCAAAATTAGATTCAATTTATTATCGCACGCTTTTTTGGCTCTGTCAAGATACTTTTTTAGCTGTCCTATCTGACGATTGACAGTATTACGCGGCAGTCTGTTGTATGTTAGGGGGATAGTTCAGAAATATTTTATGTACGTAAAAAAGCTATGTGCAGGTTCAACTCCTGCACATAGCTTTGTTAACTGTCTTGTTAGGTAAATAAAGATGCCATTTAGTATCTTCCTATTTTATAGTTATTATGTTCAATAGAATTGTTCTTCAACTCCATTTCCATTTTATCCATTAACCTTATTATTCTTCAACTTTTCTGCCTTTTGGAGATAGTCATTTCCAAACTTTCTTTTAATGGCTTTACGCTTTTTACAGCTTCTTTTCAACGACCTTTGAATGTCATCCCGTGTTAGAAACAATAATGTTTTTTCACTGTTGCTGTCCAGCTTGCCTAATAAATCATCTATGCTATATACGCTAACGCCGCATATAACATAATACAGGTCTTTAAGAATTCTGTCCTCTGGAGTTTCGTTTTGCCATTCTTCAAATTTCCGTTCTTCTTCCTCATATTCTTCGGGATGTGCTGAGTAATACTCGTCTTGTGCTTGTGATTCCTCGATTTGCTTTTCTATATACTCATCACTCTGAGAGTATATTTCATCAAAGTAACGCTGGTTTAAATCATTCTTTATGTTTTCCTCTTTTTCAGTCACATCGATTCGAGAATACTGAATTGAAGCGATAATTTTTGAACATATATATAGGGTCATGCGCAAAAATCGAACGCACTTTTCATAGTCTATAATACCATCATTCCAAAAATCGTTAATGCGTTCCGCATAATTCATATAAGTGTCATTAGCAAAATTGGAAGTCAACCCATTGAACTCATCTTTTGTCAGCAAACCTTTGAGGTAATATTCATGTTTGGGTAATCGTTTCAACTCTGCAACCAAATTGTTGATGCGATAATTTCCAATATTAAAGAGTGTTTCTAAGTGCGTTCGCTCACAATCGGACAGTTTATCTACATCCAGTTTTTTTAAGTAATCTTCAAATTCATTATATGGGGAAAAATCATCATAAAAACCGTAAAATGACTTTGGTGGAATATTACTGAACATGACAAACGCATTTATCCGATAAACAACATCTCTATATACCTCTATACTTCCGGCAATGATGTCACTCAGAACCAGCCTCTTATCTTCTAGCAGTTTTCTTTCCTGCCGTTTGTCGTTTTCGTAATTTATTGCAATACTTACAACTAAAGAAGTCAGCAGTCCAGTTCCTACGCCGCTTGATACATTTATCCAGTTATCTTTTAGAAAGAATGACAGCACAATCAATGCAATTCCAACAGCAAAACCGAAGCAATACAGAATAATATTGAAGCAGTTTATAAACAAGACTATGATGACTTTTTTTGCTTTTTTGAATTTCCTTTTTGCGGCTCTAACTTTTTTCAACTCAGCACCTCCCGTATAGTTTTGCATATGACAAATATACCATGGTAGTCCAAAACATATAGCACCTTTATCAATACGACATCTTTATTCCAAGTGCGCACAGTTCTTGATGAATGGCAGAAAATTTACGACACATTTTGGTCTGACATTTTCATTTGCTACAAATTTATCATGGCATTTCACTGTTTATAGTGGGTAAAAGGAATGGTCTATTTATTCCACAGCCTCCGGCGGCGCGCGCTTTCAAGACAACACCGGCAAACCCAGCCGCTGTGCGGATTTGGTTGCCTTGGCGAAAAATCATACCACGCGCCGCTCTCATGTCAAGAACCTTTCGCGGCATAAAACGTCGTGAATTTACCCACACGAAATAGCGAAGAGGCTTTATCATTATATTATAAAGT
>DBTI01000291.1 GCA_002306975.1 Ruminococcaceae bacterium UBA1320
CGTATTCTGCTTTGATACCTCGGAACTGCCGATTATTACGCTTTACGCCGCTTATATCCCTATTTTTATTATGCTTGTTATCAAAGAGAGGGATTTAAGTCTGTTTCGGCGGTTTGTCGTGCCCATCCTTGCCATTCTAGGCTGCGTATTTATGATGATTGCCGCTTGCTTTGCTCACGGTATCGGTGTTGTCTATTATCTGATTATCTTCGCAGTTATCATAATCATTGGAGCCTGTTTTCGTACGAACAAAAAAATAAATCTTCATTCCCGTTAATCAAAGCAGGATAAAATACTAAAAAATTCTCACAAGTGCTGGTCTCATCAATAGGTGGATGCCCGTCCGCAGTGATGTTATTTTCGGCACAAGGTTCAGCTTTCTATTTATAAGGAAGCGGGCTGTGGATTACCTAAGGAATACAAAAAAACTACAGTGGAAGGCTGTGAAACGCAGCCTTCCTTTTTTATTTTGCTTGCACCTTCCGAATGACCGTGCTCAGCATTAGCCTTTCATACTATTTTTTGAGTTGACAGCGCACCTATTTAAAGGTATATTATAACAAGTTTTTATGATATATTAAGGGAGATATCAATTTTAACATCAATTTGCCATAGGAATTCTTATTGCTCCTGTATCTTTTCATTTCCTAATAGTCCGGTGCCTTGAGGCTGCGGATGTTCGTTAGGTAACCGCTATTTTTATAATATTATCCGTGGAGGCTAACTTATGAGATATATTCCAACATTTTGTCTGCGTGAGGGCATGGTGCTTGCAAAGAGTTTACGTGGAAACGACGGTCTTCTTTTATTGCAGCAGGGATTGCCGCTAAAGCAATCCTATATTTCACTCCTAAAGTGCAATGGCTTTCAAGGGGTGTATATCCATGATAGACTATCGGAAGAGATTAAAATTAAAACTATTATTGACGATGAGCTTAGGAATTCGGCTGCCAAAGCGGTCAAGAATCTATACGTTCAAAGCCTATCTTCAGGGATAAGCCCGAGCATGGCTGACGATGTGAAAGCGAACGTGCACAACATAGTGGATGAAATTATTGAAAACAGGAATATCATCGTCAATATGATTGACCTGAAATCCTACGATAATTATACCTATTATCATTCTGTTAACGTCGGCGTCCTTTCCATTGTCATAGGTGTGGCGCTCGGTATGAATTATACCGATCTTTATAAACTAGGGTTGGGGGCCTTGCTGCATGATATTGGTAAAGTATTTGTGGATAAGGATATTATTGATAAACCGGGTTCATTGACTGCAGAGGAGTATGAGGAGGTCAAAAAGCATCCTTTACTGGGGTATGAGTACATCACCGACGCCAATCTTAATTTGCCCATATCGGGGCTTATCAGTATTCTGCAGCATCACGAGCGAATTGACGGAAGCGGTTATCCCGGGAAGCTTACCCACAAGGAAATAAACAAATTCAGCCTTATTGTATCCATTGCAGATGTGTTTGACGCCATGACATCGGACCGCACGTACAGGCCGGGCATGATGCCTTCGGAAGTGATGGAATATTTGATGGGCGGTGCGGGAACGCTGTTTGACCAGGAACTCGTATATCTGTTCACGAGAAAAGTTGCTGCGTTTCCGCTTGGTACCTGTGTTTTACTGAGTAACGGCCTTACCGCAATCGTTATTGATAACTATGAAGACTGTTGTTTGCGTCCAAAGGTCAAGATTGTAAATAACGATGCAAATCCGACCTACCTTGACTTAAAAAATGACAGAAGCTTGTCAAATTTAACCATTACAAACGTAGTCAAGATGTAGCTCGTCTGCGGAACCAAACTAAGACTTATGCGGTATTTGTCTCAAGTAAGAACACAATACTGCCGCCGGTGATTTGTTTTCTCAATATGCAGCTGCACGAATCAAAATAAATAGCATAAAAGCCGGTAAGCAGCTATTGTTATCCATGGCTGCTTACCGGCTTTTTATCTGATTTTTGTGAACTCTTATTGCCTGATCGGAAATTGGATTTATACTGAATAATCAGGCCTCTGCAACAATGAATTCCTTTAGTTTATTTAAGATTTCCTTGTCGTCGGAGTATATCTTCAGTTGAATGGGTTCTTTCAAATCCAAGCTGAAAATCCCCATGATAGATTTTGCGTCAAGAATATGAACTCCTTCAATGAGCTCACAATCCATATGTTCTTTGGAGATAATGGAAGAAAATTTCTTTACTTTTTCTACACTGTCGATCAGTATTTTTATGGTAATCATAAGTGTTAACCATACTTTCTTATTTCGTTAATTGATTTCTATCGTTTACCCGGTCAATAATTTTCTGCTTATAATTAATTACTTGGTGTTCATATTCCTGATTCATTAACGCGGAATGAATCATAAAATCTGCAGTCGCTTTGTTGTTCGCAATCGGAATATCATAAACCTGAGCGATTCTTAATAAAGCTTTCACATCAGGGTCATGCGGCTGCGCTTCCAACGGGTCGGAAAAAAAGATGACAAAATTGATATTGCCTTCTACAATTTTGGCACCGATTTGCTGATCTCCACCCAAAGGGCCGCTGTTGTAACCCTTTACCGGAAGTCCGGTCTTTTCCGCAACGAGTCTTGCCGTCGTTCCGGTTCCGCATAAGAAATGATTCTTTAGGATATCCTGATTTTCCGCACACCAATCAATTAATTCCTGCTTTTTCCCATCGTGGGCAATAAGAGCGATCGTCTTTTGTTTTTCAATAGTAAATGTGATAAATCCATCATTCATTAATTTCACCCATCTTATTTTAAAGTTATTTTGAATACTTTCCAATATTATTTTCCCAGCATAGCGAATAAAAAGGAACTCTTATTATTTTACCACATATTTATCACATCCCAATAGTAATTTCTGCTTTATGCGAAGTTGGGATTCCTTTCAGGAAGGGAATCCCAATGTTTTGGATGGGAAATGTATGGCGGCAGCATCGTGTTCGAATTACACTTGTGCGCACCGAAAGGGATTCTGTTTGTGCGGCCTATTTCGCTTCGTACAAGCTTGCTTGTTTTTTTAGGACATTTCATCTAAATTTATTATATTCTAATAAATGGCTAAATTCAACAGAGATTTCTATAGTAGAGCGGATTGATAAAAAAATGGATGACGAAGTTCTTTAAGCAAAACTCAGGGAAAGGCGAAAACAAAACGAGGAATCTGTTTCTGTATGGATATGATGTTTTTGAGAAATAATTAAAGTTGTTTGTTCAGTCCGGTCTGAATGTGATATACTATAAAGGATTATAACACAGATTCTTAACGGAAGAAAAAAACAGTGTTTGGCCGCACGCAGAAAGCGTGGAAACATTTTTATTTGGAGGTAAAAAAATGAAAACGATAGTTCTCTACTACACAATGGGTGGTACGACAAAAGCAGAGGCAGAGCGTGTAGCTGCTGAAGAAGGCGCGGAGCTTTGTCCAATCCTAGAAACAAAAAAGCGCAGCGGCATTTCTGCCTTCTCTTCCGGTTGCCCGAGTGCAATGAAGCGAAAAGCATCTGCAATACAGCCGCTCGGCTATGATCTGAACGAATTCGACCGTATCGTTATTGGCAGCCCAATCTGGGCAGGATTCCCCGCACCCGCATTCAATGCCGCGGTAAGTCTGCTGCCGAGCGGCAAAGAGGTGGAATTGTTTTTTTGCTCTGGCGGCGGTGCGGAGCCCAAAAGCGAAGAGGGTACAAAAGACTTGATTGCGGCAAAAGGTTGTAAGCTCATTTCATATCGGGACGTAAAAGGGTCTTCCGTGCCG
>DBTI01000294.1 GCA_002306975.1 Ruminococcaceae bacterium UBA1320
CCGGGGCGCCGGGTTAATACAATAACCCGGTCGGAGAGAAAAATCGCCTCGTCAATATCGTGAGTAACAAACAAAACGGTCTTGCCAAAGTCCTGCCAAAGCTCTAAAAGCCAGTTTTGCATGCTCAGCCTTGTCTGCGCGTCAAGTGCGCCGAAAGGTTCATCCAGTAATATTATGTCCCGGTCATAGAGAAGTGTCCGCAGCAGCGCCGCGCGCTGTCTCATACCCCCGGAAAGCTCGCTTGGGTAGTGACTGTCAAAACCCTTTAATCCGTATTTTTCAATCAGCGGCATCGCGCGTTCCACTGACTGCCTGTGCGGTACGCCGCGTACTTCCATGCCGAGAATGATGTTGTCCAAGATGGTGCGCCACGGAAGCAGCATGTCTTTTTGAAGCATATAGCCGACGTAGCCCGCATGACAGACAATGTCTTTGCCATCGGCGCGAACCTCGCCTGATGTTGGCGGCAAAAGCCCTGCGATGATGTTGAAAAGCGTTGATTTTCCGCAGCCGGAAGGCCCGATTATCGTAGCAAACCGTCCTTCTGCAATAGTCAGGTTGGTGTTATAAAGGGCGGGGATTTCCTCGCTTTTTTTTCTGAAAATCTTGCTGACACCGCATACCTCTATTTTTGCATGGTTGTTCATTTTTTTGCCTCATTTCTCCGCTTTTATTATCCTACGGCAGTTGTGTGGGTGATAAACGAAAAGATGCCTCAAGTTTCTATCAACTTAAAGCATCTTTTCTGTTAAACGGTTTTATTATGTAACAGTATTTTAATTTAACATCATTCTATATACAACTGAATAAATAGTTAATATATGAACAGTTGTATATAGGTGCGCTAAACGCCATAGTGCGTGCGAAATTTTGCTAACGCAAACGCATATGTGCACTATATATAACACAATAGCTTTATGCTAAGGGTAGCAATATTAGAAACTTATTGTGTTATATATACAGTATATTATTCTAAAATGAAATCTGCTAACGCTGTTTTGTTTTAAAAAGAAAAGAAAGATTTTGGTGGTTACTTAGTATGTTACGAAACAGCGGCAGCAGAAGGAATAAAACAAGGGGCTGCAAAAGCAGCCCCAATCACTCGGTTAATTATTTATGAACAGTGAAAATATCCGAAGCAATGACTGATGTAATACCAAATGTGATAGCACATTATAGGTTACCTCCTTCATTTTACTTGTCTCTCGAGGACAACAAAATTGTAACACTTTTGTTACCTATTTGCAACTAATTGTTATTGGTTATAAACTCAATTTGTACCAACAATCAAAAGAAGAACCCTCTGCGTCTTCTTCCAAGCAGTTCTGATAATAGAAGCGCATCGATAAAATCTCTGCCTAATCCTCTCCTTCTAAAGCGGCGGCGGTTAAAATCATCGTGACGAAACGGCGGATCATTGTGACCGTCAAAACGTCGATCATACGGCTCGTATGGTCTGCCCGAAGGTGGATCGTTAATAACGTTTATAGCAGGGACATTGGGTTGCTCATTATAATTTTCGCTGCTCATATATTTTTTCATATCTGGGAAAGCGGCACAAAAGTCATCAAAAATTTCATCAGAAACTGATTCAACCTGTTGCTGTGAGGGAATCGCCGCAAGGATAGGAAACATTAAATCACATGCCATAGTTATGTAAGGCATCAATTTGTAATATACTTCAGGAAAAACAGACCGATATTTGGCTGCTTCAGTAGCAGGCATAGTGGAGGGCTGCATCATAGGCTGCATTTGATTAGGCTGCATCATGGCAGATTGCACTTGGTTAGGCTGCATTTGATTAGGCTGCATCATGGCAGATTGCATTTGGTTAGGCTGCATCATAGCAGGCTGCATTTGATTAGGCTGCATCGTGGCAGGCTGCATTTGATTAGGCTGCATCATGGCAGATTGCATTTGATTAGGCTGCATCATAGCAGGTTGCATTTGATTAGGCTGCATCATAGCAGATTGCACTTGGTTAGGCTGCATCATGGCAGGCTGCATCATTGGTTGCATGGGGTTGGGCTGCGTCATGGCTGGCTGCATCGAGGAAGGCTGAACTGCGCTTGGCAGCATATTTTGAATCGAATTGGGTATTGTGCCGGGATGTTCCGCTTTAAACATGTGTTTACCTCCAGTTGTTGTCATTAATTTATGCCGACATTATATAATACTTGTAAAGATTCTGTTTTGTGACGGAGGCAAAAAACGGGGCTGACCCATTTTAGGGGCGACCCTGTTGCTTTTTATGTACGCTCTTTTAAAATCTGAGCCATTCTGGTTGCAAAATTGACAGGGTTTGTAATTGCCTCAACATGAATATACATAAGCTTCGGGTTGTCAAACAGCCAATGACTATGTAACGCGCTGACAATTATACCGGCGTTTGCAAGCGAGACGATTATGCCTGAAACCTCTTTTTCCAACAAAACCAGTTCACCGGTTATAAGATAATTTCCGCCTGCGTCCGGTGACTCAAAATTAAACATATGGTGCAGTGAATGAAAAGGCTTGTTGCCGATCGCCACCTGTATGTCATGCCTGTCTATTGTTACCGAGCAGATACCGTTTTCAAATTTGCCTTTGCCGTTCAAAATATTTGCGAGGTTGTCACACATATTATTGGATAAATCCATCGAATCGCCTCCTACATAACAATTTATGACGGAGGCTAAAATATGTGAGCTAATAAGCATACGAACATAAGACCTCCCCAGCCGAGGCCGGAGAGGTCTGCTTATGCGCATAAATGCGCTTATAAAGGAGTTAAGAAAGAGTGAGGAGGAATTATAGAAAAAAGATTTGTAATTATAATAACGTTAAAATGTGAACACAGGATTAAATAGAAGTAAAGTAATTGAAAACTAGGTTTTTATTTATTTCTCCCAGCCGGGGCTGATAGAAATATTCCCTTTCATTAACGCTATAATTTATTGATAAGAATCCTCGCCGTGTGAAAGATCGATAATTTCAGATTGGGTAAGCATAACTCCGTCCTCATTTTCAACTACGCCCTCTTCTTTTACAATATTGTCGAGAGTTTTCGGTTCTTCATGGATTTCTTTTGTGAAATCACCGCTTTTGCCAAGTATCCGTTCCCCTGTAAAAGGGGAAGTAGTTCCCTTTTCAAGGTTGTATTTTTCTTTTACTTTATTTTCAATCGGAACATTTCCGTTGTCGGTTTCGATAAATAATGGTTTCATAAAAATCCTTCCTGTCTGCTTTTGTTATGCTTGCAAAATTATTATTTCTATTTATCAGTTTTTCGAT
>DBTI01000141.1 GCA_002306975.1 Ruminococcaceae bacterium UBA1320
ACATTTTATTATTTTCTTAAATACTTCGATAAGACTTCTTTAAAAATAATATTCGGTTTTCTTTTCAGTCTTTCGTGCGTTGGGTTTATCATTCCGCTCTATCCGCCTATTCAAATAACATTCGGTTTTCTCGCGCTTATCCTTATGATTTTGATTTTTATCGATTTTAGAAAACAAATTAGAATAAAGAAAACAGATGTAGTCATCATCGGTGTGCTGGTAATCTTCACGATTGCCATGCTGGGGAATCTCTATCTTATTATAAAAGACGCAGTCTATCCGATGACGCATACCGTTTATCCGGGGCAAAGAATAAGCGCCGGCGGGGACGGCGGAAGTATGGCGTTTTACTCATATCTCACGAACTTCTGGCTGCCGTATAATCAAGTAGGAATAGTCAATGAAAATGCCTGCGAGCTTGCGTCCTTTTTCAATTTCCTGCCTGCTGTTCTTCTTGCTTTTCCTGTGATCGTTCACATTTACAGAAGATCGCGCGCAATGAGAGAAAGAAAGATGCTCAAATATGGTGTTGCGCTGGCGGTGTTCTCTACCTTTTTTGCTATATATGAATCTGTTTCATTTGTTCCGCAAATCGTTGCGAAATTTACGCTTCTTTCTTATGTTACAGGTTCAAGGGCGATGATAGCATATGCTTTTTCCGCTGTGCTGCTCAGCGTCTGGGCTTTGTCAGAGTTGTCAAAAACAAAAGGCGTGAATTGGATCTACGCTTTGCTTGCTTCTGGATTTATTGCGGTTACTTATTTCTGTGCTGTTGAATTTACCGGAATGAAGGGTGATATAAGGCTCAGATATTACCTTGAATTTATCCTCGTCCTCACCGTGCTCAATTATCTTTTGCTCAAAGGCAAAAAGTGGATGTTCTCAGCCATAATGGTTTGTGTTGTTTTTTATTCGGGTTATTCGATTAACCCTGTAAATATAGGTGCTGGCGCGATACTCGACAATCAGATTTCAGAGGAGATCCGGGCAGTGGACAAGTCCAATCAGGGTGCAAACTGGATGGCTGTTGATCAAAACCTTAACGCCATGGCGGTGACAGGGACATTGATTTACGCTAACGGCGCAAAATCAGTGGGCGGTATAAATAACTATCCCGATAACGCTAAATGGTCAGTGCTTGACCCTCAGAAGGCTTATGGCGATATTTATAACAGAAGCGCCCATGTTTCATATCAGATTGTCAAGACTGAAACTGAGTTTGATTTATTGGCCGGGAACGCATTCCTAGTCAATATTAACGTGAACGATCTGAAAAAGCTTGATATAGATTATGTATTGTCTGATAAACAGCTTACACAGTTCAACAATGGGAGCGTAAGTTTCAAAGCGCTTTATGCCCCCGACAAAAAACACTATACAATTTATAAGGTCAGTTACAGTTAATGTCACATGGCTTTAAGAGAAAAAATATAAGGATGGATCGATTTAATGAAGCTTATAATTCAATTGCCGTGCTATAATGAAGAAAAAACACTGCCGGAAACTATTGCGGATCTGCCAAGACATATTGACGGAATTGACGAAATCGAATATCTTATTATCAATGACGGCAGCACCGACAACACTGTTGAAACAGCAATAAAAAACGGCGTTCACCATGTTGTTTCATTTAAGCAGAACAAAGGTCTTGCCGCCGGATTTATGGCGGGCCTTGACGCATGCCTGCGCCTTGGTGCCGACATCATTGTAAATACCGACGCCGATAATCAGTATTGCGGCGCTGATATCGGCAAAATCGTCAAACCGATTTTGGACGGGCATTATGACATCGTAGTAGGAAGCAGACCAATCGACGATATTGACCATTTTTCAAAAAAGAAAAAGATGCTTCAGCATTTTGGTAGCTGGGTCGTCAGGGTAGCGTCAGACACCGATTGTCCGGACGCGCCGTCGGGTTTCCGTGCCTATTCGCGCGATGCGGCACTGCACATGAATGTTCTAAACAGGTACACCTATACCCTTGAGACTATTATTCAGGCGGGTCGCACCAACATGGCTATAGGCTCAGTGCCTATACATACAAACCCGGAAACAAGAAAATCAAGGCTCTTTAAGAGTATGTTCAGCTATATCAAACGTTCGATGGGAACAATAGTTCGCGCGTTTATGATGTACAAGCCGCTTCGCTTTTTTAGCATTCTCGGTTCGATCCTTTTTGGAATAGGCATTATTATCGCGATAAGGTTTTTGGCATTCCTTTTTACCGGTTCAAGCGAAGGGCATATTCAGTCGCTGATCCTCGCCACGATCCTTATCCTTTTGGGCGCGCAGACATTTGTCGCGGGCCTGCAGGCGGATTTGATCTCGGCGAACCGCAAGCTGCTTGAAGAGATTCAGTATCGCGTGCGCAAGCTGGATTATGATAAAACTAAGGATGATAAAGCGCATGAAGCAAAATGAGAATTCCGCCTTTCTGGAATTCAAAAATAAAAAAGTGCTTTTCATAACAACAAAAAACACCGATTATATCCGCAACACGCAGGAAATAGCCGCGCTCACAGAGGCCGCGGATTCCGTAACCGTGCTTGGCTACGCTGATAAGAGCTATATAAAAAGGCTTTTGTTTATCTGTTTTCGGCTTTTGTTTATGTCACTGCGCCCTTTTGACGCCGTGTTTGTTGGGTTTGCCCCTCAGCTTATCCTGCCGTTTTTCGGCTGGCGCTTTAAGGGTAAACTTGTCGCAGAGGATTTCTTTATTTCGCTTTACGACACAATGGTCTGCGACCGAAAGAAGTTTAAAGACGGCTCATTGCCCGCGCGTGTAATGCATCATTTTGATGAAAAAACGCTGAACAGAGCCGAGATAATAATAGCCGACACCGGCGCTCACGCCGACTTTTTTGCCAAAGAATTTCGCACAGACCGCAGAAAAATCCGCGTCCAGTATCTTGAGGCAGACAAAACAATATATTATCCGCACAAGGCTGAAAAGTCCGCTGAATTTAAAGACAGCTTCACTGTTCTTTATTTCGGTTCAATTCTTCCGCTTCAAGGCACGGAAACAATTCTTGAATGTATAAAATTGATGAAAGACAGCGGGATAGCGTTTGATTTTATTGGTCCGGTCAGCGAAGCCGAGATTGAAAAGTGCAAAGGCTGCAAGGTGAAGTTTACGCCGTGGCTGTCACAAAATGTGCTGTCAGACCGCATCGCCGCCGCAGATTTGTGTCTTGCCGGTCACTTTAACGCCCAAATTGCCAAAGCGTCGCGCACAATTCCGGGCAAAGCATATATTTATGAGGCAATGGGAAAGCCAATGATACTGGGTGAAAATCCGGCTAACCATGAACTTTTCAGTGAAGACGGCGCACATTTTTTTGTCGGCATGGGTGACGCCGCAAAGTTAAAGGATAAGATTCTCTTTGCGTCAAAACAACTGAAATCCTAAAAATAATAATGCTATAGCAATCATATTTTTAAAAAGGAAAATCAGGGGGTATTTCTCCCCCCGCCCCCACAGGGAGAAACAAAACCCAATCCTCTTCATTATTGAAATTGATATAACATGCGTTTGACGCGATTGGGAGTGTTCAATCATAGACAGCGAAAAAAGGAATAAAATAATCAAGCTGGTCGGTTATGCGATTGCCATCGCCTGTCTTGCCTTGATAATCGTAAAGATAAAAGGGATGGACTATAACAAGCTCGAATCAATAAAAAATCCTTGGTCTATAGCAGGCTATGCTGGATTAGCTTCCGTCGGATTTGCGCTGATTGTTTTTATCTCTTCCTTTGCATGGAAAATAACGCTTGAATTTTTGTACGGCAAAAAAATCGCATTCAGCGAGATACGCACTGTATATGCAAAATCAAATATCGCAAAATATATACCGGCAGGAAATTTTGCCGGGCGTAATGTTCTCGGCAAAAAGCTTGGGTTCAGTCATATTGACATGGCGCTAAGCACCATCATTGAAATTCTAACACTGCTGATTACCGCCTGCCTTTGGTCTTTGGTCTTTGCTTATTCGAGCATCATATTGGCAGCGAAAGCAATAATTAAAGAATACTCAGTCTGGCCGTTTGTCGCATTGATTGCGGTTGCAGTGGTGGTCGTAGCCGTCTTAATCATTTTTGGGGTTAAAAAGGGACTGGTGCAAAAATATCGGAAATTGTTTACGCTTGGTTTTCTGCGTGTTTTTGTTGTCCTCTTTTTAATTTATACACTGACCATGATTATTCCAGGTGTTTTTCTTGTTGTTATTTTTAACAGCCTTGGTTTGACGTTGACGCTCCATAATATTATTGTCATTATTGCCGCCTATATGATATCATGGGTTGCCGGTTATGTTGTGCCGGTTTCCGGCGGAATTGGCGTACGTGAAGTTATACTGCTTGCTGTTCTGGAACCTGTATGTGGAGGAACGATCGCATTAGCTGCCGCGTTAGTACATCGTCTTGCCTCGATTATCGGTGATGTTTTAGCTTTTCTTTTTGAATTAATATACGTAAAAATAACCAAGAAAGGTTGAATATAAATTATGAAAATTGCAGTAGCAGGAACGGGCTATGTGGGGCTTGTCACAGGGGCATGCCTTGCATTTAAGGGTCATGACGTAGTTTGTGTTGACGTAGACGAAAAAAAGGTTGAGCGCTTGCGCTCCGGCGATCCGGTCATCTATGAAAATGGTCTTGAGGAAGTTCTTCAAAAGTGTATCAAAGACGGAACACTTAGTTTTACGACCGATTATAAAAGCGCTTACAAAGACGCCGAGGTTGTAATCATCAGTGTTGGCACACCCGAAAAGAAAGATGGCTCAGCAAACCTTATTTATATCAACGGTGTCGCTGACCAGATCGCCGACAGTGTTGAGCGTGACTGCATCATCATCATGAAATCTACAGTGCCTATCGGCACGTCTGACAGAATAGAAGCGCGTATCATATCCGGTCTTACCCATCCTGTAAAGGTCGAGCTTGCCTCAAATCCCGAGTTCTTGGCGCAGGGGACAGCCGTTGAAAACACGCTTAACCCGGATAGAATCATTATAGGCGTAAAATCCACCAGAGCGGAAAAAGTCCTTTTAAAAGTTTATAAGAACTTTGATGCGCCGAAGCTTGTTGTAAAACGCCACAGCGCGGAAATGATCAAATACGCTTCAAACGATTTCCTTGCGCTTAAAATTTCTTACGTTAACGAGATTGCCAATCTCTGCGAGCTTACCGGCGCGGACATTGACGAGGTAACATGCGGCATGGGCTTTGACCCGCGTATCGGGAGCAGCTTTTTGAGAGCGGGCACAGGCTATGGCGGCTCATGCTTCCCCAAAGACACAAAGGCTCTGCACTGGCTCAGCAACATCCGCGGTCACGAGCTTAAAACAGTGCGCGCGGCGATTGATGTAAACGAAAGCCAAAAGCTTGTTTTAATCAAAAAGGCTCACAGCTTTTATGAGAATTTCACGGATGTTAATATTGCCGTTCTCGGTCTTACCTTCAAGCCGAACACCGACGATCTGCGCGAGTCTCCCTCACTTTCCTGCATTCCGTATCTTGTTGATGACGGAGCAAAAATCAAGGCATGGGATCCTGTCGGCGCAGAAAACTTTAAAAAGTTTTACCCCGATGAGATTACCTATTGCGATTCAATAAGCGATACGCTTGAGGGCGCGGACATCTGCTTTATTTTCACCGAATGGCCTGACGTTAAAGAGATGGACGTCAGCGAATTTTCAAAGAAAATGAGAAAACCGCTTGTCCTTGACGGACGCAATTGTTTTAGCCTTAAAGAGATGAAGAACAAGGGCGTAACGTATATGTCAATCGGCCGCCCTGTCATAAAAGCGTAAGATTTAATAGCTGTAGCAGTTTAAAATTTAAACGGCGAATCAAAGGGAATGTTTTTCACCGTCTTTGGCGATGAAAAACATTCCCTTTTTACTTTATAAAAGTTGTTTTAAGTAAATTGCCTTTTGTTTAAAACAAATTACAAAAGGGCGATGAAAATTTGAATAATTATTATCCACACTATTCAAATTTTCACTTCAACCCTATAAATACTATTGACATCAAGCAATTGTGATAGTATTATAAAAAGAGAGCAAAGGCGCTCGCAGACCTGTGATAGGTCTGCGAGCGCTTATTTTTTTTGCGTTTTTCTCAAAATACCCACAAACAGGCAATACTGATTTCAATTTTACATAATACAAGTGAGTTATTGAATATCCTGCAAAAATACACAGAAGTTTGCTTTTCGTGGCTGTGCATTCACGCATAGATATTTTTCAAATTGAAATTGATATGCGAACCCAAAAAATCAGAATAAGAGGAGAATACATATGTCAAAGAGGATATATGCGTTACTAAGCACCGCTGTAATTTTAAGTATGCCAATCAAAGCACTGGCTGCAGATGGGAAGGTAGACACGGGAGATTCCGCTTTTGTTTTTGTTGCGGCGGCGTTAGTTTTTCTCATGATTCCCGGGCTTGCTATGTTTTATGGAGGTATGGCGAGAAAGAAAAATGCTTTAAATACCATGATGATGTCATTTATATTGATATCTGTGGTTTCTATACAGTGGATATTCTTCGGTTTTTCTATTGCTTTTGGCACTGATATCGGTCACCTTATAGGCGGACTGAATTTTGCCGGATTTGCAGGGGTTGGCAGCGCGCCAAACTCCGTTTATGCCGGTACGATTCCGTTTGCCCTTTTTGCCATGTATCAGCTGATGTTCGCGATAATTACGCCGGCTCTGATAAGCGGCGCGGTGGCAGGCAGAATTCGCTTCCCCGCTTTTGTCGCTTTCGGCATTTTGTGGTCGATTTTGGTCTATGATCCGCTTGCACACTGGGTGTGGGGCAACGGTGGCTGGATGAGAAATCTCGGCGTCCTTGATTTTGCGGGCGGCATCGTCGTTCATATCAGCGCCGGAATCGCCTCACTGGTTGCTGTTCTTGTTTTGGGGAGTCGTAAGGATTTCAAAAAAACGAGCATGCTCCCTCACAATATTCCGTTAACACTTTTGGGCGCGGGGCTGCTTTGGTTCGGCTGGTTCGGTTTTAACG
>DBTI01000033.1 GCA_002306975.1 Ruminococcaceae bacterium UBA1320
AAAGCGTCCGGAAACGGGCGCTTTTACTTTACAGATTTTTAGGGAAGTGGTGAAATGCCAAGCTGGATAAATACGGCGATAGGGGCGCTTGCAACGGCGTTTGTTGGAGTAATTATTGCGTCTTTTAAAAATATCTGGCGCAAGCAAAAGGCTGAGAATGAGGGATTACAGGCGCTGCTTCACGACCGTATTTTTTCGATATGCGGTGATTGTGAAAATAAAGGATATGCGACTATTGAAGAAAAACGTAACCTTCAATATCTTTATGACCCATATCACGCACTCGGCGGCAATGGGACGGGAACAAATTATTATAAGCAAACACTGAATATGCCGGATAAACCGGCGGAAAGAGGTTGATTAATATGACGACATCACCGGACAACAGCATAGGAAAGGTCTTGGCAAACGTAAGCAGCCCCGAATTTACAGCCGCAGGCGGCAACAGGTTTCCACACGGTGAATGCACATGGTATTGCGCAGGTGAGGCAAAAAGAAAGTACAAAATAAACCTGTGCGACTTACTTCCTGCCCCGGCCAACGGCGGGGACTGGTACAGCAAAATTAAGACTACATCAAAAGTGACAAAGTTACCGCCAACATCCGCGCCCGTGACGGACAGCATTGCTTCATTTGCGCACGGAGAATGCGGACATGTTGTCTTCATCGAAGCCGTTCGCCCGGGATGGGTATACTTTACCGAATACAATTGGGATCAGTCCAAAAACGGAAAACTGCAAAAATGCGCGGTGAAAGATCTCCCCACGTTGCATGGTTGCAAGCTCAACGGCTACATAATTATTCGTTAAAAATTTTTTACAACAGCCGGATCATCCGGCGGAAAGAGGTTAATTCATGAAAACAGCAGATGTATTTAATGTAATCCTTCAATCAGGTCTTCTTGGCGTTCTTCTTGGTCTTGTTGTGAGCGGGGTCAAATGTGCGAAAACGTACATAGACACCAAAACCGCAGAGTCAGCGTCGAAAATCAAAGATACTAACATCAACAACGCAGTAAACATTTCTGAAAATTGTGTCAGTACCGTTGTGCTTGAAATGGCTCAGACGGTCGTTGATGATCTGAAAGCAAAATCAGCAGATGGAAAGCTGTCGCCTGATGAAATTCAGCAAATAAAGTCAGATGCAATTAATAAAGTACAGACACTAATTTCAACAGATGTTTATAACACACTTGGCTCAGTGTTCGGTGATGCGAACGCGTGGATCAAAAGCAAAATTGAAGCCGCAGTTAAGGAACTGAAAGCAAACACAACACCTGTTTTGCAGTCAACTGCAATAGCTCCGTATCTGTCGCAAACCGCAAGCGAAGTTCCGGCGGCTGAACCTGATCTCGAAGGTGAAGCAATTGAAACACCCCAATCTACTGATACAACTGTCGCCTCACCCGAGCAGGATGAAAGAGCAGTTGAGGCGGCAAATGATACTCCTGTATCAGATGCATGCACTCAGTCGGCCGCAGAAGACAGCCCACAGCGCAATATCACTATTAATATAGTAGCGCCGGCAAACACAACACCTTCAGAGATTGCAAAGCAGATTTCTGAATCACTTAAACAGGTAACTTCTCAGGCACAGTAAATTTATATAAAACATCTTTGTAAAGTGAAAGTATATCTTCAAAAAGCCCGCCGCAATTTTCAACAAAGCGGCGGGCAATTTTATTAAAATATCAGGAGTGTGTTATTTATGGATTCATTTATTTCATGGGTAGGCGGCAAACGCCTTTTACGCAAAAAAATCATTTCCTTATTTCCGGCCGAGGGCGTTGAGAGGTATATTGAGGTATTCGGCGGTGCTGGCTGGATTCTATTCGGTAAAGACAAACACGCGGGTTTTGAAATCTATAACGATATTAATAGTGATCTGGTTAACCTTTTCCGTGTTGTCAAATTTCACAGCGGTGAGCTGCGGCGCGAGTTGTACCTTACGCTAAACGCCCGGGAAAACTTCAATGATTTTCGATCACAGATGAAGGCGCAGGGATTGACCGATATTCAGCGGGCGGCGCGCTTCTTCATATTAATAAAAACGTCTTACGGTTCCGACCGTCACTCCTTCGGCTGCATCCGCAAGAACATGGCCAAGATTACCGAATATATTGAAAAAGTAAGTGAGCGGCTTAACACGGTAATGGTCGAAAATAAATCATACGATGCTTTAATTAAGCTATATGACAAGCCTGCAGCGCTGTTCTATTTAGATCCGCCTTATCATGGCACCGAAAAATATTATGATAACAAGTTTACCGACGCCGACCATAAAAAGCTTTGTGAAATTCTCAAGCAGATTCAAGGCCGCTTTATTCTTTCCTATAACGATGATGATTTTATCCGGGATCTGTATAAGAATTTCACTATCATAGAAGCCTCCCGGTCGAGCAACCTCATGCAGCGATATGCTGAAGGTCAGAAAAAATTCAAGGAACTTATAATCAAAAATTTCTAAGTGTTATTTTTTTAGAATGCAAATCACGTAATCCGTTGCATTTTCACAAAATAACATTTACTATAACGATTCGTGTTAGAATATCCCCGATAAGGGGGAATAATAACAATGATTCGAATATACTTATCACGGTTGCTTGGCGAACGCCGCATGACACAAAAAGAGCTGGCTATAAAAACAGGAATTAGGCCGACAACCATCAGCGAATATTACCATGAACTGATTGAACGCGTGAACCTTGAGCACCTTGATAAAATCTGTGAGGTGCTTGATTGCAAGTTGACCGATTTAATGAATTATGTGCCAGATGATAAATGATAGTAAAAATGTTCTGTTATCTTTCCACGAAAGTGAAAAGATAGCAGAACATTTTTGTTGCCTTATAGATGATTTGGTAATATAATGTATAATTATATTGAATTAAAGGGGCAGTATTATATGGACAATGAAGGTAAAGACAAAAAAATCAGGATTGAAAAATGTATAAAAGAAATTAAAAGGCATTACCGTGCAGAGAATAAGTGGAAAAAAGGGAGTAAAATATCACTAATAAAAAATTTAAAATCCGAAATCACCCGATTTTATAAAGAAAATAAAATTGATTCAAATGATTTACTTGAAAGATATGGTGAGATTAATTTTTTTCTTAAATATTCAAATAATATCACCTTTACATTAATGTGGGGAATTATAGTTTCTTTTGTAACAACCGTAACTACTTCACTGGCCAGTTACAATTTTTTTTCGAATATGAAAAAAAATCTACCGATATATGAATATATCCTATTTGCATTAGTGCTAATGGTAGCAATTTTTGTTGCTGTTATATTGCCATGTATTTTGGTTTGCTTTGCTTGTTTTTTTGCCTCCTATAGTTTATTTTCAAATATTACAGAGCAAGATTTGTTGAATTTTGAAAAAGAACTAATACATGAAAAGTTAGAAAAAGAGTATGAATATAATATTAACTCTAATGTATAACATGCACAATCTTACGATAAAGACTGCCTTGAGGATCTGAGGGTATATTTCAATGATGAAAATCAAACGATTGTTAACAATGCTTTTGCAGTAAAGAGCCGCAGTGCGGAGCTTGCAAACATTTTTGTGGATGTAGAACCAGTGCAGTTTAACCGTGGATTTTATTCAGTAGACATAACCTGCTGCTTTGATGTGTCGGTCGAGGTTTTTGACAGACCATGCGGCAGAACAGGCAGAAAACCATGCATTGTCTCCGGTATCGCGGTCTTTAATAAAAGAGTTATACTCTTTGGCAGCGAAGGCAGTGTAAAAGTATTTACATCAGACAGTGAAGACGGGAATGGTTCAAGAGAATCTGACGATCTGCCAAAGGCAGTTGTCGAAGCAGTTGACCCTGTATTCCTCGCAGCCAGACTAGTCGATGCTGATTGCCCGGTTGATGGCACTCAGGTTCCTGAAATGTTCTCAGAGAAGCTTGAGGGCAGCCTCGGCTGTGTGGTTCCTCTCAAGCTTGTTCTTGTTACACTCGGTCTTTTCTCAATTGTTAAACTTGAGCGCAATGTCCAGATGCTTATTCCTGCTTATGATTTCTGCATCCCTGATAAGGAATGTATCTCGTCGAGTAACAATGATCCTTGCGATCTCTTTAAGAACATCAAATTCCCGATCAACCAGTTCTTCCCGCCACGTTTTGCTGATGGAATCAGCCCTGCAAACGCACCAGATTGCGGTTGCGGAGAAAACCGCGATCGTTAAGTTGTTTTACGGCCTGCCAAAAAAGGAGCTGTTGCAGAACTTTCGTTCTGCAACAGCTCCTTTGCCTTGTTGAAAATTAGAAATAATTGATTTAATATAATTATGTGAGATTATTGTAACACTTTTAACCCGCCAGTTGTCTTATAGTCAAGCGGCCGCAATTAACGTTTTTTTGTAACTTATAGTGATCAGGACAGTGATGTGTATTATGGAACATGCAGACAGTTTCGGTACAGGCGATTTGAGTGGAAACTGTGAAAAGTCGATATATAAAGTCGCAGACGGTGATATTTCCGAACTCACGCAGATTTACGGATGTTTTAAGAGACCCGTCTTTTTAATCGCATACTCAATTGTGAAGGACTACGCCCTCGCTGAGGACGTGATGCAGGAAACATTTTTACGTGTCAGTGAAAAAGCCTCAACCTACCGCGGTGGAAATTCTAAATCATGGGTGCTGGAAATTGCCCGCAATATTGCGCTCAACTGCGTGAAAAAACGCAACTGGGAGACAATTAGCGCCGATGAGTCTGAAAGCATGTCGCCGAGCGTAGAGGATGCGGCGGTGGCAGAAGCCGATTTTACACGCGCCATAACGGTACTTGATGAGGTGGAGCGCAGCATCGTAATCCTGCATCTTGCAGGTTCGCTCAAACATACCGAGATTGCCCACATACTCGGTATTATGCCAGGTGATGTGCGTATCAGATACTTTCGAGCACTCAAAAAGCTAAAGGCCTACTACAGGTTCGACAGTTTTGGCAAACACGGTAACCGTATCAATGAGTAAGGAGGATTTTTATGTTAAGATATATGAAAACCATTCGACAGTTTAAGAACGGCTGTGACACATTTCCTCTGCCTAGTGAAAGTACAAAGGCTGTGGAAACTCGTTTATGGACATACAGCGTTCATCGGTCGGTGCGGATTGCCGTCCGCATAGCGGTCTGCACCGGGCTTGCGGCGGCATTTGTTTTTACCGGAGTGTTTGGCCTGCCGCTGCTTGAAAAAAAAGTCGGTGGTTCAAAGCCTTCCCATGACTTCGTGCTCACCGTGCAGGCAGCGGATACCAAAACTACGCTGAAAGACAATGTGAATATCAAGGTTCCCAGCGGTGGGCTTACTTTTGATGCCAGTATATTTAAAAACGGAAAAGAACTGCAATCTTCTTCTTTAGGTGAACACTATTTCCTTTGCACCGGCGAGAATATCAAAAGTGTATTATATACAGCAAAAAGTGGAAAAATTCAATATAGCAGTGACGAAACACGGGCGCGCTGCACACAGGCGATACGCGACGCCACTGTGTGCACAATTATCTTGCCAAATGATATACTATATGACCCTAACAATCCCGGTCGTGACCTTTTTACCACATTGTGGAATAGTGGAAAGCTTGAAGAATATCGGAACAAATATTTTGGAGGCAAACAAATAGATGATACGCGTTACAGGATTTACAAGGAGAATGTTAATAGTAGCTCTGCTGGAGGCGGAAACGGTGGATTTATAGGTGGAATGCCGAACAATACTCCAAAAGATCCGGACATGACAGCAATAACAATTGCCGACACATGGAACAAAGAAGCCAGTATAAGCGAGGTTATCCTTGATTCAGCTATAAAAACAGATGCGAGTGATCACAATGCAAAACTTATCTGGTATCCGCCACAGCCGGCATTTAAAACTGCTGTGGAATCTGCTGATGAAATCCGTCGGTCAACCGGCAAAAAGGATTATTTTTCTGTTCCCGGCGATACGATAACTGTAACTGCTGTTTTTACCGATGGACAGACCGTGATAAAGCATATTATTCTTACTTTCGACAAGGATGGTAATCTTTGCGCAGATTTGCAGGACAACTGACTGTGCTGTTTTATAAAGAAAAAGGAAACGTCCCAAAACAGCCCGAAGTAAAAAAAGTCGGAGCAACCGAACCCAAAAGGTTTGGACGCCCCGACTTTTTGCTTGGCTTGTATTGAAATAATACTTAACTGAAGAACTCAGAAATGGAGTGTATCATTTAACTGTTATGATCGCTGTTGCCCTGATTGAGGAAGATAAAGAAATTGTTCCGCCGATAGTGAATGTCCCAGTACTCGCATATTGAGAGGGGTAAATATAATCCCATGCTACTGTAACATTTTTAGTTGTTCCGTCACTCATTGTAGCGGTAACTGTTGATGGTAAATTGGGTATAGTTCCTGTTTTTGCAGTAACGCTAACAGGGCTTATTGATTTGACTGTAGTGGAAGCATTTGATGTGATTACTGTAATCACAGCCACTGCCTTAATTGAGGAAGATGAAGAAATTGTTCCGTTAATAGCAAATGCCCCGGCACCGGCATATTTTGAAGGATTAATATAATCCCATGCAACACCGATATTTACAGTAGTTCCATCACTCATTGTAGCAGTAACGGTTGATGGTAAATCCGGTGCTGTTCCTACTATTGTGGTAACGATAACGTTATTTATTGTTTGAACGATAGTGGAGGCGCTTGATCCTGTTACTGTAACTATGGCCACCGCCCTAATTGAGGAGGGCGAAGAAATCGTTCCGTTAACAGAAAATGCCCCGGCACTGGCATATTGTGAAGAATAAATATAATCCCAGGTTACCGCAATACTTTTAGCTGTTCCATCGCTCATTACAGCGGTGACTGTTGTTGGTAAAGTCGGTGCAGTTCCTGCCGTGGTAGTAACATTAACCACGTTTATTGATCGAACAGTGAAAGAAGTACTTGATGTTGTTACAGTAACTATGGCAACTGCTTTAATTGTGGAGGACGTCAAAATCGTTCCGGTAACAGTAAATGTACCATTACTTGCGTATTGTGAAGAAGAAATAGAATTCCATGTTACTAAAACATTTTTAGTTGTCCCATCACCCATTGTAGCAATTACTGTTGACGGCAGGTCTGGTGCGATTCCCGCTGTTGTTGTAGCAATTACGGGATTTGCTGATTGAACAGTAGTAGAAGAGCTATATGACGCTACTGTAACCAAAGCGACTGCTTTAACTGTGGAAGATGTGGAAACAGATCCACTAACCATGAACGTTCCGGCACTTGTATATTGATAAGAATAAACAGTGTCCCAAATTACCGCGATATTTTTAGATGTTCCATCGCTCATAGCAGCAGTTACTGTTGACGGTAAAGTTGGTGCTGTTCCTGCCATTGTAACAATGTTAATTAAGTTTATTGATTGAACGGTCGCAGAAGTGCTTGATGCCGTTACTGTAACGATAACCGTTGCTTTAATCGCTGAGGACGAGGAAATCGAACCACTGACGGTAAACGTCCCGGTACTTGCATATTGAGAGGGATAAATATAATCCCAAGTAACCGCAACATTTTTAGATGTTCCATCGATTAACGTAGCAACCACCGTTGCCGGTAAATCCGGTGCTGTTCCTGCCTTTGTAATAATGCTGACAGGGCTAATGGATTGAACCATAACAGCCGGTGCTACAGTAACTGTAGCGGTTGCTTTA
>DBTI01000101.1 GCA_002306975.1 Ruminococcaceae bacterium UBA1320
CTCGCTGCTGAAAAAATGAAAGAAATTAACCAGGCATATGACCAGGTAACGAAAATGCGCAGCGGAGGGGGATCTTCAAGCGGCGGATATGACAGCTATTCCGGTTCGCAGTCGTATTCCAATGGCTCTGGGTATTCATCCAGCACCTTTAAAAATGTGCGCGACTTGCTAAACGCAGGTAGAACCAATCAGGCAAAATCAGCGCTTGATGCGATTCCGCAAGCGGATCGCAACGCAGAGTGGCATTTTTTAAAGGGAATTACGCTTTATAAAATCGGCTGGGTTAACGAGGCGTATCTCGAGCTGCAAAACGCTGTCCAGATGGACGGCGGCAACATGGAATACCGCAGCACGCTTGAACAGGTAAGAAACCAGATGAACGGCGGGCAGGCCAGAAGTCCTTACGGATACGGCGGTTATGGCGGCGGGGGAATGCAATCCTCTGGCTGCAATTCCTGCGATTTATGCGCCGGTCTTGCCTGTGCTGATTGCCTTTGCGGCGGACTTGGGGGTTGCTGACTGCTGTGCGTAATAATGAGAAAAAAACTTTTTCCATCGCGTTAGGTGGAATGATTGCCGCACTGTCTGTGGCTTTGATGTTTCTTTCTGCTTTATTTCAAATTGCGGAATTTGTTTTTCCCGCGCTGGCGGGAATCTTTTTAATATGCGCGGTCTATGAGATGGGTGAGGGTTGGGCGTTTTTGATTTTTGCCGCTGTCAGCATTTTATCGCTCCTTCTCCCCGCCAATAAGGACGCGACGATTTATTACATCTTCTTCCTTGGCCATTATCCGATTGTAAAAAGCTTCATTGAGCGCATAAACAACAAAGTGCTAAAATGGGCTGTAAAAATAGTGATCTTTAATGTTTGTGCCGCAGGCGCATTTATCATTTCGATTAATCTGCTCGGGCTTACGGTGAATATGATGAAATACGGCAATATCGGTTATATTTTAATTGCATTGCTGTTGAACGTAACATTTGTGATATACGATATTGCGGTGTCGGGGCTTGTTGTTACGTATTCAAACCGTATCCGTAAAATCATTCACAGACATTAATACTAATCCCATAAGAAATGTAACGAAAGATTTCTTGGGCATTTTTGAAAACAAGCTCGACAAAAAGGCATATATTCAACCTTTTTCCGAAAAGTTATCTATAAAGTTATTCTATACTTCTAATCGGGATAAGTATAACAGGTCAAATAAATCAAAGGGCTTTCTCAAATCTATGGTTATAAAACCTTGATTTGAGAAAGCCCTTTTTGTTTGTGTTTTTAAATTATTGCTTATATTCTATTCTTTTAAAAATACTTTCACTGATAATAAACATTAAAAATACAGTAATCACATTGCCTACGGCAAACCCCAGGTAAGCTATCCAAGAGGTAAACGCATGAGTAGTCAGATAGATAATTAACACGGATAAGCCGCATATGATCGCGCCGGGGATATAATAAAGCAGGATGAAAAAACCTTTGAGCATTGCCATGAAGGGGTTTTTGCGCAGCGCTTCATCATCGGGGAAAATCGAGGTTACAATCACTCCGCCCGAAATAGGCAGTGCACCCATCGTTACAGCGGCGAGATAAGCAAACAAAAATTCTGCGAAATTAAGTTTACCCGCAATGAGCAACGGTATAAATCCGAGCAAGAACTGTATCGCAAATTGAATGATAGGCTGTATAACCGTGTAGAAAAGCTTGTAGCGAAGTTTCCCGGGTGTTATGAAAAGATATGAGTGTTTAAGTTCCGCGTTGATTCCAGACATATTGGCAGTGACACTGGAGGAAGAAAAAATGATTACCATTAAAAGAAAGTTTGATTCAAAACTTTCTTTTGTAAAAAGCACAAGCGCGATTCCGATAATAAGAAAGAACAGATAACCTGTTAAGCTGGATAAAGGCTTTGAAATAAAGTTTTTCTTATAGATGAGAAGGCTTTTCCATAAAAATGACTTTGCGCCTGTTCCGCTTATTGAAATATCGGTTTTAATTTGTTTTTTCCCTCGATAACTCCTTGCGAGCAGTTCATCTGTGCGACCTTTTTTAGTGGCTTCAACAATCTCAGTTGTTTCCCCAAGGCTTGTAATAGTGTCCTCATAATAATTGTCAGCCCAAAACACAGATAGAACAAAGCTTGCGGCGGCGCATACAAAATAAAGCGCAGCAAACAGGATTATGTTGGGATTTGGGAAGACAAGACCGAGGACAATTCCCTTTGTCCAGCCCGCAAACGGAATAAATTCAAGTGAAGGGGAACCAAAGGCTGAGATGATTGACGGTATATCGTGATTGACCGCGGAAACCTTATATAAAACACAACCGATAACAGCGAGCAGCAACAGGTAAAATACAAAAGATGAGTATTTATCAGATTTAAGCTTTTTGTTAAGTGAGTTGATGAAAAACTTAAAAGACTGCATGAAAACGCCAAAAGAGAACAATCCGATTATTGCAAGGGGAACAGCCCACGGAATGAGCGTTATTCTAAAGGATATTGTAATAATTAAAAAGAAGCAAACAAGAGAGATCGCGGTCATAAGGTTGCTGACCATAGCGCGCATGATTGCATAAAGGTATACGGTTCGTCTGTTTAGCGGAGAGGCAAAAAGCAGGTTTGCGTCAGGCGCTTTAAAGATTGTAGGTTTATAATCGTCAACAGCTTTTTTCAGTGTGTAGAATACGTAGAAAAGAATTAATATTAAAAGAACTCCGCCGATGTATGGCTTTGCAAAATCTATATTATTATTGAAAGATGAAGTCTTTTTACTGCTTCTTGATACGAAAGCGATAATCAAAGGAGAAAAGACCAAAGCAAAATAGAAAACCCATTTGATGACGGAGATTATTGTTTTAAAAGGATTATCCAGTATTGCTTTAATACGGTTTTTAAAAGAAGCTTTGCTTATAAAAAGCAAAGTGCCAAGGTCGTGAGATATATCAGCCCTCATTGTCGGTCACCTCAAGGAAAAGCTCCTCCAGAGTGGAATTTTCGCCGGCATGAAGACGCTGCTTCAAGTCTTCAAGAGAGCCTTTGAAGATAAGCTCCCCTCGCTGCATAACCATAACCTCGTCACAAAGGTTTTCTGCCGTATCAAGCATATGCGTGCTTAAAAGTATCGTTTTGCCCCCGTCGCGCAGAGCGTGCAGCATTGTCTTGAATTCTTTGATCGCCT
>DBTI01000266.1:0-11153 GCA_002306975.1 Ruminococcaceae bacterium UBA1320
TTCTGGTGCTTTTTCATAACCGCTACGATATCACTCTGAGTCCAGTAACTCACGCATTTTGCCAATGCGCCGATATCCTTTTGACCTTTTGCATCCTGAAGCGAGACGACCGGTTTTAACCCAAGAGTATCGCATTTCGTCAGGTAAGCATCAAGCTGTTTGGACGTAAGCGCTGTCGTCCAGTTCAGGTTTACCGAGGTGTAGCCGTCTTTTTTCATGACATCGAGTGAATTCAGATTATCCGTGCCTTTGCAGATTAAATTAGAACCGTTCATCCACCCGGACGTTGGTTGGTCTGGGACGGAAGCTGCGTTTGCCGTATTCACGCCAGACAACGGTACAAATAATCCGGTTGCACATACCGCAATGGCAACAATCATGGATTTTGCCCTTTTGAACATAATTAACCCTCCTCATTGTCTTTCCAATTCTGTCCATTCCCGGTTAATCTGACTTTTTGCAGTATGTTTTTTTAAAAATGAATCCTTGAAATTTTTGCAAAAACCCGCTGCCTTGTCCACTTCCAGCTTTCCTCTGGTTTAAACTAAGGCTGGGAATCAATTTGTTTTGTTCCCGAACGTTGTTTTTTTTCACTTGAACAATGCATAATGCTGGTTGTAACCGGTCAGTAAAGCGGGCCAAGCCCTTATAAATATTATACATATTTTCCCGTTATTGTCAATAATATAATGTTAAAAATATTTAAAATAATGTTAAAATTATCAATTAAAGAAAATGTGTCGCTGACATTTTGATCTAGATCAATTAAAATAGGCAGTAGTAAGAAAAAATTCTTTCTTGTTCTTTGGTGAAACGCTTTTCTGCTTGTTGCCAATTTAGATTTTAGCCAGCACTATCTTCAGCAGACATTGATTTTTTGCTATCTGGTTTAGTCACAATATCTGCCTGCTCTGAAAATGGGATAGAGCGGGTTGTTTCAATCATGCGTTTGCCGCCATTATATTTTTATCCACAATGCGGATTCTGCGTGGAAATTAACGCTTTTTTCTAAACACTGAAAATACAACTGTCGTGGAGGTGACTGCGAGTACCAAAATCAGAGCGATTATCGGCATAGTGTAATCGGTTTTTATTGAATTTGGAGTTGAGTTATTCTGAGGGGTTGAACTTGGGATAATGTCTTCAACTTTTGATGAATTTGGAGTTGATTTATTTTGAGCGGCGAGCCATTGCATAATTGTGGTTTTTTCACCGTTAATCTTATCGGTACATTGGTTGTTGAATACATAAAAAAATGAAAAATGCCCGTCGTATTCAAATGGCGTGCCATCTGCTTTTTTGTATAGGCCTGTAGTATCAGCTACTTTATCAAAAAATGAAAAGTGAACGTCTTTTGCGCCTGCTTTTATCAAACGCTTGTAGGTTGGAACTACATAATTATCCGGGGGTACTGTTTTATCTGTTTTAGCGGCAGTGAACCATATCGGAATATTTTTTATTTTTTCTATATCTGTATTGGTAATCATTTTATCAGGCAGCGCTTCACAGGTCGGCATTGCGGCTGCAAAGTAATCCGGATGATCCCGAATTAAAAGCATTGTAATATATCCGCCGTTAGAACCTCCTCCAATATAGATTCTATTTGTATCAATGTCACTGTTTTTAGAAACGTAATCCTTAATTAACGCCATAAGCGCATCTTCTTTTAAACCCTCCATCCACATAGTTGGGCATTGAGGCACCAAAACGTAAGCGCCCCCAAAGTAAGACTGAATGTCTGATGAAGCAAAGTTGCAGGATTTATTTGATGAAATGGCAACAGTCGGGTCGGTGCCCTTTTCTCCGGTGCCGTCCAGCCAGATAATTAATGGATTCTTTCCATTATCTTTTGACGGGGCATAGCTTGCGTATGTCAGAATAACATTAGCATTAGCCGTATAGCTTCCGGTTGTAAAATCATCCACCAGCTTTTTAATATCTCCTAAACTTGACGTAATTACTAAGCCTGATATTTTCCCTGTATCAGAGGAAATATCTTTTTGCTGAGTAATGGTGTAGCTGCATTTGATCCAACTATTATTTTTAAAACGATTAAAATCATAATTCATGGGTGAACTCAATCCAATATCCGGGGCAACTTTCATTTCAAGGGCTATGTAATTCCCACTGTCTGCGGCATTGCCGCTTTTATCAGAAACATAGGCTTTTGTAACTATGCGGTCGCCATTTGCAACGTCACTTGGTATTGCAACGCCCGGTCTGGGGTCGGTTCTCACAACATGTACTTTGAAAGTATCGGTCTTCACAGAACCCTTAATTACGGTTTTGCCTAAATTAACAATTATCTTTGTAACAGCGGGACCCCAGTCGAAAATTTCAGTAACTGTGCAATAGGATGGAATTTTTACTGCCAACTGAATAGAAGTTAACGGTTTCTCCGATTTTACGGCACCTGTAAGGTTGGCCTTTGCTGCGCCCGCCGTGATGGGAACACTGCCGATAAACAGTGAAGATAAAATTGTAATGGTTATAATACACCGGTTTATGTATTTTTTCATAACATTTTTGCCTCACTTTATACTGATTAATTAACGGAATATCACTAATCAGGCTAATATAGCAGTTAGCCTTGAAAGGAATTATGAATAACGCATTGTTGCCATGAGAACAGATAAAATGAATTGAACATAACATCCGCTTACAATTATATCACATTAATACCATAAGAAAAGAATTATATAGGTACAAAACGCTGGTAGATAAGAAAAAACCAAGGCGGTCGGCATCTTTCTGATGCCGACCGCCCGAATTTTATTCTCACATTTATGAGCACCTTTGTGATTCATCGCGCGGCGCTTAGCCCTGCCGTAAAACCGGAATCATCGTTTTACCGCTCAATCGGTCCCGTCTTCGGATCCGGCTGCTTTGAGCGTAAATTTGCTGACGCATTCACGCAGCAGATTTGCCTGACCGGAAAGCTCCTCGCTTGCCGCAGCGCTTTGCTCCGATGTGGCGGAGTTGGTCTGCACAACCTTGGAGACCTGTGAAACCCCTTGATTTATCTGGGCGATGCCGGTTGCCTGCTCGTTAGAAGCGGACGCGATATTATCGACGATTGACACCATCTTTTCGACACCGTCGACAATGCTGTCAAGCGCTTTTGCCGTGTTGTCGGCTATCTTCGTGCCTGTTTGCACCAGAGAGATGGAGTTTTCGATAAGGGTAGTGGTTTCGTTAGCCGCGCCGGCGCTGCGTGCAGCAAGGTTGCGAACCTCTTCGGCAACAACCGCAAACCCTTTGCCATGCTGCCCGGCGCGTGCCGCTTCTACCGCAGCGTTGAGCGCCAGAATATTGGTTTGGAACGCTATGTCGTCGATAACCTTGATTATTTTTGAAATGTTGTGAGATGATTCGTTGATATCCCGCATTGAAGCGAGCATTTCCTTCATGTCGGAATTGCCGCGCTCGGCATTGCTTTTTGCAGTCTGTGCAAGCGTGCTTGCCTGTGTGGCATTTTGGGCGTTAAGACGGGTATGAGCGGCTATTTCGGTAATGGATGCGGTAAGCTCCTCTAAAGAACTTGCCTGCTCGGTCGCGCCCTCTGAAAGAGCCTGACTGCCGGTGGCTACCTGCGATGAGCCTGCCGCCACCTGTTCTGTTGCGGACATAATGTTGCTGACAAGGCCGTTGAGCTTGTCATTGATGCTGTTAAGCGCGATGGAAACGGCGTTCCACTCACCTTTGAATTTTCTGACGCGTTCTGTGTTAAGGTTGCCCTTTTCGATTTGACTGAGCGCTAACGTTACTTGCCCGGCGACGGTTTTGATGTTCGTAATCGTGGCATTTACGTCGTTTGCAAGCGAGCCGAAAACGCCGTTGTATGTTCCCGCTACAAATTGATGATTGCCGTTTGCGGCGTTCTCAAGAACACCCGAAATTTCTGTTAGTGGTTCACGCATACTGCCGAAAGCTACGTTGAAGCTGTTTAATATGTTTGCGTATTCGCCGTTTAGGGTTGCGGTATCGCTGCGGTAATCGAGATTGCCCTCCGACGCCGCGTCGGCAATGGCGTTTGTTTCGTCTATGAGCGTTTGTATGCTTTCCATCATTCGTGTAAACGACGGCACGAGTTGGTCGTTATCACTGCGTCTGCCTACTTTTCTGAAATTTTCAAGCTCACTGATATCGCCATTTGAGATCTTCATGGCCACGTTCTGCGCCGAAACAAGCCGCGACTGCACAGTGTTAATCGTATCGGCAAGGAATTTACAGTCACCCTCAAAGTCTTCCGGCACTTTTTTGGTATAATCATTTACGGCCATCGACTTGAGCACGGAAATACTGGCTCCGCTTGCGTTGGCTATCAAATCAAGCGCGTTGTTAAAGCCTTCAATGATTGTTTTGAATCCGCCCTCAAGGCCTTCCGTATTTCCTCTTACCCCAAACAGCTTGCCTTTTGAACATTGATCATTAATATTGCTGGCTTCTGCAATTAGCCGTCCGATCGAATCTGTCATGGAGATTATCGCAGGAACCAGCTCGTCGTTTTCGGATCGTTTTCCAACCTTTTGATATACTTCTCTGTCTGAAATATCGCCTTTTGAGACTTTGAACATTGCATTTTGTATGTTTACCAGTCTTTCACAGACAAGGTTGATATCATCGGCAAATTCTCTGAATTTGCCATTGCAATCTGTCGAGGCGCGCAGGGTGAGGTCGTTGACAGAAAGTGCCCTGACAACCCTCTTTGCATCCTTTAAGGAATCCAACAGCGTTTCCTTGGATTTGTTCATTGCGCAGGCGATGCTGTTGTATGCTCCGGGAAATCTATCTGACGATACTTCTGCTGTTGTGTCGCCATTTTCAATTTTGACCGTTACCGCTTCGGCATCGGTTTTAAGTGATTTAATAACCAGAAACGCCTGATTGATTGACTTTGAAAGTTCATCGCCGGATGATTTTTCCGCAATGCTTTCAGCTATATCTCCTTTTGCGAGTTTCACGAGCGCCGTCGACTTTCTGCGTTGATCTTCTAAAATTGCCTGAATAAGACGAGCCATTTTCCCTGCATCATTTGATTTTTTAAGAATTGCCGGGTCTACGTTAAATGACAGATTGCCGTTTGCGAGTTTTTCAAGGCAGCTCTCAATAGATTTGATTTCACTTGACAATTTTAATACCTTCTTTTCATTTTAATATTGACCTTTAATTCAGCAGCCTTTATTATTTAATTTCTATTTTTGAGTTCCTTGGAAGTCATACTGATTTCCAAGGCATATTGTGTAGCCCCGCACTTGAAAACGATTTTTCTAAAAAGACTCCTTTCTATTAAAATTCGCAAATTTGTAAATTAAGAAAAATGGCTATAACAGTTTTGCTGCTGATACCGGCCAATTTTGCCGTGTTTTGTGACTTGCTAAAGAAGAGCAGCAGAATAATTGTACATTTCGAACAAATTCGACATTTTTCGCGCTTGTATTTGATGAATACAGCGTAATATAGAAATTATTTATAATTATATGTAAGCATAATACCATTATATTGTATGTTAGTCAACAACCTTGGCAAAACATATGGATAAATTCTCTTAAAAATTGTTCTACGAACAGATGAAAACTTACAATTAGTGGCTAAAAACATATATATTCACAGGGAAAATTTACTTTTGAAGCCAGCCTTTTACCGTTTTGTACATGCTTGACACATTTATGCACGATGTTAAAATAATAGTGTTGCAGCAATTGTAAAATCAGGGTGAAAGAGTTTTGTCATCGCCCCTTCTCCGCTAGAGGTGACAACGTCCCGCTTTTTCGTTTTTATTTGAAATTGCAATAAGAAGCTAACTTTATTTGAGGATGTGTAAAAATGCTTTTTTCAAAAGCAAAGAAATTATTTGTTGTGATGACCGCATGAAAATTAATGGAATGGAGATTGAGGCGGCAATTTTTGACCTTGACGGCACGATCGCCGATTCAATGGGCGTTTGGTACCGCATCGATGTTGATTTTTTTTCCAATAGGGGTATGGATATTCCCGAAGGATATAAAGACGCAATTAGCAGCATGGATTTTTCACGGGCCGCAAGTTACACGAAGCGCCGGTTTAATCTAACAGAGACCGAAAACGAAATTATAGCGGAATGGAACGAGCTGGCGCGGTATGAGTATGCGTTAAATATTCCCCTGAAAGAGGGCGCTTTTGAATTTCTCACCGCTTTGGATGAGGTGGGCGTAAAGATTGGGCTTGCCACCGCGTCGGGAAGAGAACTGTATGAGCCGTTGTTAAAAAGAAACGGCGTTTTCGAGCTGTTCAGTTCATGTGTGACGACGGTACAGGCAGGGAAGGATAAAAATTCCCCCGATGTTTATCTTTTGTGCGCGAAAGAGCTTGGCTGCAAACCGGAGAAGTGCATGATTTTTGAGGATATTCTGCCCGGAGTGCTTTCTGCAAAATCAGTTGGGATGAAGGCGGCGGGTGTCTATGATCCTTGTTCTGCGCACGAACGTGAAAAGATAATCGCAGCGGCTGATCTGTTTATAGAAGATTTCAAAGACGCGATAAAGCTTATTAAAGCAATATAACAAATAAAGAGGATTGTTTTTTGTGCCTCCCCTCAGGAGGCGGGGAGGTACATTTTTTAAACTTCCTTTTTAAAAATTAAATTGCTGTAAATAATAAAATGACAATGCTTAAAGCATAAGGTGGTTAAATTTATGGACATTTATATTTTTGTCATTTCAGTGCTTGCTATTTTTGCTTTCCTTTTTATTGTAACAGGTATTCACGGCGCTGTTTTAAAAAGGAAGCGCATAGCCGCCTTCAGACGGGATTACGGGAAAATGCCGGATGTGAGCTATGATGACGGCGACTTTGAGCAGATTGCGGAATTTTATTTATACAGCCTTGAACATGGCGGCGGAGAGTTTAAGATTGATGAGATTACATGGAACGATCTTAACATGGACGGTGTTTTTGTCGACATGAACGCCGCGCAGACTTCCTGCGGCGAGCAAGTGCTTTACAATACTCTGCGCTCACCCGTTTTTGATAAAAACACTTTTGATAAGCGGAATAAAATTATAGAGGCACTCGACGCGGACGAGGCGCTGAGAATAAAGCTCCAGCTTGCTTTTTCTAAACTCGGGCGCAGGCGCAGGATCAATATCTGTGAGGAATTCGATGAGCAAAAGCGCGGTATAGGCACAGCGATAATATACTGTGTGCTGTCGGCGCTGTTTATTGCATTTTTAGTCTGTACGGTGATTTCGCCCGTGCGCGGCGCACCTTTTCTGCTGCTCTCTTTTATCGTTAACATTATTGTTTACACAACCAAAATGCGCAAAGCCGAGGACGACATATTGCGGCTGAACTATGCCCTTGCGATGATCAGCACTGCGAAAAAGGTGGAAAAGCTGGCAGCCCCAGAAATAGCGGATTATATCGCGCCGCTTTCCAAAGCAAATAAAATTATCGGAGGACTTTCAAAGATTGGCGGTATGTCCATGAAATCCGTCACGAATGACCTTACGGATTTGTTTTATATGGTGCTCTTGTGGAATTTAGTGAGCTATGAGATCTCGAAATGTAAAATCGGTGCGCACAATAAAGAACTTATGACGATATTCGAGATTATCGGCGGTCTTGACAGTGCCATTTCAATCGCATCATACCGCAGGCGTTTTAAGGTAAAGTGCCAGCCGGAAATTGATTTTGAAAGCAAAGAAGCATTTTTGGAAGCGCGCGGTCTTGTTCACCCTCTTATAGAAAACGCGATGCCTAATGACTTTGTAACACATCAGTCGGTTCTGCTGACCGGTTCCAACGCGTCGGGCAAATCCACTTATCTGAAAACAGTTGCCTTGAACGCTGTTTTGGCACAAACAATCGGCTTTTGTCTTTCACAACGCTATCGGGCGAGCGCAATGCGTGTTTATTCATCAATGGCGCTAAGAGATGATCTCGCCTCCGGTGAGAGCTATTATATCGTTGAGATAAAATCAATCGGCAGAATAATCGAAGCCGCCGATTCCGGCGCTCCTGTCATCTGTATTGTGGATGAGGTGCTGCGCGGGACCAACACCGTCGAGCGTATCGCCGCCTCAAGTGAAATCTTGCGTCACATCGCTTCAAAAGGCGCACTTTGCGTCGCGGCAACTCACGATATTGAGCTTGCGTCCATTCTTTCCGCTGAATTTTCAAACTATCATTTTCAGGAATATATCGAAGATGGCTCGATGAAATTTGATTACAAATTAAAAGAAGGCGCATCCACCAGCCGCAACGCAATAAAGCTGCTTGACATAATGGGGTATGACAAAAGTATCTCTGAGGCGGCAGCGGAAAAAGCCGAACATTTTCTTAAATACGGAAAATGGGGCAATGTCTGAATAAAAGATCAAAATAGCACAAATTTGTAGTTTTAATACGACAAAATGACGTATTATAGTCTTCTTAAACTGACGAATCCAAGTTGATAAAAATGGTGCTGCCAACAATTCTGTTGGCAGCACCATGAATTTTTGCGCAAAGTAAGGCTACAGCTCGGTTTAGACGATGTGTCGGCTTAGAGACGCAGAGACTTACTGAATCATTTTCCTGACACGAAAGTCAACGCCGGCCTGCGTGGCTATTTTGCGGCATTTTTCAATATCTGTGGGTGACATAACATCTACAACGGAAAAAACGACGTGAGGAATAACCTTTGCGCAGTCACTCGCATATTTAATAAGTGCGTCAAACGCCTTTTCGCCATAGTCGCTGTGGCAGATTTTTTCATAGCCCTGTGCGTCTGGCGCGTTAAGGCTTATGGAAACAGTATCCACAAGACCTTCAAGTTCGCGCGCTGTTTCGCGGCCGTGAATAAGGTCAGCCTGACCGTTTGTGTTTATGCGGACCGGAAGGGTAACTGCCGGTTTCATTTTTTTTATGACAGAAACGATATCGTCAAGGCGCATCAGCGGCTCGCCATAGCCGCAAAAAACAATTTCACGGCAGCCGTCAGCGTTTTTTATGATGTCGGCGGCTGTTTCTTCAACGGTTGGCTCACGGTCAAGCCACAGACCACCGGAGTTCCCGATGCCGTCGCCGTAATTGCGGATGCAGAAATCGCAGCGGTTGCTGCAACGGTTTGTCATGTTTACATAGAGGCCGTCATCAAGCCTGTAGGTTATAGTCATGCTGTCCACTCCTTTATATTAAAAAGCCGGCGCGCGTTTTGCGCCGTTATGTGTGACATTTCGTCAGGCGAAACGCCTTTGATCTGTGCTATGAATGTAAGTGTGCGCTCTATCATGGAGGAATCGCTGCGCCGCCCGCGAAAAGGCTCCGGCGCCATATACGGGCAATCGGTTTCGACAAGAATCCGCTCCGGCGGCACGGCTTCTATAACCTTTGCCGCCTTCTTGTTGTTTTTAAAGGTGACCGAGCCGGTGAACCCGATGTAAAAACCAAGGGAAACAAGCTCCTTCGCGCTCTCGGCGCTGCCGGAAAAACAGTGCAAAGTTCCGCGCGGCTTATATTTTTTTATTATTTCAAGCGTATCCGCGTGAGCGTCGCGGTCATGAATGATTACAGGAAGATCAAGCGCGCGCGCCAGCGATAGCTGCTTTTCAAAAAAGCGCTTTTGTGTCTCTTTATCTATATCGTAATGATAGTCAAGCCCGATTTCCCCGACCGCGACAGCCTTTTTGTTATTTTTTATAATATCCGAAATTATCGAGAGATCGCCGTCTTTTGCGGATTCCACATCTTCGGGGTGTATGCCCGCCGCAAAATAGACATAGCCGTACTTTGCCGCAAGCGCAGCGTTTTGTTTACTTGAATTTGTGTTTGTTCCGGCGGTCACAATGCCGCAAACGCCCGCATTTGGCAGCATTGTTGAGAGAAGCTCGTCACGGTCGCTGTCAAAAGCGCTGTCGTCATAGTGCGCGTGCGTATCGAATATCTCCATAACGATAAACCTTTCGTGGCTTGGATTGCATTAATACTTATCTTCAATAGAGATTAGTCAAAAAATCAAGCAAAAACTTTGATATTATGGCTTTTGTGAAGATTTTTTTGTCACTATCTCAGAAGAAAATTAGTATACGCCCCCCGCGTGCTTTGCGGGGGGCGTTGTCAGTCGGTTAATTGCGCGAAAATCAGCGAAGTTTTGCACCGTCGTCTATGGCGTCGTCGACGAAGATTACCTTCGCGGCTCCGTCCTTCGTGTCGGCGGCGAGGATCATGCCCTGACTTTCAACTCCGCGCAACTTCGCGGGCTTGAGGTTATAGACAAGGATAATCTTTTTGCCGGCAAGGTCTTTGGGTGTGTACCATTTTGCTATGCCGGAAACGACCTGACGCGTTTCTTCGCCCACCTGCAATGAAAGCTTTAACAGCTTGTCCGACTTTTCAACCTTTTCGCAGATAACGACTTTGGCAACACGCAAATCTATTTTTGCAAAATCGTCTATTGAAATTTGGGCGACGCCCTCAATTGTCTCTTTTTTCGGCTCGACGGGTTTTTCCGGTTCCGGCTTTTCCTTTAACGCTTCAAGCGCTTCAAGCTCTTTTTCAAGGTCGAGCCTTGGGAAAAGAGGATCGCCGTTTATCGTCTTAAAACCGGAGGGCAGAGCGTGAAATACCTTTGCACCTTCCCATATGGTGTCTGTGTCCGCCCCGATACGCTTGCGGATTTCCACAGCGGTGTCGGGCATAAACGGGGCTATATAAACAGAAATAATTCTTATTGATTCGCAGAGGTTGCGAAGCACTGTCGCAAGGCGTGCCTTTTTGCTCTCGTCCTTTGCCAGCGCCCATGGCATGGTCTCGTCAATATATTTGTTTGTGCGTGAAACAAATTTCCAGATCTCAGTGAGTGCGAGTGAAAACTGAAGGTTGTCCATATAACTTTCAACCGCTTCGCTGGTTGTGAAGGCGAGCGCTTCAAGCTCCGCGTCATTGTCGCCTGCCTCCGCGATATCCGGCAGCGAGCCGCCGAAATAACGGTCGACCATGGCGGTGGTGCGTGAAACAAGGTTGCCAAGGTCGTTTGCAAGGTCGGAGTTGATGCGGTTAATCAGCGCTTCGGTTGAGAAGTTGCCGTCAGCGCCGAACGGAATCTCGCGCAAAAGAAAGTAGCGGATTGCGTCCACGCCGTAGCGGTTGCGCAGAATAATCGGGTCGATGATGTTGCCCTTCGACTTCGACAT
>DBTI01000266.1:11263-11428 GCA_002306975.1 Ruminococcaceae bacterium UBA1320
GTTTGCAAGGTCGGAGTTGATGCGGGATATCAGCGCCTCTGTTGAAAAGTTGCCGTCCGCTCCGAACGGTATCTCACGCAAAAGGAAATAACGGATCGCGTCCACGCCGTAGCGGTTGCGAAGAATTATCGGGTCAATGATATTGCCCTTTGACTTGGACATTTT
>DBTI01000266.1:11670-12184 GCA_002306975.1 Ruminococcaceae bacterium UBA1320
TATTGCCCTTTGACTTGGACATTTTATCGCCGCCGAGAAGCAGCCAGCCGTGACCGAAAACTTTTTTAGGCAGCTGCACGTCAAGCGCCATCAAAATTGCGGGCCAGATGATTGTGTGAAAGCGGACAATCTCTTTGCCGACGAGGTGAACGTCAGCCGGCCAGTATTTTTTAAAATCAGCCTCGTTATCGGAACCGTAGCCGAGCGCTGTTATATAGTTTGTCAGCGCGTCGATCCAGACATAAACAACGTGTTTCGGGTCGAAGTCAACGGGAATGCCCCAGCTGAAGGATGTGCGGGAGACACAGGTGTCTTCAAGACCGGGCTTTATGAAATTGTTTATCATCTCGTTCATGCGCGACTGCGGCTCGATAAACTCGGGGTGATCCTTATAATACTCAACAAGGCGGTCGGCGTATTTTGAAAGACGGAAGAAATAGGCTTCCTCCTTTGCGCGTTTGACTTCGCGGCCGCAGTCGGGGCAAACTCCGTTTGTTACCTGCGTGTCTGTCCA
>DBTI01000290.1:0-4652 GCA_002306975.1 Ruminococcaceae bacterium UBA1320
GTTGATTGCGTTTCATCTTCTAAAAATAAAATCTTTACGTCAAACGCCGTGTTGAGAATTTTGCGAAACCTTACCTATTGCGGTAATTCACCGGAGCTATATGAATATCTGGTTTCCCGCGGTTATGAAATTTTGTGCGGCATTGACAGCTTTGACGACTGCCACGCGATGTGCTGTTATTTCAAGAGCCATGACACTAACAAACCGTCGCCTGTGCAAAACCGGCTTGTAACAGTCGGAAGACATGATCCGATAGTCTCCGCAAGCCAGTGGATCGCTGTGCAGAGACAAATAGACGCGACAAAGGAAACTGATCACCGACCGAAACAGTCGTCACGCACCTTTCTTGCGGGGCTTTTGACCTGCGCCGAATGCGGCCACAGCTTTGGCTTAAAGTTCACCAAAAAAACGAGCGGTGAATATGCCTATTATTATTGCCGAGGGCGTGCGGAGCGCGGAGCCTGCACCTGCCATAATGACCTTTGGCTAAGTGCCGCTGAGCTTGAGCAGTGCTTGGAAATCCGTATTCTGGCGCGTGCAAAGACTGTACTTGTTTGCGGCAAATGCATGAAAGAAACCTCTGCGATTGAAAACACTTACAGTGCGCAGTTGCGCCGTGAATGTGTTGATTGCAGAAGCCGTATTAAGAACCTTTTAGAGAATATCGGGAAGGGCAACTGTATTATTGACCGTCATCTTACCGATTATATAACAGAGCTTGACGCAAAATGCCGCTCTCTTCAAACAGAAATAAAGCGCCTTGCGGCGGCAGAAGCGGATAAAAATCCAACAGAGCAATACTCCCCAAGCCTTGCCGGGGATTCATATGCCCTGCCCTGCCTTATGCAAAGCGCTGATATTAATGACAAGCGGCGTATAGCGCGCGCCTTTATTAAACAGGTGTCAATAAGCCGCAGCGGCGACATAACGGTTGACTGGCTTATTTAATACCTATAGAAATATAGAATAAGCTTGAGGAAAAAAGTTGATTATATGCCTTTTCTCGAAAGATTTGTATCTCTTATTGGAATTAGTATGACTTATCTGTTAAAAATATCAAATATGTTAAATGCTGCGCTCAAAATCCAACTGAGAATTGATACTACCAAAAAGATAATTGACAAAACAAAGCCTGCCAAAGCGCGACCGTGCTTTGAAGATTTTAGCCCTGTCATGCCACAGGTTATGCCAATGCATGATGTAACTATTCCGGCGAGCGGAATAATCCAGGAGACAATACTGATAAGGCCGAAAATAAGCGCCATGTTCGCTTTTTTGACCGGATCATACAGTTTCAACGGTGCATTAATCGGCGGCTGTGCGCCCATATTCGGCATTCCGGTGTTCCAGTTTCCGTTATTGTTGTTATCCATTAACGAACCCCCTTTTAATTACTTTATAAGGCCTTCTATAGTGTTAACCTTTGATTTAAGGATCTGTTTAGGGATAGCGCTGACAAAACCATCTAAACCAATTTCACTGAACATCTTTAAAAACGCCTCTATATGGACGTTGCTGTTTTGGAAACAAAGCTTTATGTATTGCGGTGCGGTCAATAACCCGGTGCCTTTTTTCCAAACCAATTCACCATTAACGTTTTTTAATTTGAACCCCTCTTTGTAAAAATAATCCTCTGCAATCGCTTTAATCTGATTGTCGGATTTTGTCGAAACGAAATTATTGATATACCTTGCCATATTTACTCCCCCGATTTTTAAATCTTTTAACAAGTTATCTATCGGCTGATTATCCGATTTATTTAGTGTAACTACATTTGGTTTTCTGAACTTTTATGTATATGTTAAATTAATAAGCTATTTTTGTAATATCTACCTATAAAAATCGGCAGCGGCATTTGAATACCATCGGTGTTCAAATGCCGCTGCCTGAATGCTATAACGAGTTATTCTGTCTTTTCAGTAGTGTTGAAAAAGCGATTACTGGACAAGCTCAAACATATCCTTGCCTACGCCGCATTCGGGGCAAACAAAATCATCCGGGACATCTTCCCATTTTGTGCCCGGTGCGATACCTTGATCCGGGTACCCCTTTTCCTCATCATAGATATAACCGCAAATTGTGCATTGGTACTTTTTCATTGAAATCTTCCTCTCATATTTTAATTATAGTATAGCAATTTCATTTTTAAAAAGGAAAGTCAGGGGATGTTTCTCCACGCCTCCGGTGTGGAGAAACAAAAAAACAATTCCTCTTTTTTAAAGTTGCTATAGTAGTAAATGATTAGCTTTACACCTTTAATTAAACTTAATACCGCTATAGGCGGTTTGCAGGATATCACATGAATCGTGGAACTTTTTAAGTTCCTCATCTGTCAGCGACAGTGTGATTATGCTGTCTACGCCGTTTTTATTTACTACCGAAGGAACGCCCGCATAAACATCGCTGCGCCCGTATTCACCCCTTAACATCGTGGATACGGTGAGCACGCTGCTTTCATTGCCCAGTATAGCCTTTGTAATTCTGACCATCGCCATTCCAATTCCGTAATAGGTTGCTTTTTTCGCCTCTATTATTTTTTGAGCGGCGTTTTTAACCTCCGCGCTTATTTTTACCATACCCTCGCAGGGAGTTTGGCAGCCGGCTTCTCCGCACATCTGCAAAACCGGCTTTGTGGCAATAAGCGCCTGTGACCACGGGACAAATTCGCTGTCTCCGTGCTCGCCCATGACATATGCGTGAACATTGCGCGGGTCAACCCGAAAATATTCGCCGAGCATATAACGGAGGCGCGCCGTATCAAGCGCCGTGCCTGTGCCTATGACACGATGCCTTGGAAAACCCGAGAGTGTGTATGTTACATGCGCCATGATGTCGACTGGGTTTGTCGCGATAACAAATACTCCGCCAAAGCCGGAAGAAACAACCGGATCCACAATTGATTTGAAAACCATCATGTTGCGCTGCAGCAAATCAAGCCTTGTCTCCCCGGGCTTTTGCGCCACCCCCGCTGAAATCGCAACAATAGCGGCATCCTTGCAGTCGTCATACGAACCGGCGTAAATCCTCATATGAGAACCGGAAAACGCAAGGCCATGATTTAGATCCATCGCCTCACCCTCGGCGCGCTTTTTATCTATGTCGATTAAAACAAGCTCATCGCAGGCGTTTTGGTTCAGCATGGCATAAGCGTAGCTCATTCCGACAAAGCCTGTTCCCACCAGAACCACTTTTCTTTTGTCGTTTTTCAAATTTGACACCCCCGTTTACTTATTATCTCTTTAACTATTTGATCAATAAGTACACCTTTTTGGTACACTTATAATTTACCACCATCAGAAAGATTTGTCAATAGCTTTTTTTATTATTTGCAAAATCTTTTCTAATATCAATCTTATCGGTATTTCAAATAGAAACGGAGAGGCAGAATCTTATCTTTCCCGACTGATACCAATTCCAAATTAAAAGTTTCCAAAGAATTCGCGTCAAAATCAATGGTTTACGATTTTTACGCGAATTCTTGTCATAAGTTTATTTGGAATTCGTATGAGGCGAGGGAGATGACATACTTGTCTTATTGCATTTTTGGAAATGCTATCGGTTAGTCTATGCGGCAACGTGCGGTAAATCACCGGGGTGACTGAAAAAAACTACCCATTTCCCTTTATAATCCTCGGGAAAATTGATTTGCCCATATGTAGTGTTTGCCTGAAAATGCGGTGCTTTTTCGCCAATCATAAGCGCTTTATAATCACTCATCAACAACGCCTCCATCTTAATTTATCTTCAAAGCCATTCACTTTACAGCATATGAGCAACATGATTATTTGACAATAAAACGGCGCAAAAAAGCCCTGCGGAATGATCCGCAGGGCTTTGGGAACAATTTTTACAGATTATACAGTTCCTGTCCGTCTATAACAGGAATGCCGTTTTTGTCGAGTGCCGCGATAGCCTTGTCATTATCCGACACCTTGAGTATAACAAGCGCCTTGCCCTCGCATTTGCCGAGGAAAGCGTACATATACTCTATCTCTATGTCTTCCTTTTGAATGCACGCGAGCGTTTTTGAAAGCGAACCCGGCTCATCGGCTATTCCGATAGCTAAAACATCTTTAACAATAACGGTTAAATCAGCCTCTTTAAGCACCTTGCTCGCAAGCTCGGGATCATCTACAATAAGGCGCAGAATGCCGAAATCTTTGGTATCCGCAATTGACATGGCGCGGATGTTGATGCCGCTGTCCGCAATTGTTTTGGTTACCTCGGCGAGTCTTCCCTCTTTGTTTTCAAGAAAAACGGATATCTGTTTTACCATTAAGATACACCCCGTTTCATTTTATATAAATTTGAAAATTGCTTTAAAATCAGATTTTGCGGTTATCGATTACACGTTTTGCCTTGCCTTCGCTGCGGGCGATTGTTTTCGGCTCAACCATGCGAACCTTTGCGCTTATGCCAAGAACCGTGTCGAGCTTTGAAAGGATCTTCCGCTCGACATCTTCAATTCGGCGAACCTCGTCGGAAAATATTTCGGGGCTCATCTCAACAAGAACCTCAAGTGTATCCCTGTTGTCAACGCGGTTGACGATTATCTGATAGTTCGGCGTTGTGCCCGCGATTTTGAGAAGCACGCCCTCAATCTGCGACGGGAACACGTTAACGCCGCGGATGATCAGCATGTCATCGGTTCT
>DBTI01000290.1:4865-5530 GCA_002306975.1 Ruminococcaceae bacterium UBA1320
CAATCTGCGACGGGAACACGTTAACACCGCGGATGATAAGCATGTCGTCAGAGCGGCCTGATATTTTATTCATTCTCGCGGTTGTTCGGCCGCAGGCGCATTTCGCGGTATCTATGCAGGCAATGTCGTGTGTGCGGTAGCGGATGAGCGGCAAGCCCTCTTTTGTGATCGTTGTGAAAACAATCTCACCCGATTCGCCTTCGGGGAGCACCTTGCCTGTATCGGGGTCGATAACCTCTACAATGAAATTGTCTTCTTGAATGTGCATGCCGTTTTGCTCTATGCACTCGCCGGCGACGCCCGGGCCCATAACCTCGCTGAGACCGTAGATATCGATAGCCTTTATGCCAAGGTTTTTCTCAAGATCGGTTCGCATCTGCTCCGACCACGGCTCTGCGCCGAAAACGCCGACTTTGAGCTTGTTTTCATCCGGAGCAATGCCCATTTCCGCCATCGTTTCCGCTATATAGAGCGCATAGGACGGTGTGCAGGCAAGCACTGATGTGCCGAAATCTATCATCGTCTGAATCTGGCGATGTGTGTTGCCGCCGGAAATAGGAATGACCGACGCGCCTAACTTTTCACAGCCATAATGCACGCCAAGACCGCCGGTGAAAAGCCCGTAGCCATACGCAATCTGCGCTATATCGCCACGGTTTACGCCG
>DBTI01000186.1 GCA_002306975.1 Ruminococcaceae bacterium UBA1320
GAGGGCGGCAGCCCCGCGGTTTTTTAGTTCCTTTTTTGGCGGCAAAAAAGGAACCGCCTGCCACGGCGTGAGTGGCAAAAAGCTTATTTGAAGAATGCTATTTTAAACAAAACAGCAAACACGATGCAAACAACGAAGCTATCTATCACAAGAATATTTTTTTAAGCCATAAAGTTTGCCACACAAAGCCAGCACCCTCCCCAAAAAAATTGGGGAGGGTGCTGGCTTGCCATGATCAATCATGCAAAATAAAACTATCTCTCTATATCTGATTTTCTCCATGTGCCAACGAGGAAAAAAACGGCGGAAAATGCGAGCAAAATCAGCAAATCCCCGGTTACTGTGTCAAGCGCGTTGTTACCGATCACCTTGCTCAAAGCGTCAGACGACCAGTAAAAAGGCAGAATTTTTGCAGTGCCGATTATCAACGGTTTTGTGGGCGACATTCCCCATGCGCCGCCGAACATGCACATAACAACGACAATGCCAAGCCCGATACCTGTTGCCTGCGCCGTAGATTTGCAAACCGAGCTGACCGCGACGCCAAGAGCAACCGCTGACAATGAAGTAACCGCAAGGACAAGCAGAACATACAAAGGATTTTTTCCGGGGTCAACGCCCATACCGTAAACAGTTACAGTGTATATCACAGCAATTTGCAAAATTGAAATAAGCAGAAAGCACAGAATAGACTGGATCATATAGCTTCGCATAGACACCGGCGCGTTAAACGAGCGGTAAAAGGTTTTCGACTCCTTGTCGGTAATGATAACGGTGGCAGCGAAGATTGACATCATAAACATACACTGAACAATAAGCTTGAACGGCATTTTATTGTCTTTTTTCTGCGCCACTGCTTCGGTGGGCGGGATTTTTGAAATTGCCGAATAAAAAGCCTCACTGTTTCCGTGAGTTTTTGCGGCAATGAGTTTTGAAGGGTAAACAAAGCCGTCAACTGCTGCTCCCACAACCTTTGAGCAATCCTTTTCCTCAAGACCAAGACCGTTTATTTTAGGGGATTTGCCGTTGATTATATCGTTTGTAAAGCCTTTGGGAATCTCAATAGCATAGGTAATGGCAGCGCTTTCAAGCTCTCCTTTGATTTCCACGTTTGTGACATTTACAATCGAAAAGTTTTTGCCAAGGCGGTTTAAAAGATCTTTGGTAAAAGCTGTGTCATCCCTGTTCACCACGCCGATGCTGATTTTGGTTGACTGTACGGTTATCTGCGTTGTCGGTATGATGGTGACAAGCGGAAGAAGAAGCATGAAAATAAGCAAGACCTTGTTTTTAAGAAGTCTTTTTAACGTGTAGAAAAATACGGTCATCTCAAAACCCTCCTTCCCACAAGCAGCGAAAGCGGTGTTATAACGGCGGCAATCGCCAAAAGCGGCAGCAGCGCCGACCATTCAGTAGTAACAATTGCGTTAAATGCGTAGTTGTGAATCGATATTGCGCTGAGAAATGAAAACATCGGAGTAATCTTTATTGGCGAAAAAATTTTGTACATGACAACAAACATCATCGGAAAATTGATAAAAAAGTCGAGGACACAGCAAACATAGATATTGCGTATGAAAGCTGACAGCAGGATACCAAAGCTGTTTGTTATGATACAGTATAAAAACAGCGTTGCAATTGTAATAATCATGTTTGAGCCAAAGTTCACACCGAATATGAGTTTACCTAAAATAAGATTTAAGATTGAAAAACCGAACAGCAAAACAAAGCTTCCTGCCGATTTGCCGATGATATTTTTTAAAGCCCCGGCAGGGCAGGCTTTGAACCTTGTGTTTATTCCGTTTTTGAAGTCCCCCGTCACTGACTGGCAGCTTAACACAGCAAAATAAAACAGGGTCATCAGCATGAAGACGATGCATTCCCTATCCGCTGTTTCAAGCCCGCCCTCCGGTGCTATGAAGCTATTTACAAGGCTGGTGCCACCGGGAACACTTTTAACATCAGAAACAAAGCTGTTCATTGTCGAACCGGAGATGAACGCAAACAACAGAAGCGGCGCGAAAATGAAAAGGACGATTGCGAGAGGTTTTCTGACATATCGGCGAAGTGTAAACGACGCCACGGTTATAATATCACTCATTTTATTCACACCGCCCTTAATTACGAAGTGTCTTGCCGGTTAGCGTCAAGAACACCGTTTCAAGATTTGGTGTTTCAACATTGAGCGAGATTATCTCTGCCGCGCAGTCAGAAATAATCCCGATCACCCTGCCCAGCATATGGTTTTGTTTTTTTGAAACGATTTTAAGCTTTGTGCCGTCTACCACACAGTCAATCACACCGTCAAGCGCCTTGATTTTATCGACAATGGAAAAATTCATGCCCGAAAGCTCCACATCTATTGTTTCATCAACAGCAACAAGAGATTTAAGCTGTGACTGTGAGCCCTTGGCAATTACCCTGCCGCGATCCATGATGAGAATGTTTGAGCATAGCTCCTCAACTTCTTCCATATAATGCGAGGTGTAGATGATTGTCGAGCCTTCCTCATTGAGCTTCTTGATGGATTTAAGTATGTGGTTGCGCGACTGCGGGTCTATACCGACCGTCGGCTCGTCCATAATGATAAGCTCCGGCTGATGTACGATGGCGCAGGCTATGTTAAGGCGCCGTTTCATTCCGCCCGAATATTTTGACGGATAATCCTTGCGCCTGTCGGTTAGCCCCGTAAAATCCAGCGCCTTCTCTATGTTTTCTTTCAGCTTGCCACCGCGCAGACCATAAAGCCTGCCGAAATAGCAAAGGTTTTCATAGGCTGTGAGGTCATTGTAAAGCGCAATGTCCTGTGGCACGATGCCGATTCTGCTTTTTATCTCCTTTTCATCTTTTTTTAAATCCATGTCAAAAATGCGGATTTCGCCGCCGTCAAATTTACTCATACCCGCAAGCGAGCTTATTGTTGTGGTTTTTCCCGCTCCGTTTGGACCTAAAAGCCCGAAAATTTCACCCTTTTCAATTTCAAAGCTGACATTATCGACCGCAATAAAATCTTTATAACGTTTGACCAGATTATTCACTTTAACAATCATTATTTCCGCCTCCGTCTTTATTGTGCTTTAATTCTACCACCTCCCCTGATCTTGTTGTAGTTACATGAAGAATAACTTCAATATGACAATTGTCATGACTTATCTATGACGATCATCACTAAAAAGTTGAAGCGGAACGGTTTTATAATCTCCTGACCGCCCTTTTCTTTTTGAAATTGCAGTAACTATAATGCCATCTTCAATAATGAACTATTGTTTCGAGCCTTTGTTCGTATAATTATGTTGATTTAATGCGCGGCAGCAAGTAAAATAGTTATATAAGTACTATAGCAATTATATTTTAAAGAAGAAAACAATTCCTCTTATTTTTACAAAATACTATAAACAGAAGGGTTGTGTCGAAATAGCGAAGAAAATCAAAGTTATAGTTTTGACAGTGATCTGCCTTTTATTTTCCGTCACCGGATTTAGCACCGCAAGCAAAACCGGAAATACTGTAAAACCGCTTTTTAAGATGTTTAGCAGCTACGCTAGCGATACGCCGACCGGATATTCGCCGCAGCAGATTAAAAAAGCGTATGAAATCGACAGCAATTTCGGAAGTGGAAAAGGCAAGACAATAGCTCTTGTCACCGCATATGGCAACCCAAACCTTGAAAACGACCTTAAGGTTTTTGACACGCAATACGGTCTGCCGGACGCAGACGTTACTATACATAGCGATGGCGTCACAGACAGCGACAACGGCTGGGCGCTCGAAACCTCGCTTGATGTTGAATGGGCTCACGCCATGGCTCCTGACGCAAAGCTTCTCGTTGTAGAGGCGCCATCGGAAAACAGCTACGACCTTTTGGAAGCTGTTGAATACGCAAAGGATTACGGCGCTCAGATTATATCCATGAGCTGGGGTTCCGACGAGGAGGATTTCTTTCTCGGTGAAGACTATCATTTTTCCGACAGCAGCGCGATATTTATCGCGGCATGCGGAGACAACGGCGCAGCCTCAATGTGGCCGGCCTGCTCACCGGATGTAATTGCCGTTGGCGGCACAACGCTTAAACTTGACTCCGACGGAAACCGCACGAGTGAAACCGCGTGGTCAAAATCGGGCGGCGGTACAAGCGCTTTTGAAGACCAGCCAAGCTGGCAGGGCAGTTTCGGCATAGAATCCGATACACGCACGACCCCCGATGTTTCATTTGACGCAAACCCATCTACGGGTGTTTCGGTCTATTGCAGCGTTATTGACGACGAGGGCACGTACGGCTGGTATAAAATCGGCGGCACAAGCTCCGGTGCGCCTGCCTGGGCAGGCATCGTCGCCGATCTTAACCAGGATACTTCATCCATTAAAAACGCGGGTACTTTTTATTCACTCGCCGGCGGCACAGGCTATACAAACCCCAACAACAGTTTTTTTGATATTGTCTCAGGTTCAAACGGAAACAGCGCCACTGACGGCTACGACCTTGCCACAGGGCTCGGCTCGCCTAGCGGCTATAATCTGGCGCCGCGCGGAACCTCTTATTCCGCGCATGTGCAACAAGTGGGGTGGCAGCCGTTTGCAAACAACGGCGCAATATCGGGAACAGAAGGCAAATCACTTAGGATGGAAGCGGTGAAAATAAAACTCACCGGAGATGTGCCGCAAGGCGCTTCGATCATATACAAGGCGCATGTGCAGTCAATCGGCTGGCAAAAAGGCGTATCCGACGGCGCGCTCGCAGGAACTTCCGGTCTTTCCAAGCGGATGGAAGCGCTTAAGATTACGCTCAGCGGTTTTCCCGGCTATGAGGTAAAATACAGGGCGCATGTGCAGAACATCGGCTGGATGAACTGGCAGACAACCCAGAACGGAACAAGCATTGACGACGCGCCGACAGCCGGAACAGTAGGAAAAGCGCTTCGCGTTGAAGCCGTTGAAATCATGATTGAAAAAGCTGCGGCGTAAGGCGCCGCAGCTTCCAGGCAGGAAGAGAGGTCTCTGATATTCAGAGACCTCTCTTTACATTTATTGTTTTACTTTCCATGTTGTTTCAACCTTTTGATAGAGATAATGACCATTGCTGTTTTTTAAAGTATATTGCAAGGTTTTTAGTTTTTTGCTATAATCCGGCTCATCATTTTTTTCATTTGGAGAAACAAAATCTGCTGTGAGCAGAACGATGTCGCCCTTTTGCTTTATACTTGTTACAACTGTGCAGACATATGCACCCTGCCCAAGCATGCCTGAATTAACAACATATGCGTTTTTCTGTGCGTTGTAACAGGATATTTTACTATGGTCGACCGAACCGATATCAAAACGGTTTTTAACAATAAGGTCGCCAACGTCTTGAGGAATTATATAATTTCCGTTATCCCCGTATTTTTCGATATCAACAAAATCGTTATTGTTCAATGCGCAACGGAAAATCTGGTCACCTAGATCTTTTGATGTTATTTTTCCGTCAAAGTCCTCGCCTATATTCAAATAATATGGTGTCGCGTATTTTTCTCCGAACAGTTTCTTGTTTGCATCAGTTGTAATATCCTTTTCTGCATCGCTTGAACCGGTTGTTGCAGATACGCTTGCAGGCGATGATTTTCTTTCATCGTTTTTTGAACAGGACACAGCCGTAAATGATACACTGGCAATGATCACCGACAATACACTAAGGCTGAGGAGCTTTGCAAAGATTTTTTTGCTTTTCATAATGTCTGTCACTCTCTTCTTGTTTCTTTACAGCTTTATTCTACACGTGCCGTCGACAGATGTCACTATCAAAAACAAGTTTGTAATTGATATCGCCAAATTGGAAATTAATGTTTCTGAAATTTAACAAAAAAGTCCGCCAAACGGCGGACTTTTCAAACTTATAAAATCTTTTTTAATTAACCTTTTGCGCTGTATCTGCACACCCTCATGCAGATGCCGCAGACTGAGCCGCGGCCGATCTTCATAAAATGCTCACGCATATAATTGTTGCAGGCGTTCGCGTCAAACAGTTCTTCGCGCTCCATGCCTTCTTGCCACGCCGTGCCCTTTATAGCATGAGCGGGGCACGCGTTTACGCACAAATTGCAGCCGCCGCATTGTGATACGGCAGATTTTGTTCCTTCGGAAAGCGGACAGTCGGTAAAAAGCGTGCCGAGGCGAACGCGCGGACCAAGCTTGTTATGCAAAAACAGTGTGCTTTTGCCAACTGTGCCAAGCCCCGCGAGTACCGCCGCCTTTTTATGCGAATATCTGCCCCTGTGGGTGCGGTTTTCACCGGTATTGATGGACTGGGAAGCGCCTATCGGAATATACCGGTAACCGTCCTGCGCAAGCAACATGCCTGTTTGAAGAAGCATGCGGTCGATAAAGGCGTTGACCATGCGGTAATGGTGAAAATAGGTGTGCGTAGGCGCGTCGCCTATTTCATCGACAACGGCGTCTGAAAGGGCAACGACAATTGATATCGCATAGGGTAACCCCTCCGGCGCGTCCGGCACCTTTGCAAAGCCAACGTCATAAACGCCGTTGCTTTTTAAAAACGCTTTGATTTTTTCCGCTGTATCCATGCAAATTTATTTTCCCGCCTATTACAGTGTTTCTACTGTGATTTTTAAAATAGAGATTTCGTCCAACGGCTTGTCGTTTGCGTTAACGCGAACCGCCGCGATTTTGTCAACGGTATCCATCCCCTCTGTTACCTGACCGAAAACCGTGTAACCGCCATCAAGGAACGGCGCGCCGCCGACCTCTTTGTATTTATCCTTAACTTCCTGCGAAAACTTTTTGCCCGTCTGCATCTCGCACCTTGACAGTACGCTGTCGTTTATGCTCTCTGTTCCCGCCTGCACAATATAAAACTGACTGCCGTTTGTGTTCGGCCCCGCGTTTGCCATGGCAAGCGCGCCGCGAAAATTGCGAGCGTCGTCTGAAACCTCGTTATTAAACGGCTTGCCCCAGATGCTTTTGCCTCCGTAGCCTGTGCCCTGCGGGTCACCGCTTTGAACCATAAAACCTTTTATAACACGGTGAAATATTACGGAATCAAAATAACCGTCTTTGACGTGTGTCAAGAAGTTTTCAACCGCCTTTGGTGCGACAGTCGGAAAAAACATCAGTTTTATGCTGCCCATTGACGTTTCGATCGTGGCAATTTGGTCGCCTGCTTTTGGCTGTGTAAAGTTTAACATATCAAGTTTCCTTTCGATTTTGACTTTTCTATTTTTATTATTGTGCTTTTTCTAAGTTTCAAATCACGCCGCCAAACCGGAACGGGGTGTTTGGGTCGATCTTGTCCCACAAAAGACCGGCGATGATTTTATGCCTTTGATAATAGTCTTGTGATATCGTTAGGTATACAAAAACTTATTGTGTTATATTATAAAAATACACGCATTTAATTATACAGTATATTCCGCTGTAAAAAAACCTCATTCAAGAATATTTGTGCACTTTATCATAATACTACTCCGCTAATAGCTTTTAACCCAAGCGCTCCACGTTGTCTTGAAGCCGTCTTTATTCTCAGCGCAATAGGTATAAAACTTTTTCAAAAAGTCAAATCTGCCTTGCCAATCCTCGACGCTATTTGGGGCGGTCAGATCCGCTCCCCCCAGAAGATACTGGCGGTAAAGAATATTATCAAAGCTTGTGGCCTTTGCGTTTTTCATCATATCGGTCATTGCCATAAAGGTAGTGGTTCTGCCTTGCCCCGCCATACAGTGAAAATGAAGCCAGCTGCTCTGCGGCAAGGCTTTTACCGCCGCCAAAAAGTCGTCAACCGCCCCATCTGATGGCCTTTCCCTGTCCGTTATATAAAGGCGCACGTAACTTAACCCCGCTGATTTTACAAGCTGCTCCTCGGTTTTAACCGAGTTTACCGTGAATGGTTTTGATTTAGCGGAATAAGCGATCTGCGAACCGATTTTGAGAGAAGCGAGAAACTGTGTTTCACGCTTTTGACACTCTTCTTTTGAAAGTCCTTTGTTTACATTATTGTTATTGTTCATATAACTTACCGCGTCACCGTTGACAAAGCCGTGAGATTCCTGCCTTAAATCAAAAATCACGATTTGCTGTTTTCCGATTTTATTTATTATCGCAGTCAGTTCCTTTTGCGAAAACTGGGCACTGCCGGACATTTTAAGGTTTTGCAGACCGGTAAGGTCCGGCTTTTTGCTATTCTTTTCGCGGTCGGCTTTTACATCGTCCGCGCTCACTATTCTGAAATTTTCGGGCAGCTTGCCGCTGTCGGCTGCGTTGAGCGTCAGCTTTGCAACATCTTCGCCGCTTGTTTTTGACGAGGCTGCCGCGCTGCCTGTGTTTGCAGATGGGTTCGCCTTGCAGCCGGAAAAGCCCATGCCGATAAGAACCGACAACGCCAATAAAACAGATATAACCTTTTGCTTATCTATTAATTCCATTTGTTCAGCGCCTTTTCAAAAGTTTATCTTATTTATAATATCATGAATTGATATATTTGCAAATTTTATTGTTTCTGAATTTTAAACAGAATGGTTTCGCTCTCTTCAATTGTTTATCTGTTTTTATTTAAAATTGCAATAAGCCTATTGACAACTATATCGGCTGCCGTTATAATTTATATCGTAAGCTGATGTATCAGTTGGCGATATATCAGTATATGATATAGAGAGGTGGGGTTTTGTGCCTGAAACTGTAGGAGCGCTTACGGAAGCCGTGTTTTATATCCTGCTCTCACTCTATTCACCCATGCACGGCTACGGAATTATGCAAAACGTTAAGGAATTGAGCAGTCATCGAGTGGAACTTGGCGCGGGAACCCTTTACGGAGCCATAAACACACTGCTTGAAAAGGGCTGGATTCGCCCTTATGAATTTGCGGCGGATTCACGAAAAAAAGAATATAAAATTACCGAATTCGGTAAAGTAGCTGTTAATTTAGAGATTGCCCGGCTCGAGGAGCTTTTATTAAACGGCAAAAAGATTGTGGGGGGTGAGGAGCAATGAAAAAGGTTATCTGGAAGCCCTATTGGGATTTTGAAAGAGAAGAAAACTGGCTTAACAATATGGCGGCTCAAGGCTTCGCGCTCACCCGATACACTTGGTGCCGATATGTTTTTGAAAGCTGTGAAAAAGGCGAATATATCTACAGACTTGAGCTTCTTGATAACATGCCGGGCAACCCTCAGAGCAATGAGTACCTTAGGTTTATGGAAGAGGCAGGCGTAGAATGTGTTTCTACCTATTTGCGCTGGGTATATTTCAGAAAAAAAGCGTCGGAAGGCGCGTTTGAACTTTACACCGATATTGATTCTAATATCAATCACTGCCGGAGGGTAAACAACTTTTGGTTTACCCTTGCAGTCGCTGAACTTTTAATTGGTTTTTCAAATATCAGCATCGGTTTATCCAACATAGACAGAATAGGACTGTCGTACTTTAATCTTCCGGCGGGCATATTACTTTTTGTTCTTGGATTATTCTTTTTTCACTTAAGTTGGAAGATGCGTAAAAAGATAAGACAACTGTTAAAGAAAAAGACAATTCGGGAATAGGTTTGTTATCCTATTTTTATTTTAAACTGCAATAGTATAAAAAATGAGCTTGGAGTATTTGGTTACTTCAAGCTCATTCTTTTATTATTTAAGCGCTTCTCCGACAAGCTTGTTGACCAAACCGCCGTCAGCCTTGCCTTTTACAAGAGGCATCAATGCTTTCATTATCTTGCCCTTATCTTGTGCAGCCGGCGCTGTGATTGCGAGCTCATCTATTACTTTTTTTATTATCACTTTAATCTCGTCTTCACCCATTCTTTGCGGGGCAAATTCGGAATAAACCTTTATTTTAAAATTGCACTCGTTAATTATGTCTGTTCTGTCTTTGGGCGTTGATTCGAGTGTTTCCTGTGTTTGTTTTATCTCTTTGAATATAATCTCGTTTTCTTCCTCTTCCGTAAGGTCGGCACGCTTGTCAATAAACTTTGATTTTAATGCGGAAAGAAGGTTTGACAGTGCGTTTTTACGCTCCATGTCTTTTCCCTTGAGCGCTTTCATCATTTCCTGCCTGACTAAATCAATCTTGTTCATACTATGCGGCTCCTTTTATTTGCTATAATTTTCATACTTCACTATATATTATATCACACCGCTCAATACTTCAAACAAAAAAAATCCCCTTTGGGTTTTTTAGCACCAAAGGGGATAAGCCGATTACAATATATATAGTTGCAACAGACTTAATCGAGGGGTTAAAGAGGAGAGTTGAATGAAAAAAAGTACTGTGATTATATTAACTTAAAATTGTGAACGCGAAATTAAATTGATGTAAAGTGTTTGTCAACTTACTGCAATTTAATTTTAAAGAGGAAACTTAAAAGATGTGTCTCCCAGCTTTTTGCGGGAAGACACACAAGCAATTCCTCTTTATTCATTATATCGCGATAATGTTATTGCGAATCCGCAGCCTGCCGCGCGACAGCCTGTGATACGCTGAAGTTTTGCCAGTTTGATCCGTTTATCTCTGCTTTGCGCTCCTTTAGGAACTGTTCTATTTCTTTGCCGTATTTCGCGTCGCCTTTCAGGGTACTGATTTCGGAAACGGCACTGTCGGAAAGCTGATAGAAGACCTGTGTGTCAAGCTTGCCCGATTGATCATAAAGATTAATGTTATAGTGCGCGATTAGTCCATCGACATTGACAAGGTTAAGCGCGAGGTAAAGGACAATGGCTCCGACAGCGGAAAAGCGGTAGAAATTAAAGTGCGGCACAATGATTTTTATAGCGGTGAAAATCGTAAGAACAAACAGCAGCAACATAAACCATGAGGTATAAACGCGCAGCGGAGTAAGCCCGTAGTTACCCATATACATTACCATTTTGGACATTGCGGTTATGATAAGTAAAAGCGTGCACAAAACAAGCGCAAGCACAGGGATCCGGCAGCTTTTCATCATTTTGCCGTCTTTGCGCTTGGTGATGATAACCGCGAAGGCAATGAGGCAATAGTTGATGAAAACAACCGCGGCGAGCTCAAAGAAACCGCGGCGGGCATATTCGGCATAGGTGAACATTGTCGGAAGAACACCACGCAGTGCCGAAAAGAAATAATCCGCCTGCAGTGCGATGTAGAGTACATAAATGAAACTGAACGCGTAAAGAGCGGACGCGGTTGCAAGTGGGTTAAGGCAGGCAGTTTTGAGCATGAAGCCGTCAACAGGATGTTTTTGCTGCCGTTTTTGGCTGCAAAGAGCATAGAGCAGATTGAAAAGCGGAAAGGTAAGAGAC
>DBTI01000062.1:0-17567 GCA_002306975.1 Ruminococcaceae bacterium UBA1320
AAGCTCCTCGAAAAGCAAAAAGAGGGCAAAAAGCGCATGCGGCAGTTAGGATCAGTCGAAGTACCTCAGGAAGCCTTCATGTCCGTCCTCAAACTCGACTAGCTGCGCTAGGGCAGGTCGCGTAGCAGTTTTGTTATAATTTTAAATCTTTTTGCCGCGGAAGTTTTACCTTTATTTTAACGATGTGTTTAACCATTTTTGACGAGAGTGAGTGGTTTTATGGAAAAGAAGATTTATGGCAAAAAGCAATATTTTATCCTGTTGGCATTTTCAGCTATAGTTACATTTTTACTGCCACTGATATACAACATCTGCATTATTTCCGTGTTTTGGAATCATGCTATTAGTGCATATGGTCCCTTTTATAATTTTGTTAATACCTATGGAATGATTTTGGGTGAAGTAGGCTTGGCTGTTCTCGCTTTCTCTTCAATGAGGTTTAGATTTAGGCTGTGTTTATCTTTTGCGTTGGTTTCGATATTTTCAACTTTTTCTTTATATATAACAGAATACATAATACTAAAAAATCAGATTTCCTTTCCTTTATATTTTTTCAACCTTTTAATTTCTTGCGTCATGCCTGTTATCTATATCGGTGTCGCAAAAGTTTCTACAAAATTTGTCAAAAGAGAAATTGCAGTTGTTATTGTAACTTTTTTAGGAATGTATATTGCAAGTATCTTAAAGCATCTCTTATCAAGAGAGCTAGAATCAATACTAATAAAAGCACCAATGCATTATCCAGACAGTTTTTCAAACTATGTGTTTTATAAAATTAATGAAACATTAGTTACGCTTTTATACTATTATCTGTATGTTGTAGTTGCGTATTTTCTAATCAAACTGCTGTTCACAGAAAATAAGCGAAAGAAAATCCGCAGAATTTGGTCCACCATAAAAGTCACATCAAAAAAGCTATGGGACTTAACCGCGAAATAACCACCGGCTGTGCCGGGGCAAGTCGCGGGAAAGATATTAGATTTGGATTTTCTATTTGTCGCGAACACCTTACATCATACCAATTGTAAAGCAAACTGTATATCTTGCGTGACATATAGAGCCTTATATTAGTAAAGCTGTAACGCGAATTGCCCAGTGCAACTGGCGTGGCATAGAGGGATAAATTAATGGAAAGCTGTAATGCGACTTGCCCGCCGCAGGTGGGGATTTATGTGCATGTACCTTTTTGCGCACAGGGGAAATGCCCTTATTGCGATTTTTACTCGGTAAAAATGAGCGGTGAGGTTGGTCGTGAGGTTGGTTGTGAGGTTCAGGAAAGATATATTGAATCGGTGGAACGGGATTTGCAGGCACGTGCGAAAGACGCGTGCAGCAGAGAAATAAATACCGTATATTTTGGCGGCGGCACCCCTTCGCTTTTGGGTGAAGGTCTTGCGCGCCTGCTTTTTTGTGTTGCGGAAAATTATAAAATTGAAAAAGGCGCAGAGATTACCTTTGAGGCAAACCCTAAAACTATAGATTACGATACGCTTTTACTGCTTCGAAAATCCGGTTTTAACCGGATTTCTTTGGGCATGCAGTCCGCGGTTCAAAAAGAACTTGACGCACTTGGCCGCCGCCATACAAAAGAAGATGTGAAAATTGCGGTTGAAAATGCAAAGAAGGCGGGCTTTGATAACATCTCGCTTGACTTGATGCTGTGTGTGCCGGGTCAGACACAGAAAAGCATGCGCGAATCGGTTGATTTTGCCGCTTCGCTGTCGCCCCGCCATATTTCAGCCTATATTTTAAAAGTAGAAAAAGGCACACGCTATTTTGATATTAAGGATACACTGAATCTACCTGATGACGACGCACAGGCGGATATGTACCTTGCCGCCTGTGAAGCGATTGAAGAGAAAGGCTATAACCAGTACGAAATATCAAATTTTGCGGAAGCAGGCTTTGAATCACAGCATAATTTGAGGTATTGGAACTGTGACGAATATCTCGGCTTTGGTCCAGCGGCACATTCGTTTTTTGCGGGTCGCCGTTTTTATTATCCTCGCGGTTTGGAAGAATATATAGCGGGCAATCCGCCGGTGCAGGACGGCGATGGCGGCTCGCTTAAAGAATATATCATGCTGCGCCTTCGCCTGAGTACAGGCATTGAAGACGCTGAGATGAAAAGGCGGTTCGGCGTCGGTCTTTCTTTTTTTGATAAAGGGGTTATAGGCTCGCTTGAAAAATCCGGACTTATAAAATATTTGCCCAAACGGTTGTCTTTAACTAAAAAGGGCTTCCTTGTCAGTAATTCGATAATTAGTGAATTGATTTTTCGTTAAAAGTATTGACAATTTGGCAAAATGGTGATAAATTCATATTAGCATTTAGCACTCGCACTACCAGAGTGCTAATCATAAAAGGCTACCGCCTTTTATGATTTTAGAAAAAAGCCGGAGAGCACAGCGAAATTATAAAAAAGAGTACGGCTTTTTTCCGCGACAAGTTTCCGGGTGGTTTTTGTTAAGAATGTAGGCAGCAAACATGTGTGTCGGAGGGTCGTGATTATTAATGGAACTGTCTGAAAGAAAGAAACGCATATTAAGTGCGATTGTTGAGGAATATATAATGACCGGCGAGCCTGTCGGTTCAAAGTTTCTCGCCGGCAAGGCTGGGATGGGTCTGTCCTCCGCGACGATAAGAAACGAGATGGCGGAGCTTGCGGAGCTTGGTTTTATTGAGCAGCCGCACACTTCGGCCGGGCGTGTGCCAACATATAAGGGCTACCGCATTTATGTCGACAGCCTGATGGGCAGCTACAGGCTTTCCGATGAAGAACGCGGCGCGTTTGACGGCATGCTCAGGCTTACCTCAGGCGATATAGAGAGCACAATTGAAAAGGCCGGCGACATGCTGGCGGATATTACGGGTTGTGCTGCGGTTTCAACCGCGCCGGACGACAAGGCTGCGGCGATAAGGCGCATAGAGCTTGTCCCAGCCGGTTCAAGGTCGCTGCTTCTTGTAATTCTTACAACCTCTGGCGTAATAAAAAGCCGGATCTGCCGTATTGCCGAGGATTTGACAGTTGAAATGGTTGAGTTTTTCTCAAGGCTCGTTAATGACCGCATCTGTGGAAAAGCGCTTGACGCGGTGACGCCTCAATATTTAAATATGGTAAAAGGTGAGCTTTACGAATATACTTATGCGTTGTCACCTGTGCTTGACACCATTGCCGAAGAGATAAAATCGGTCAGCGCGGAGGTTTTTGTTGGTGGCGCATCAAATCTTTTGATACACAATGAATTTGATAATGATAAAATTGTAAAAATAATGAGGTTCCTTGAGCAGCGCGAAGAGTTGCTCCGCGTAATAGGCGGCGTTGACAGCGGCGTGAAGGTCCGTATAGGTGTAGAAAGCGGAATGCCTTTTATGGAAAATTCCGCGCTCATTGCGGCTCCTTATGCGTTCAAGGGCAAAATTTGCGGCGCGGTCGGCATAATTGGCCCGGCGCGTATAAATTACCCCAAAATGGTTTCAAGTATCGAATATTTCTCAATGCTGTTAAGCAGACTGATAAATGAAAGCTTCGGCGATTAGCGACGGCATAACATCAAATCGCAAATTGCACGGTAAATAATCAAGTCAATCTGGGTTTTTAAGTTTTTAAAACAAGCCCTTGATATAAAGATCAAAAGGAAAGGGGTATGACCTTGATAAAAAAGCAAAACAAGGATAAAGAAGCGCCGGGCTCTGAAAAAAAGGAGCAGGAGCGCAAGGTTGATGCAGACCCGGAAAATCCCGAAGATGTAAAACCGGAGGCGGAAAAAGATCCCGCAAATGAAAACGTGGAAAACAACGCGGAGGGCGGCACAGCTGAAGGCGAAAAAGAGATATCCGAAGCCGACTTTCTCAAGGCTTATTTAAAAAAATCTCTTGAGGAATTGAAAAAGCAAAAAGAAGAAAACGAGTCGCTTAAAAAGCAGCTTGAACAGGTCGATGTTCAGATATTACAGTGCAAAGAGAAGTTTGACAGCATGGTTGCGGAATATGAAAACTACCGCCGCCGCACGACACTGGAAAAGCAAAACCTCGGTGTTGAATCAACTTCAAAGGCAGTTACAACGCTGCTTCCCGCACTTGACAATCTTGAGCGTGCAATGCCGTTTGCGGATTCTGAGCCGGAAAGCTTTAAAAAAGGCGTCGAGATGACGCTGCGTCAGCTTACCGATGCGTTCAAATCCCTCGGTGTCGAGGAAATAGAAGCAAAGGATGAGGTATTTGATCCGGAGCTGCACGACGCGGTTATGCATGTCGAAGACGAAAGCCTTGGAGAATCAATCGTTACCGACGTGTTTCAAAAAGGCTATCGCATTGGTGACAAGGTTGTTCGCCACAGCGTGGTTAAGGTTGCAAACTAACCGTTATTAACGCTATCTCAATTATAAAATTAATATATAAAGTATCCTTTAGGAGGTAAACAATTATGGGCAAAATTATAGGTATTGACCTTGGAACTACAAATTCATGCGTGGCTGTTATAGAAGGCAGCGAACCGGTCGTAATCCCCAACTCTGACGGCGCTCGCACAACCGCTTCGGTCGTCGCATTTTCAAAGAGCGGCGAGCGCATGGTCGGTCAGCTTGCAAAACGTCAGGCGATCAAGGATCCTGACCGTACAGTTATCTCGATAAAAAGACAAATGGGCACCGATTTCAAAGTAAACATCGACGGCAGCTCATACACACCGCAACAAATTTCGGCAATGGTGCTGATGAAGCTCAAAGCGGACGCAGAGGCTTACCTCGGCTCAACAGTATCCGAGGCAGTCATTACTGTCCCCGCATATTTTACAGACTCACAGCGTCAGGCAACAAAGGATGCGGGCCGCATCGCGGGTCTTGACGTTAAGCGTATAATCAACGAGCCTACCGCAGCGGCGCTCGCTTATGGCATTGATAAAGAAAAAGACCAGAAGATAATGGTTTTTGATCTCGGCGGCGGAACCTTCGACGTATCAATCATTGAGATGGGCGACGGCGTTCAGGAAGTTCTTGCAACGGCAGGCAATGGCCACCTTGGCGGCGACGATTTTGACCAGCGCGTAATCGACTGGATGGCAAGCGGCTTTAAGCAGGAAAACGGCATCGACCTTCGCAGTGACAAGGTCGCGCTTCAGCGCATGAAGGACGAGGCTGAAAAGGCGAAGATTGCGCTTTCCGGCGTTACAAGCACAAGCATCAATCTTCCGTTTATAACAGCTGACGCGGCGGGCCCGAAGCATCTTGACATGACACTGACCCGCGCAAAGTTCAACGAGCTTACAGCAGATCTTGTAGAAGCAACAATGGAGCCGGTTCGCCAGGCTTTGACCGACTCAAAGCTCAAACCGGCTGAACTCGATAAAATTCTTCTTGTCGGCGGTTCTACCCGTATCATCGCGGTTCAGGACGCAGTTAAGAAGTTTATAGGTAAAGAGCCGTTCAAGGGCATAAATCCGGATGAATGCGTAGCAGTCGGCGCGGCTATACAGGGCGGTGTTCTTGGCGGTGACGTCAAAGGCATGGTTCTTCTTGACGTTACTCCGCTTTCACTCGGCATCGAGACAATGGGCGGCGTTTCAACAAGGATTATCGACCGCAACACAACGATCCCGACCAAAAAGAGCCAGGTGTTCTCAACCGCGGCTGACGGTCAGACCTCTGTTGAAGTCCATGTGCTTCAAGGTGAGCGCCCGATGGCTCGCGACAATAAGACGCTGGGGGTTTTCCACCTCGACGGCATTCCGGCTGCGCCTCGCGGCGTACCTCAAATAGAGGTTGCCTTTGATATAGACGCCAACGGTATCGTTCATGTTTCCGCAAAAGACCGCGGCACAGGCAAAGAGCAGAATATCACAATCTCTTCCTCAACCAACATGAGCAAGGACGATGTTGAGAAGGCCGTTAAAGAAGCTGAGCAGTTCAAGGCTGACGATGAAAAGCGCCGTGAGGAAGTCGACACCCGCAACTCGGCTGATCAAATGGTGTTCCAGACTGAAAAAACGCTCACTGACCTTGGCGACAAGGTGACGGAAGATGAGAAAAAAGCCATTAATGAAAAGAAAGACGCCCTCAAGGAAGAACTCAAGGGCACCGATCTTGATAAGATAAAGGCGGCTCAGGAAGAACTTAATAAAAAGGTTTATGAGGTTTCCACCCGCATCTATTCACAGACGGCAAACCAGGGCAATCCCGGCAACCCGGGCGAACAGGGTCCGAATCCTGGAGCAGGCGCAGACCCCGGCGCACAGGCAGGCCCGGATGTCCATGAGGCAAACTACCGCGAAGTTGACAACGACGACAAGAAATAAATTGACCGGAAATTTTAATATCGGGCGGCTGTCACATTTCTATGACAACCGCCTGAGTGATACGCAGTGCCGTCCCCCGTTTGCCGTGCGAACAACCCGGTGAGCGGGGGACGGCGCAGGCATTATTATATTAATCTTCTTCTGAGATAGTGATAAAAATCTTCACAAAAACCATATATCAAAGGTTTTGCTTGATTTTTTTGACTATCTCTATCGAAGATAAATATTAGACGGCGTTCAACAGAACCGCTTTTATGTTTATCGCCGTTTATGGCGGTAAAGACATAACGTGGTTCGCGAATATTATGAGTGGTGATTTTATTGGCCGAAAAACGTGACTATTACGAAGTGCTGGGATTAACTAAAGGCGCTACAGACGACGAGTTAAAAAAAGCCTACCGCACACTTGCAAAGAAATATCACCCCGATCTTAATCCGGGCAGCAAAGAATCAGAGGCAAAATTCAAAGAAGTCAACGAGGCGTATGAAACGCTGTCTGATAAAGACAAACGCGCGAGATACGACCAGTTTGGTCATGCCGGCGTTGATCCGAATTTTGGCGCCGGTGGCGAAGGCTTCGGCGGATTTGGCGGAGCAGGGTTTGATTTCAACGATTTTGGCGATATCTTTTCGAACCTTGGCGACATATTTGGCTTTGGAGGCGCTTCACGCCGAAACGGACCGGTGCGCGGCAGTGATATACATCTGCATCTTTCCATTACGTTTGAGGAAGCGGCAAAAGGCTGCAAAAAGACAGTTGAATCCTCAAGGGTGCAGACATGCACTACTTGCGGCGGCACAGGTGCGAAAACCGGAACAAAGGCAGAAGAATGCACATTCTGCCACGGAACAGGCAACATTAAGATAAGCCAGAGAACGCCTATCGGGATTGTGTCAACAACCCGCCCATGTGATCATTGCGGCGGAACGGGTAAAATAATCACAGCGCCATGTCAGGAATGCCACGGTGTTGGGCTTGTTCGCCACCCCCGCAAGTTGGAAGTGGATATACCTGCCGGGATCAACGACGGTCAGGTGATAACACTGCGCAGCCAGGGCGATTTTGGACGCAATGGCGGGCCGGCGGGCGACCTTGATATTTCTATCTCAGTGCGTCCGCACCCGTTGTTCTCACGCATAAACAACGATGTTTGGTGCGAGGTTCCCCTGACCTTCACACAGGTTGCACTTGGCTGTGAAATAACGGTGCCGACGCTTGACGGCAAGGTTAGCTATACCGTTCCATCGGGAACACAGCCGGGAGAATCATTCAGGCTGCGCGGCAAGGGCATACAGCACTTGAACAGATACGGTAAAGGCGACCAATATGTAAAAATCGTCGTTGAAGTGCCCAAAAACCTAAGTGATAAACAAAAAGAGCTTTTAAAGCAGTTTGATGAAACAACGAATGACAACACGAACTATGAAAAGCGAAAAAATTTCTTTCAGAAGTTCAAAGAAGTAATGGGTTTTTAATGTTGAGCGTCTATCATTAATTTGATAGGCGCTTTACTTTTCAACAAAAAAACAAAATAAAGAATGAAATAATTGCTATAAAAATGCAGGATATTAAAACTGATATTGACATTTAAAATATTATAGTTTACTATCAAAATGAATTCACTAAACATCTACTTAATTACATAATTATTGAATGGGGAGATTAAATGCCGGTAACGATCTATGATGTTGCAGAACTTGCACACGTATCGGTTACGACAATTTCAAAAGTACTGAATCATAAAGATTTTGATATAAGCTATGAGACGCGTCAAAGGGTACTTAAAATAATAAAAGAAACAAATTTTACCCCGAACGGGCTCGCAAGAAGCCTTGTGACTAAAAAGACAAATGTTATCGGTCTGCTCATTCCCGATATCTCAAATCAGTATTTTGCCGACATTGCAAGGGGTGCGGAGGATGGAGCCAATTCATTGGGCTATAATGTTATTCTTTGCAACACAGATGAAAATCACCAAAAAGAGCTTGAATATCTCAATCTACTCAAAGAAAAAGGGACAGACGGCATTATCATTGCGCCGATTTCTTTGTCGGAAAAGATATTTACGTCAGAATTCAGTTATGAAAAACCTTTTGTAGTTATTGATCGTGTTTATGAAAACAAGTGTAAAAATATATATCAAATATGTTTTGATAATGTTCAGGGTGGTTATCTTGCCACACAATATTTAATTGACAGAGGGCATAGGCAAATTGGTATTATAGCCGGTTCAAGAAAAAACAGAACGTCAATGGATAGATTAGAAGGATGCAAAAAGGCTTTTGAACAAGCGAAAATTGTTTTTGACGAATCGCTTTTATATGAGGGGAATTATAAATATGAATCGGGCTGCGGCGGCGCGGAATATTTAATCGGAAAAGGTGTAACAGCCATATTTGCAATGAATGATCTTATGGCGATCGGAGCGTATAAGGCAGTCTTCGCAGCCGGTTTGAAAATACCGGAGGATATATCAGTAATCGGGTATGACAACGTTATGATATCAGAACTTCTTGACCCGCCGCTTACGACGATAATGCAGCCCAAAATAGAAATGGGCAAAGCAGCCGCTAAAATGCTGATACGTAAGATTCGTAAAGAATATACAGATATAGAGGCGTTTTTTGAGCCTCAGATAATTGAAAGGCAGAGCGTACGTTCAGTTTAAAAAATATTTATTAATGCGGGATACAATACTAAAAATGAAAGCCGCATAACCAAAACAGTTATGCGGCTTTCTCTGTTTTTTACGGAGAGTTTCCGATGCGACTAGGGACTTGACCATATCGAATAAACCAAATTACAAAATTTGGCGTGTAATCTTTGCTTAGAAAAAGGCATAAAAAAGTACGTCCCGAAGGACGTACTTTAAAAAGACATCTGCAATTATCTTTGGTTGGAATAACAATCGCTGCAATATACAGGACGATCGTTACGTGGCTGGAAAGGAACTTTGCAGGTTTTGCCACATGAAGCACATACAGCGTCAAACATTTCACGCTGAGGTCTTCCGTCGTTTTTACGAGCTACGCGGCATGATTTACATCTCTTAGGCTCATTTGTGAAGCCTTTTTCTTCGAAGAAATCCTGTTCGCTTGCGGTGAAAATAAATTCTTGTCCGCAATCTACGCATACCAGAGTTTTGTCTTGATGATTCAATTAAAATACCTCGATTTAATAAAATATATCCGACCGTGAGCCAGACACTTATATAAATATACCCTAAAAATATAGAAATGTCAATTATTATTTTAAAAATTGTTTGAATTCAGCACAAATAAAATGAAATAAATGATTTTACTTGAAAATTGTGTAGCTATAGCGATTACATTTTTAAAAATGTAATCGCGGGAATGTTTCTTTCCGCACTAAGTGAATAAAAACAAAAAGTGGTTTATCTTCCTCGCCGGCGGGGAAGATAAACCACTTTTTGTTTTTGAATTTATACTAAAGTTACATTTTCAGTCCTAGGAGAATATAATAAAATTAGCGATTTACATGGCTATAAATTTCCTTTGGATTGGGGACTTGTCTGTGGATATATCAACTATTGCAAACAGTTTGGAATCTTTCGAACTTATTTCCAAACTTATTTCAAAGAGTGACATAAGTGAAATAATAGAAGCAATTGCTCAAAATAAAAATGTCGACGCTAAAAATATTGCAGCTTTACCAATGGGCGGTTATTCAAAAGGCAAGACAAGCGGAAGCTACTATTTTATATTAAAAGATTTAAAAGAAAATCTTATACACTATAAATGGCTTTATTCCATGCTCTCAGATGAGCATTCAAAAGAAGTTTTCTTGAACTTAATGAGATTTCGTGTTTTCCCCAGTATGGATTACGTAAAAGATGCCTGCGATAAGGATCATGATCAATATTTTGATCCGAAAATTATCCATTGTGATGAAGAAGAAGTATTCGTGGATTGCGGCGGATTTATCGGAGACACTGTAGAAAGCTTTATAAAAAATTTTAAATGCTACAAGCATATATATACATATGAGCCTTCAAGAGAGAATATTGAAAAATGCGAGCAAACAGTCAGTAAGTATAAAGATGTTTATGTCAAGCCATTTGGTGTGGGAAAAGATGAAGATGTTATAACGTTTGCACAGAGTGGTTCTTCCAGCAGTTTTATGGCGGTTAAGAACGATGCGGAAAATGACGAGGTTAAAATCACCTCTTTGGACATAGACATTAAAGAATCGGTAAGCTTTATAAAAATGGATATCGAAGGGTTTGAGATAGATGCGCTCATAGGAGCGAAGCACCACATTGTTCGTGATAATCCCAAACTCGCGATTTGCGTTTATCATATAGTAAGCGATATATGGGAGATTCCCAAATTAATATATTCAATCAATCCAAATTATAGTTTTTATCTTAGGCACTATAGAGAAGACCAAAACTGGGAAACTGTAATTTATGCCATACCCAAGGAAAAACAGGATATTTCTTTGGCAGATAAAGAACAGCTCGGGGTTTATTCCGTTCCGTGCTCAAGTGGTTGCTCTATTAACCGGAAGCTTATAGAGAAATGTGGCACTGTGCCTTTTCTTTTTCATAAAAAATATGGCTATAAAGTTGTGATGGTCGGAGCAAAGGCCGGTGAATATCCTGATCTTGATAAAAATCTAAAAGGTGTGAACATAGATTTCATTGCAGATGAATCGATCGATTCATGGTACCAGTATATTATCGACCATAGCCGGAATATGGACATCTTGATCTTGAACGGTCTGAATCCTCAGTATTTCCCTTTGCTGAATTTATACCGCGAGCTGCGTCCGGATGGGAAAGTCTATTTGGCACTCGGCGGCGATTCTTCATGGTTGGATAAAATTCATCTGAATAACGCTGATTTAATCAAGTTTATGGATCAGTGTAATGTGATCTCCACCAGCAGCAAAGAGATGCAAAAACAACTGAGCATTAAATTGCCTTATAAAATCGAGTATATTCCGAATGTTTGCAGTAAACAGCAGAAGGTTGAAAAAAGTGCAAACAATGAAATGGAGAATGCCCGTCTTGCCTGTGATTATGATAAAACAATAGAAAAACTTCATTACTTACTTTTTGCGGAGAGGTGATCGGGCTTGAGTTTAATTAAATTTGAAAACAATCAATTTGTATTTATAGATGATAATGACAATAAAATCGAACTGTTTAACGCAGTTGATCCGTTAAGCAATAACAGCCACTTGCCTTCACATGAAGTTTTAGATGATGGTAAAACGGTTTATCCGCTATTCGACGATATGATTTCATATATTGATGAATTTGATAAGATTAATGAAGATGTGATGGGCGGCTTACTCAAACAAACCGTTATTTTATCAATTTTCTTAGTAACCAGGGAACTGTTAAAAAAGCAGCGTGATTTAAAGGTTTTAGAAATCGGTTGTGACAAAGGGGTTTTAAGCTATTACCTTGCCAAAGTGCTTAGCCGTTTCAATGCAAATAACAGGCTGGTTTGTGTTACTGATTCTATGGGTAATGAATGCGATAATTACTGGTTTGATAAAATTTTGCTGTCAGGCGCGGGAGATATTGTTTCTTTAGTAACAACGGAATACAATAACGCTATTTTGCCGAACGATTACTTTGACATTGTTATCATAAATGGATCAGTTCAATTTGCAGAACCGGCTGCGGTTATTCGTAATGCTGTTAATTCCGTAAAAAATACCGGCCTTCTTGTTTGCCTTTCCGAAAGACAGTATCTGCTGACCAGCTGTTTGCAAATAGCCGTTGGCAAGAGCACGGTATACAACCAAGATGAAGCATCCACTATTTTATCAAAAACAATAGATGAAAAAGATAAATTATACGCTTATAAACAAACGAATGAGTTTATATTATCGGATTATAAAGAAAAAATTGTGGATGCGTTAGTGCCGCTAAAAGCCATGATAAAAAACTTGAACAAACCCCAATACTTAACTGCTGATAATGATGCGGAAATTGATGAGAAAATAAAGCTGATTGCGCAGGCGGAAAATGATATTTTGACGATATACAGCAAGCTTAGCAGTTTGGATATCAAATTCAATATAAATGAACTAAAAGATGCTTTGATTCATTACAAATTAAGCGATAGTGAAGACGAAAGAAAAAGCTGTGCAAAGCTAAGCAAACAAAAATATCAGATACTGATTAAAGAAATGGAAAAGTACTCTGACTTTGTGATTTGATAATACGGAAATATGTGAAATCTAGGCGATAGTAATATGTTTCCTCAGTTGTTATAGCGGATCAGTTATAAGACCATGTGCAGGCGTTAACGGCACATGGCCTTTATTATGTTGATTCTGATAAATGCAAATATATTTGGCAAATGAATAAAAGGGTAGGAAAAGAAAGATCCCCATGTGGCAAAATATAAAAAAGCGTCTGCCGGTTAAAGGTAGACGCTCAGCAATGAATTCAACGTGTCATGCCAAAAATCATCCCCGAAATATAAGGAATCAACCATATAATCCAAACAACTATACTGAATTTATGAAAATTACGCTTGCTTTTTTCATTACCCTTTATTAACGTTATTGTAGCCCAGATCGCATGTACTGCCATAAGAATAATAGCGGTTATCCCGGTGATGCTATGAAAATTAACAGCAAGTACATCTTTTGCAAGTTTAGTCATTAATGTTGTTCCTGTTGTATCAAAGGCAAATCCGAGCCAAAACATTACAAGATGCCATGGCTTCAGTGCACCCGCAAATTTTTCACTAAATACGCCAAGTGTATAAAAGATAAGCGCTAATGTTATTGCTATTATCGCAAAAAGAAGCATTCTATAAGCCCCTTAGAAAAAACTTTGACTGAAATATTATTGGCATATACGCAATATTTAGTCATTGCCGTCCTCAAAATTCTAAAGTGCAGCGCCAAACGATTTTTATGAGATGTTTTTTTAATATTGAAAATAATAAATTCCCATGAAGCAAGATAAGATCTAACTTCATGGGAATTTATAGGGTAGCGCTGAGAAACTCGAATCTTCATCCTTGCACGTCAATGATGTAGGTAAGTGCCTATAAGCCCAGACGGTGTGCGGACTCACGGAATGCGGTCTTTACTATTATTCCGCTAAAGATTATAATTGATCTGACATTTGATAACTAGGCGGTGGTATTGTGAAAATGTGCATTGTAAACTCCGGAATGGTCAGCAAAAATTAATTATAGAACGAGGAGAATTATTATGACTGTTCCGGAAGATAAAATATATCCGCGTGATGACCATGAATCCGTTTATCTAAAAAATGTGATTAGAGATCCCAATATTATTGTTGGTGATTATACCTTTTACAATGATTTCGTCAATGACCCTACGCAGTTCGAAAAGAATAATGTTCTTTATCATTATCCTGTAAATAGTGAAAAACTGGTTATTGGTAAGTTTTGCTCCATTGCCTGCGGTGCAAAGTTTATTTTCTCCAGTGCAAACCATTCCTTGAAATCCCTTTCCACCTACCCGTTTCCTATCTTTTCTGATGAATGGAATTTAGATTGGAACAATGTAACAGGTGCGTGGGACAACAAAGGGAATATTGTAATCGGTAACGATGTTTGGATCGGATACGAAGCTGTCATTATGCAGGGCGTACATGTCGGAGACGGCGCAATTATCGGTACAAGGGCAGTTGTTACAAAAGATATTCCGCCATATACTATCGTTGGCGGCGTCCCCGCAAGAGAAATCAGAAAACGCTTTAGTCTAGAAACCGTTGAAGCCTTACAGCAACTACAATGGTGGGATTGGCCATATGAAAAAATTCAAAAGCATTTGCCGGATATTATGAGCGGCAATCTCGAAAAATTAAAAAAGTAGGTAGTATAGTAAAGGTGTTAACCCCTAAATTTTGGGTTAACACCTTTTTACGTATCAAGAGTAACAGGCTTTACTATTAAGGTGCTGATTATTTATATTTCGCGCATACAAAAAGAGTAGGTCAACTGCTCTTTTGTAACTTAACCATACTATAGCGCAACATAAACATGTGCCCGTTGCGCATGAAGAAATATCATATATAATTGACAAGAGGCGGTAGAAAAATGAAAATATTCAAATATCATGAGCCTGACTTGGAAGAAAATCGAATTGATTTATATTATAAAGAGATAGATGATGAGACTGAAAATATTATAAAATACTTGGATTTTTATAATAAAACATTGACAGGGAAAAATGAAGATGAGACTACACGAATACGTCCATGCGACATTTATTATTGTGAGGTAGTTGAACGAAAGTGCTTTTTCTATCTTAGGGATTCCGTGTGGCAAGTAGATATTTCACTTCAAACACTTTTGAATCAGTTTGGCAGTGCTGGATTCGTGAGAATCAGTAAATCAATGGTGGTAAACATTTTCAAAATAGACAGATTAAAAACAGATATAAACATGCGGATAAAAATCATTTTGGACAATGGAGAAACCGTCATACTGAACCGTACATACAAGAGCCAATTTTATCAGTATCTGGAGAAAATGAGGAGGGTGAAATAATGCAGCTTATTAATAAGAAAAACTTTTTACCTATAGTTTGTATTGTGTATACGATCTTATCTTTCAGTAAAATTATTTTTGAAATAAAGCTGGGTTACAAAGATCCTAACTATGTAGAAAATTTTATCATGCTTTTTCTAATGTCTCTGATCGCGACATTTGTGCTAAGCCTTCATTATTATCTGCAAAAAATCCCATTGCCAATTGTGATTTTAGGGCAATATATTTTTTTGGTTGGTATTATCATGTTGAGTATATGGATAGGAGGTCATCTTCAAAATAACGCATCAACTGCATATAGGGATATGTTTTGGTCATTTACCATTCCTTATATAATCGGAGCAATCATATATTATGCTGTTATTTTATTTCAGATAAAAAAGGCAAATAAGACTTTGTCAGAACTCAAGAAAGAAGGATGATACCGGTATGAACATTAAGGCGAAAGAAGCGAAAGGACTGGATTATTTATTTTTGGCATTGAGTGCATTTGTTGGGCTGGGGATAGAAGCAATATATGCATTTCTGTTGGAACCAGTCATTTATGGGCGTTCAATGAATGAATGGAATGTGGCTCAGTCAATCTGCCATTGGGTGTTAACCTGCATCACGTGGGGTGTGATTACTTATCTTATCGTAAAATACGCACATAAAAAATATAATTTTAACATTTTTGAGAGTACGCGGAGAATTAACGCATGGCAATGGATTGTGACAGCAATTTGCATAACGATTGTATTGATCGGTACCTATATAGATTGGAATGGATCAAAGGTACTCCATGAATTCCGAGGTAACGGGATGCCTAAATTCGTTTTTCAGTACATATATTATTTATTTGAGACATGCTTGTTCACGCTTATTATTGTGTTCGGGCAGAAAGCATGCGAAAAATGGTTTAAAAAAGCGAATATACCATACGGTGGCATTGTCGTTGCATTGACATGGGGAATTTCACATTGGGCGACAAAAGGAAGTCTTGCTACAGGATTGTTTGTTGCGACATGTGGATTCTGCTTTGGAGTGGTTTATCTCCTTTTAAATAGAAATATAAAGTGGACATATCTTATATTGTGTATTATGTTTATCCTGTAAAACCGTTATTGCTTGTTGGAATACGCAGATTTTGGACGTAACATGAAATTAAAGCTGTGCTCGAAAAGTCCAATCTCTAAAATTTGCGAATATAAAAGGTGTTAACCCCTAAATTTTGGGTTAACACCTTTTTACGTATCGAAAGCAACTGATTTTAAATCTCGTTTTGATTTAAAATTTTAAAACATCCCCGAATATTTTTGTTGTCTAACATAGGATATACGTCCCTTTCTAGAAGTGCTCTGCTACCTTTCCAAGAAGCCTGATCAATTCCGCTATCTCTTCCGGCGTGTCGAGGGCATCAACGATCTGTTTGTATCCCGTCTGCTCAGACTCAATGTGCTGCTGCTGCGCACATTTTCCGTCCTCGGTTAACAAGAGTTCGAACGACCGGCGGTCATTTCTGCTGATGGTCCGATTGATATAGCCTCGGCGTTCCAATCTGTCGATAACACTGGTGAGCGTGCTTTTAGGGACTGCCAGCCGCTCTGCAATATCACGGAGCATTTCGCCGGGAAATTCAGAAAGTACCCCTAAAACACCCATTTCAAGAGATGTCAGTCCCTTGATTTTCGGAAAATTGTCTTCAAAATTGCTGTGCAGCATCTTGTAGTAAATCGTATGATGGATTCGGCTTAATGCATCAATGTCATCTTGGCTGTATATTTCAGGCATGACCGGTTCCTCCAATTTTAATTGCCGTTAACAGAAACGAATCATTCGTAGGGTGTTTGAAATTGCTCAAATCAAATCCGGTTTTTAAGAGAATCTGCTGCATTTCCTGTTTTGAGTATATATGGTGATCGCCACTATTCGAATACCTGCAAAAAAAGTTCATAATCGGCTGCATAGGGAAGGGCATCCACGGGTCGGCCAGCACAAGGCGGCCACCCTTTTTTAAAACATGATTCATTTCAGACAGCACTTTTCCCGGATTCGGGTAATGATGAAAAGAAAATGTGCAGCAGACCGTGTCAAAAGTTTTCTCCGGCCAAGGCAGGGCTTCGGCGTCGCCGACTGCAAGTTCGGCTTTATCCTTGAGTGATTCCCGCGCCCGCCCGATCATCTGAGGAGAAAGGTCGATTCCGCACAGCTTTGACGTTCCGTTCAACCTTGAGAGAATAATTCCGGTGCCGCATCCGACATCCAGCAGTGATTGATAGGGTATGCTGTTAACTGTCTCTACTATAGCCGAATATGCGCGGGAGCAAAATTTTCCGTCTGAAGTGTTTTCATAAATCTGTGCTTCAGTATCAAATTTTCTTTTTGATCGCTTACGAATTTCGATTGCATCCATATCCGCATGCTCCTTTTGTCTGATTGATTAGTACGATAATAGAATAGTACCAAATTCGTACTTTGTCAATACACCTTATAAATAAAGTCCAACCACAGCAAAAGTTTTGCTGTGGTTGGACTCTCGAAGCTGATAAAACGCAATTAGAACTCTACGTCTCATTTTGATTTAAGGCCTTAAAATATCCCCGAATAATTTCCGACACGACAATAGCGGAGATTGTAGACGACATTTTCTTGCCGCTTGTCCGTATCTGAAGCACACAACTGAGCTATGAGCGCATAAAAGAACCCGTCCTCAATTACGAGAACGGGTTCTTTGTGGTTGCGGGGGCAGGATTTGGACCTGCGACCTTCGGGTTATGAG